>CAKTMW010000105.1 GCA_934574095.1 uncultured Oscillospiraceae bacterium | reverse complement strand
GCGGGTGGGGCTGATCGCCACCGCCGCGTCGGTGCGCTCCGGCGCGTATGAGCGCACCATCGCCGCCATGGACGGCGGCGTGACCGTCATCGCCAGGGCCTGTCCGCTGTTCGTGCCGCTGGTGGAGAACAGCCGTTACCGGGTAGGGGACTGCGTGGTGGAGACGGTGGCACGGGAGTATCTGGAGCCGCTGAAAGCCGAGGGTATTGACACCCTGATTTTGGGCTGCACCCACTATCCCCTGCTGGAAGAGGTGGTGGCCAAGATCATGGGCCCTGATGTGACGCTGGTGGACTCCGGCGCGCAGGCTGCCCGGCAGCTGCGGGACTCGCTGGCCCGGCACGACGCCCTGTGCGGAGAGCGGCAGGGGACCATCACATTATATGCCAGCGATATCACCGGCGATTTCGGCGCGCTGGCCCCTCAATTTTTACGGGAACCGGTACACCAGGTGCTGGAAGTAGACATCGACAAATACTAAGGAGAGAGAACCGCTATGAATATGATCCAAAAAGCCAAGGAGCAGGTGCAGGAGCTGACAAAGCAGGCCTACGCCGCCGCTGTAAAGGAAAACCTCCTGCCGGAGGGCGTGGCCGTCGAGCCGTCGGTGGAGATACCCAAGGACGTGTCCAACGGCGATTATACCACCACATTCTGTCTGGCGGCGGCCAAGGCTATGAAGATGAATCCCCGTCAGGTGGCGACGGTCTTGACCCAGCATATGGCGCTGGAGGGCAGCTATTTCACCTCCGTGGAGATCGCGGGCCCCGGCTTTATGAACTTCCGGCTGGGCGACAAGTGGTTCGGCGATACCGTCACCGCCATTGAGACGGCGGGCGCGGACTACGGATGCAGCGACATGCTGGCGGGCCGCAGGATCATGGTGGAGTTCGTCTCCGCCAACCCCACCGGCCCCATGCACATGGGCAACGCCCGCGGCGGTGTGCTGGGCGACACGCTGGCAAGCGTACTGGCCAAGTCCGGCGCGGATGTGTGGCGTGAGTTCTACGTCAACGACGCCGGCAACCAGATCGAGAAGTTTGCCAAGAGCCTGGAGGCCCGCTACTTCCAGATCATCAAGGGCGAGGACGCGGTGGAGTTCCCGGAGGACGGCTACCACGGCGACGATATCCGGGAGCTGGCCCAGCTGTTCTATGAGAAAGAGGGCGACAAGTATCTGGACTGCGACGAAAAGACCCGCCACGACGCCCTGGCCCAGTTTGGCCTGCGCCACAACATCCCCAAGATGAAGGCGGATCTGGAGCGCTACGGCATCCACTATGACGAGTGGTTCTTCGAGTCCTCCCTCCACGAGAGTGGCTACGTGGCCGACACCGTGGCGGCGCTGACGGCGCAGGGCTACACCTACGAAAAGGACGGCGCCCTGTGGCTCAAGACCGCCGAAATTCTGGCGAAGAACCTGCGGGCCGCCGGAAAGTCCGACGCGGACATCGAGAAGCTGGCATTGAAGGACGACGTGCTGCGCCGCGCCAACGGCTTCTATACCTACTTCGCCGCCGATATCGCCTATCACCGCAACAAATTCGCCGTCCGCGGCTTCGATAAGGTCATCAACATCTGGGGCGCCGA
>CAKTMW010000104.1 GCA_934574095.1 uncultured Oscillospiraceae bacterium | reverse complement strand
ACCCGTTACGGTATGTATTCCGCCAACTTCGTCGTCAACGCCATGTCGGGCGCTGGTGAGCTGGCCAAGTTCCTGCCTGCCGTGATCTTCATCATCGGCGCTGCCATCGGCTTTGCCACCGGTACCTCCTGGGGCACCATCGGCATCATGGCTCCCATTGTTGTTCAGGTCTTTGACTTCAACACCCAGCCCATCCTGTGCACCATTGGTCTGGCGGCTGCCTGCTCCGGCGGCGTTATGGGCGACCACTGCTCCCCCATCTCCGATACCACCATCATGGCTTCCGCCGGTGCCCACTGCTATCACCTGAACCACGTGTTCACCCAGATCCCCTACGCTCTGACCGTTGCCGGTGTTGCTTTCGTCAGCTTCATTCTGGCCGGCCTGATCCAGAACGTGGTCATCTGCCTGATCATTGCCTGCGTCCTGATGGTCGCTACTCTGCTGGTCATCAAGGCTATCGTCAGCAAGAAGCACGCCGGTATCTTCCAGGAAATGGCCGAGGCCAACAAGGTTCTGGCAAAGTAAGCGATCTTAATCAACTGAAAAGAAAGCTCCCATCGGGGGCTTTCTTTTTTTGCGGGTGTCAAACAAAAATTGGCGAAAAAATAGACGCTTCGCCAAAAATGTTAACGAGAGAGTACCTCCTCTAAGCGGGAAGCTTACGCAAAACTGCCGTTAAAAGCGCGTTAAAAAAATGGAAATTACGACAAGGCGCCATAAATACACGCTAAAAATTGGAGAAAAGGGAGAAAGTCGAGTTCATAATTTGTTAAAATCTACCCAATCGTGCGTTCGTTGAAATATTGACAATCTGTTAAAAACAGGCTAAGATGAGAGCACCATAAATCATGAGGAGGTAAATCTCATAATGGAAAAGAAAAGCACAAAGATAGCGTATTTTGTTGCGCTGGGTATCTTTATCGTGCTGCTGGTGATTCTCGGCGTCATGTTTAAGGATGCTCCGCTGCCCACGCTGGAAGTTGATGGCGAAATGATCGAGACCACCACTCCCTTCGCAGGCACCTTCTGGTCTCTGCTACCCCCCATCGTGGCCATCGTGCTGGCCCTGATTTCCAAGGAAGTGTATTCTTCCCTGTTCCTGGGCTGCCTGGTGGGCGCGCTGCTGGTCAGCAACTTCCACCCCTGGGAGACTGTTGTTCAGCTGGTCGAGGGTGACAACGGTATCGTCACCACCGTTTCCGATTCCGGCAACATCGCCATCATCGTGTTCCTGGTTGTCCTGGGTATCATGGTTGACCTGATGAACAAGACCGGCGGCTCCGAGGCCTTCGGCCGCTGGGCCAAGAAGGCCGTTAAGACCCGCGCCGGCGCGCAGCTGATGACCATGCTGCTGGGCGTCCTGATCTTCATCGACGACTATTTCAACTGCCTGACCGTGGGCGCCGTGATGCGTCCCGTCACCGAGAGCCATCACATTTCCCGCGCCAAGCTGGCCTACGTCATCGACGCTACCGCCGCTCCCGTCTGCATGATCGCGCCCGTGTCCTCCTGGGCTGCTGCCGTTTCCGGCTACGTCAATTCCGAGTCCGTCAGCGGTATTGAAATGTTCATCAAGCAGATCCCCTGGAACTACTACTGCCTGCTGACCCTGCTGATGATCGTGGTCATCTCCCTGCTGAA
>CAKTMW010000103.1 GCA_934574095.1 uncultured Oscillospiraceae bacterium | reverse complement strand
CCCCTTAAGGGGCTTCGTCCGTAATAGGCCCTTATAGGGCCTGGTCAAACCTCCGGCTTAGCCGGAGGTTTTGATTTTTGCGTTTATTTGAACAGCCAACGGCAAATGAGGATCACCACGCAGGCGCCGCCCACACCGATGAGGAAGGAGCCCAGAGAGTTGCGGGCCACCAGTCCGATGGCTCCAGCCAGCCAGTTGCCTACGCCGCTGCCCACAACGCCCAGAATGATGTTGCGCAGAACGCCGCCTTTACTGTTCATCAGCTTGCCGGCCAGCCAACCGATGACGCCGCCGACGATAATAGACCAGATCATATGTATCGCTCCTTATTGGTATCTGTTTACTTGCCGCCGGCCCGGTCCTGCTGGATCAGCAGCTTCAGGGCTTCGACGCCCACCTGCACGGCGGAGGTGGTGTCCTCGTTCATGTCCTGGTCCAGGCCCGCGGCCTCCCGCTCCTGGTTCCAGATGACGTGGAAGCAGCTGCCGCAGCGGCAGCCCAGTGCGTCGGCCACCACGAAGAGAGCTGCGGACTCCATCTCGCTGGCCTTGACGTGCAGGCGCTTCCACGCCTCCCACTTATTCAGCAGCTCGTAGGATACGGGCATACGGGCAGGGGAATGCTGACCATAGAAGGAGTCCTTGCACTGGACCACGCCCACCTGTGTGCGCTTGCCCAGGGCCTTGGCGGCCTGGACCAGCGCGGTGGCTACCTCAAAATTGGCCACGGCGGGGTATTCGATGGGGGCGTACTCCCGGCTGGTATGCTCGAAGCGGATGGCACCGGTGGCGATGACCACGTCGCCGCTGCGGACGTCAAGGTCGATGCCGCCGCAGGTGCCCACCCGGATGAAGGTATCCGCGCCGATGTTGTGCAGCTCCTCCATGGCGATGGAGGCAGAGGGCCCGCCGATGCCGGTGGAGCAGACGGACACCTTTTCCCCCAGCAGCGTGCCGGTATAGATGGTATATTCCCGATTCTGGGACACGAAATGCGCGTCGTCAAACAGCGCGGCGATCTTCTCGCACCGGCCGGGATCGCCGGGCAGGATCACGTAGCGGCCCACATCGCCCTCTACGCAGCGAATATGAAACTGTTTTTCCAGCTTTTGCATAATACCCCTCCAAATGATAACAGAACGTTGTAAGTATGTTTGATATTACAAATTGTATTCTCTTCAATGGATAGATTATTATTTTACCACAGCTCACAGCAAAATGCAACGCTGGGAGAAGTTACAGCCGGTAGTTTCGCCGAAAATCGACCATACTACACACGGCACGCAAAGCACTGTGCCCGGAGAATTTGATAAAAAGGAGGATGGGACATGACGAAAAAAGTGATGGCGCTGCTGATGGCGGCGCTGCTGATGCTGGCGCTGGCAGGCTGCGGCGAGAACAAGAACAACACCAACCGCCCCGGCAGCAACAGCAACAACACCACCAACGGCGACAAGAACAACAGCACCAACGATAACAATGACGCCGACAAGGACAACGGTACCGTGAACGATGGGCTGACCGACAGCAACGGCGCTGCCCGGAATGGCAGAAGCAGCTACGGTGCCTATCGGGATAAGGGCAACGACCAGGCCTTTACCGACAACCGGGGCAGCACCTTCGGCCGGGTAGGCGAGGAGTTGCGGGAGGACGCCCAGCAGTTTCCCCCCACGGTGTACGACACCATGACGGGGAACCACGGCGCCAGCGGCACTGCCACCTGGCGGCAGATGCTGGACAACGGCTTCGTTCACGACACGGACGGCTTTTTGCTGGACGGAGAGAACGCCTGCTGGTCATAACGCATTGGGCGGAGGACGGTATGGACCGTCTCCGCCCTTCGTTTCTGTTGGTTACAAAAGAGAACCCCCGGCTCTGCCGGGGGGAGAAAAAAGCCTATGGCGAGGGGAGAAGTAGACAAGAA
>CAKTMW010000102.1 GCA_934574095.1 uncultured Oscillospiraceae bacterium | reverse complement strand
GACAGGGTGAATACCCGGCGGGGGAAGGCCAGCCGCAGCAGCTCCATGCTGGCGATGCGCTCGGTGCCGTCCGGCTCACGCTCCTCGGACAGCGTGCCCCGCTCCATGCCCCGGATGCCGCCGCAGATGTACAGGGCGCAGGACAGGGCGCAGGCGGAGTACTGGCTCTGGGGCACGTGGGGCAGGAATTCCTTCACGTCGATGTGAGCGCCCAGACCGCCGCCGGGGGTGATCACCGGCACGCCGTACTCGTCCAGCCGCTTCACGCAGTAGTCGATGAACTGGGGCCCCTGAGAGATCACGTCCATGTCCATGGTCTCCTCAAAGCCCACCGTCATGGCCTCCATCTCCTTCACGGACATGCCGCCGTAGGTGAGGAAGCCCTCAAACATGGGGATCAGATCCTCCATGGAGTGGAACAGCTCCTTGTCCCGCACCAGGATGGCGCCGCCCCGGGCAAAGCCGAACTTCCGGGCGGAGAAGTAGATAATGTCGAACAGGTCCGCGATCATCCGGGTGATCTCCCGGATGGACTTGTCCTCCATCCCCGGCTCACGGGTCTTGATGAAGTACAGGTTATCCTGCAAAAGCGAGGCGTCCAGCACCGTCAGCAGGCTGTGACGATGGCAGATGGCGGTGGCCGCCTTCATGTTGGCGTAAGAGATGGGCTGACCGCCGATCAGGTTGGTGCCGGCCTCCAGACGGACGAAGGGGATGTTCTCCGGGGTCTCCCGCTGGATGCAGGCCGCCAGCGCGTCCAGATCAATGTCGCCCTTGAAGGGCAGGTCGCTGCGGCTCTCCAGCCCCTCCTTCTTCACCAGCTCCTCCACGCGGCCGCCCAGACGGGTGATGTGAGCCTTGGCGGTGGTGAAGTGGTAGTTCATGATAACGCAGCTGCCGGGCTTGACAAACCGGGTGGCCAGAATGTTCTCGCAGGCCCGGCCCTGATGGGCGGGCAGGCAGTTCTCGATGCCGAACAGCTCCTGCAATTTCGCCTGCATCTTGTAAAAGGTCTCCGACCCTGCGTAGGCGTCGTCCGCTGTCAGCATGGCGGCCTGCTGCCGGTCGGACATGGCGTTCACGCCGGAGTCCGTCAGCATGTCCAGAAAGATATCCTTGTTGTGCAGCTGGAAGGTGTTGAACCCGGCCTCCTGCATCTTTTGCAGCCGCTGCTCCGTGGGCAGCAGGTGCAGCTGCTGGACGATCTTCACCTTGTGCATCTCCATGGGGATGGGTTCGTGCTTGTAAAATGTAATGGCGGGCATAATGCGCTCCTCCTTGGTTAAAATAGTAGTTGCTGCGTTTCTGCCGCCGCAGCATCGGCGTGTATCACAGTGTTGATCGATCGTCCCGCCGCCGCGGGTATCGCTTTGTGTCAATGTGGATTGTCATATGTCTCGCTCCTCCGCGTAAGTTGCAATAAAAAAACGCCCTCCATGTCCCAAAAGGACACAGAGGACGAGCTTGACCCGTGGTACCACCTCAGTTTACCGCCTGCGCGGCCTCATAGGATACAGCCATTTGAAGCATGGTGATATATCCGCAGCGCGATATCGGGCGCACCCGGCACCGCCTACCACTTACAAGAAGCTTCGGGGCGCGGCTCAGGACGGTAATTGGGACGCTGTATCTCCGCAGCCTTGCACCACCGGCTGCTCTCTGAGGAAGATCGCCACAGCATCTTACTGGATGTCCATCATCGCTGTTGAACTTTGTTGGCGATACTTTACTACTTTGTGGGGCGAAAGTAAATAGGAAAAATAGCCAAGATGTGCGGCTTTTCACAAGTACCGCTTGTGCAAACCGGCGAGCTTCACTGAAAACAACCATAAGAATAACTTATGCATCTCCGGCTGCCATCAAAGATGGAAAAATAGGGTAAAAAGGCGTTGACAAAGGCGGCAAGGTGTGGTAATCTAACCTAGCTGTCCGCGAGAGACAGCAGTCCGGTCGAAATCGAGCCGACGAAAAACATCGAAA
>CAKTMW010000101.1 GCA_934574095.1 uncultured Oscillospiraceae bacterium | reverse complement strand
ATCAAAATGCATGACCTCGCCGTACAGCACGGCCATCAGGTCGGCCAGGTCCATGGAGCCGCCCACGTGGCCGAAGCCGCGGGAATGGATGACCTTCAGCGTCTCCAACCGGATCTGGGCCGCCAGTGTTTCGATTTTCTTCTTGTCCATTGTCTGTCCCCCTCAATAGCACTCGCGGTAGATTTCTTCCTCGGCGGCCATGTCGAAGGGGTAGTAGGCGTTGGTCATCAGCCGCTGCTGGTTGGCCTCCACGCTGAGGGGGAAGGCCTTGAAGTCCGCCTCGGTGAAGCCGCAGTCCCGCAGGGGACGCAGCGGCAGGATCCGCTGCAGCAGGTCGCACAGGTAGCCGATGGCGTTCTCCGCCTGGCAGCCGGTGATGTCCGCCACCAGGCGCTTGAACTTCATGATCTCGCCGTTGGGGTCGTTGCGGTCATAGTACCGCAGGATCGCGCCAAACAGCATATAGTTGCTCTCGCCGTGGGGCACATGATACGTGCCGCCCAGGGGGAAGCTCATGCCGTGGACGGGGCCGCAGCCCGCCTTCAGAAAGGCGATGCCGGCGAAAAAGCTGGCCGTCACGAACTCGTCCAGATACTCGAACCGGGCGTCCTGCCCCTTCTCGTCGATGAGCTTGAAGCCCTTCAGGATCATGTCCATGGCCTTCTCCGAGAACATCTCGCTGGTGATGGTCTTACGGTGGGGGCTCAGGAAGGACTCGGTGGCGTGGACCAGGGCGTCGATGGCGGAGCAGGCAAAGGGCTTGTAGGGCAGCGTCTTGATGAGCTCCGGGATCAGGCACACCTTGTTGGGGATGATGTCGTCGGACACCAGGCCCAGCTTGGTCTCGCCGCCGGTGAGCTGGCCGTCGATCTCCGTTTTCACGATGGCCACGGAGATGTTGGTGCACTCGCTGCCGGTGCCGCAGGTGGTGGGGATGGCGATGACGTCCTTCTCGTGGACAACGGGGAAGCGCTTGTAGTACAGCTCGTGGACGCTGTCGGGCCGCTTGCAGCCCAGCAGCTTGCACAGGTCCATGATAGCGCCGCCGCCCACGGCGATGACGCGGTCGTAGCTGTCGTAGGGGATGGCGTCGTACATGGTCTGGATCATGGCCTCGGAGGGCTCGCCCGCGCCGAACTTCTCCTGGAACACGAAGCCGCACTTCAGCCCCAGGTCCTTCATGAAGGGGGTATAGATGAACTCGTTGGTCAGCACCACGTCACGCTCGTTCAGCTGGAACTCCTCCGCCATCTGGGCGAAGGTCTGAAACTTATACACGGTGGGCGCGAAGATAATCTCGCGCTTGTCCGCCATCAGGCTGGCGGAAAATGCATCCATTGCCATTTTGTTCTCCTTTCACCTAACATTACTGTTTTACAGGTAAATCGTGTGCAGCAGCTCAATTCCGGTTTTTGTGCGAAAAGCCTCATTTCGCATCTGCAGCACAGCCGTCTTTTCATAGTGCTGTTCGCCTGCGTTTACCAGGAAGTCTGCCTCATACAAAATCTGGAAGGGTGTACTATTAACAGCAGAATACGTGTGATGATGGGAAACAATGTATGCAATCTCTTTTACCTCATTTTCAGGCATCTGCTCTCCCTGAAAGAAATCGTATATCAGTGTCTCTCCATGTGCTTCTTGGTAGCTCCAGTGCGTATTGCCATACAGTTTGCGGCAAAGCGGGCATGAAATATCATGAAGAATGGCAGAAAGCTCGGTGGTGCGTACCTCCTCATCCGAAAGCCCTTCGCCCCGAGCGATACATCCAGCAAAAGTATAGACCTTCATCAAATGATTTATGTCCTCCAGCGTTTCTTCGGGACGCCGCAGCATCTTCAGAAGC
The DNA here is from genome assembly GCA_934574095.1 of uncultured Oscillospiraceae bacterium. Taxonomy (GTDB): domain Bacteria; phylum Bacillota; class Clostridia; order Oscillospirales; family Oscillospiraceae; genus Vescimonas. The sequence continues at coordinate 200 of CAKTMW010000101.1, read as the reverse complement.
ACTTCGTTTACACTCATATCAGTCATGATGATTATCCTCACTTTTGTTATACATTTCTTTTGCACATCCTAACTCCTGTACATGCCGCCGGATGTGACGGCGGATCACCCGGTCCAGCAGCGTCTTGTTGGCGCGCAGCGTCCGGTAGATATCGTCCCGGAACAGGGGCTTGCCCTGGTCGTCCTTGGCCTGCAGCAGGA
>CAKTMW010000100.1 GCA_934574095.1 uncultured Oscillospiraceae bacterium | reverse complement strand
CGGGGCGTCACCGCCGGCATGGAGATATCCTCCGAGAAGAACACCGCGTTGTGCGTCCCCTGCTCAAAGGTCACGCAGGGATAGGGCGCCAGCTCATCCTCCGTCACCTCTCCCCGGCCCGCCAGCGGGTGATTTTTGTCCACATACACGGTGGCATCCTTCCGCACCAGCTCCGTATAGGTCAGCTCGTACTCCCGGAACAGCCGCCGCAGTACCTCGCCGTTCTGCTCCGTCATCAGCAGCACGCCCACCTCGCTGCGCATCAGCCCCACGTCCTCGATCACCTCATAGGTGGTGGTCTCCCGGAAGGCCATGCTGTATTTCTCGCCGCCCATGTCCCGCACCACACGGGCAAACACACGGGCCGCGAAGTTGTAGTGCTGAGCGGACACGGAAAACTGCTGCTTGTGCTGGGACTGCGCCCCGTAGCGCTCCTCCAGTAGTTCCGCCTGCATCAGCACCTGCCGGGCGTAGCCCAGAAACTCGTCCCCCTCCCGGCTCAGCACCACGCCCCGGTTGGTACGCAGGAAGATGGTGATGCCCATCTCCTTTTCCAGCTCCTGGATGGCAGCGGTCAAGCTGGGCTGGGAGATAAACAGCGCCTTGGCCGCGCCGCTGATGGTGCCGCTCTCCGCCACGGTGGTGACGTACCGCAATTGCTGTAAGGTCATGGCCGTTCCTCCTTAAAAGCTGCCGATGGGAATCGAGCCGTCGTCGCTGCCCTTGGTGATGGACTGGATGGTCAGATAGTACCCCCGGCCGTTCTCCATCTCCACATACACCCGCTCCCCTGCCTTGCGGCCCATAACGGCCCGGCCCACCGGAGATTCCTTGCTGATCCAGCCCTTCAGGGCATCCTGCCGCAGCGTGGTCACCAACTGAATGGTGCGGCTGCGGCCGGTGTTCTCCATCAAAATCTCCACCGTGTCGTAAAGTCCCGCCGTGTCCTCGGTGGACTTGTCGCCGATGACCTTGGCGGTCTTTATCATCCGCTGCAGGTACCGAATGCGGCTGTCGTTGCGGTTCTTCTCCTGCTTGGCGCACTTATACTCAAAATTCTCGCTGAGATCGCCGAAGGCCCGCGCCGTCTGCACGTCCTCGATGAGCTTGGGCCGCAGCTGCTGCACCCGGTAGTCGATCTCCTCCTGCATTTTCTGAATGTCCTCTTTCGTCAGTTCGTCGTACATACTATCACTCCTTGATGATTTCCGCCAGACGCGCCAGCGCCTGGGGTAATTTTTCCAATTCGATGCCGGAATAGTTCACCACCAGCACGTGGTGGGGCGCATCCTCGCCGTGGCGGTAGTAATCCGACAGCAGTGCCAGCCGCAGTCCCCGCTCCGCCGCCCGCTGCCGCAGCGTCTCGTCCGGCAGCGCCGTGTCCAACCGCACCAGAAAGTGCAGTCCCGCGTCCTGCTCCATGATCTCCGCCCGGCCTGCCAGCGGCCCGGACAGAATGCAGTCGATCACCGCGTCCCGCTTCTGGTGATAGCGCTTGCGCATCCGGTTCAGATGCTGCTCATAGTGCCCCCGTGACAGAAACTCCGCCAGCGTGTACTGCTCGAAGCTGGACACCGTACAGGAGTAGAACCCCAGCTTATCCCGATAGTCCTCCAGCAGCCTTGGCGGCAGCAGCATATAGCTGATGCGGATAGACGGCGCGATGGTCTTGGAGAAGGTGTTCAGATAGATGACGTGCTGGTGCTCGTCGTCGGAGAACAGCGTGGGGATAGGCCGTCCCACGAACCGGAACTCGCTGTCGTAGTCGTCCTCCAGAATGTACCGGCCCTCCCCCTCGTCGGCCCAGCGCAGCAACTCATGACGGCGGGCGACAGGCATGACGATGCCGGTGGGATAGTGATGGCTGGGGGAGATATGCACCACGTCGGCGTCGGTCTGCCGCAGCGCCTGACAGGAAAGCCCGCTCTCGTCCAGCGCCACGTGCCGCAGCCGCACCTGATTGCTGCGGTAGATACTGCCGATCTTGCTGTACCCCGGATCCTCCACGGCGTAGCACTTCTCCCGGCCCAGCAGCTGGATCAGCAGCGTGTACAGCGTCTCCGTCCCGGCCCCCACGATGATCTGCCGGGGCGACACCGTCAT
>CAKTMW010000099.1 GCA_934574095.1 uncultured Oscillospiraceae bacterium | reverse complement strand
GGTTGTTGGCCTTCTCCTCGTCGGTCAGCTCGTCGTAGCTCTTGCCGGCCAGGGCGAAGTCGATGCCCTGGGGCCAGTACGCGTCGTTGTCCATCTGGGAAACGCCGTTCTCAAACCGCTCGAAGGTCAGGTAGTAGGAGCCCAGCACCATATCCTGAGTCGGCACGGTGACGGGGCCACCGTCCTGAGGACGCAGCAGGTTGTTGGCGGACAGCATCAGCAGACGGGCCTCGGCTTGGGCCTCGGCGGACAGAGGAACGTGGATGGCCATCTGGTCGCCGTCGAAGTCGGCGTTGAAGGCGGTACAGTTCAGGGGGTGCAGCTTCAGGGCGCGGCCCTCCACCAGCACCGGCTCAAAGGCCTGGATGCCCAGACGGTGCAGGGTAGGCGCGCGGTTCAGCATGACGGGATGGTCCTTGATGATCTCATCCAGGGCGTCCCACACCTCGGTGCGGCCCTTGTCCACCATCTTCTTGGCGGACTTGATGTTGTTGGCGCTGCCGTCCTCCACCAGCTTCTTCATAATGAAGGGGCGGAACAGCTCCACAGCCATCTCCTTGGGTACGCCGCACTGGTAAATCTTCAGCTCAGGGCCCACACAGATAACAGAGCGGCCGGAGTAGTCCACGCGCTTGCCCAGCAGGTTCTGGCGGAAGCGGCCCTGCTTGCCCTTCAGCATATCGCTGAGAGACTTGAGGGCGCGGTTGTTGGCACCGGTGACAGGGCGGCCGCGGCGGCCGTTGTCGATCAGGGCGTCCACCGCTTCCTGCAACATACGCTTCTCGTTGCGCACGATGATATCGGGGGCGTTCAGCTCCATCAGGCGGCGCAGACGGTTGTTGCGGTTGATGACCCGGCGGTACAGGTCGTTCAGGTCGGAGGTAGCGAAGCGGCCGCCGTCCAGCTGCACCATGGGGCGCAGCTCGGGCGGGATCACGGGCAGCACGTCGATGACCATCCACTCCGGCTTGTTGCCGGAGATGCGGAAGGCATCCACTACCTCCAGGCGCTTGACCACACGGGCCTTCTTCTGGCCGGAGGTGGTCTTCAGCTCGGCGTGGAGCTGCTCGCTGAGCTGCTCCAGGTCGATCTGCTGCAGCAGCTCCTTCACGGCCTCGGCGCCCATACCGGCGCGGAAGTCGTCCTCATACTTTTCGCGGTAATCGCGGTATTCCTTTTCGGACAGTATCTGATTCTTCATCAGGGGTGTTTCGCCGGGATCGGTGACGATATAGGCGGCGAAGTACAGCACCTTCTCCAGAATGCGGGGGCTGATGTCCAGCAGCAGACCCATACGGGAGGGGATGCCCTTGAAGTACCAGATGTGGCTGACGGGGGTGGCCAGGTCAATGTGGCCCATGCGCTCGCGGCGCACCTTGGCACGGGTGACTTCCACGCCGCAGCGGTCGCAGATTTTTCCCTTATAGCGTATCTTCTTATACTTGCCGCAGTGGCACTCCCAGTCCTTGGTGGGCCCGAAGATACGTTCGCAGAACAGGCCGTCCCGTTCCGGCTTCAGGGTGCGGTAGTTGATGGTCTCCGGCTTTTTTACCTCGCCGTAGGACCACTCGCGGATCATCTCCGGAGAAGCGATGCCGATCTTAATGGCGTCAAAAGTTGCGTAACTCATTTATTCAGCTCCTCCTCTTTCTCAAAATTCGTCGTCATCGTCAACGTCGTCATAGGAAGCGTCCACTTCCTCGTCGCTGACGTAATCAAAGCCTGCGTCGGCCAGTTCATCCTCGTCGGCATAGCGGTTCTGCCGCTCGTTGTCGGCGTCCATGCGGGCCAGGTTGAAGGTGTCCATGGCGTCCTCGTCTTCCTTCAGCTCGATCTGGTTGCCGTCCTTATCCAGCACCTGGATATCCAGGCACAGGGATTGTAGCTCCTTCACCAGCACCTTGAAGGATTCGGGTACGCCGGGGGTGGGTACGTTATGGCCCTTGACAATGGACTCGTAGGTGCGGACACGGCCGGTAACGTCGTCGGACTTGACGGTCAGTATCTCCTGCAGGGTGTAGGCAGCACCGTAAGCCTCCAGCGCCCACACTTCCATTTCGCCGAAGCGCTGGCCGCCGAACTGGGCCTTGCCGCCCAGAGGCTGCTGGGTGACCAGGGAGTAGGGGCCGGTGGA
>CAKTMW010000098.1 GCA_934574095.1 uncultured Oscillospiraceae bacterium | reverse complement strand
TTTTGGCCGGCACTTCTATTCTTTTCTTGCGTACCAGCGGCCACTGTCGTATAATAGAGACAAATACATACTGGAGGATGGCTATATGTACGAAAACGGCAAGGTCTATATGGGTCTGGCGGACGGCCAGCGGGTGGAGCTGGCGCTGAACATGTGCAACCGCCACGGCCTGGTCGCCGGCGCCAGCGGCACCGGCAAGACCATCACCATGAAGGTGATGGCGGAATCCTTTTCCGACGCGGGCGTTCCGGTGTTTCTGTGTGACGTAAAGGGTGACGTGGCGGGCATCTGCGCCCCCGGCGTCAGCAATGAGGGCATGGAGAAGCGCATCGACAAGTTCGGCATCCGCGGCAGCTTTACCTACAAGGCGTACCCCACCACCTTCTGGGATGTCTATCAGGAGGGCGGTCATGCCGTCCGCGTCACCGTCAGTGACATGGGGCCGGAGCTCTTGAGCCGTATTCTGGGCCTGACTCCGGCGCAGGAAGGTATCCTGCATATTGTGTTCCGCATCGCCGACGACAAGGGCCTGCTGCTGATCGACCTGAAGGACCTGCGGGCCATGCTGACCTATGTGAATGAGCACCGGGCGGATTACATGATGACCTACGGCAACATTACGCCCCAGTCGGTGGCGGCCATTCTCCGGGCGCTGCTGCCCCTGGAACAGCAGGGCGGCGACCTGTTCTTCGGTGAGCCCGCCCTGGACATCCACGACTGGATGCGCACCGACGCCGATGGCCACGGCATGATCAACGTGCTGGACTGCGTCAAGCTGGTGCAGAACCCCACCCTATACGCCAGCTTCCTGCTATGGATGCTCTCCGAACTGTTTGAGAGTCTGCCGGAGGCAGGCGACCTGGACAAACCCAAGCTGGTGTTCTTCTTCGACGAGGCCCATATGCTGTTCCGGGATGCGCCTGCTGTGCTGCTGCAAAAAATCGAGCAGACGGTAAAGCTGATCCGTTCCCGCGGCGTGGGCGTCTACTTCGTCACCCAGAGCCCCAGCGACATTCCCGACACCGTGCTGGCTCAGCTTTCCAACCGGGTACAGCACGCCCTGCGGGCCTATACCCCCGCTGAACTGAAGGCGGTCCGGGTGGCGGCGCAGGCCTTCCGGGCCAACCCGGCCTTCCAGGCGGAGGACGCCATCATGGAGCTGGGCGTAGGCGAAGCGCTGACCTCCTTTCTGGACGCAGAGGGCGTACCGGCCATGGTGCAGCGCACCAAGATCATCTGCCCCCAGAGCCTGATGGCCCCACCGGAGCCCATGGTACGGGCCAAGGTCCTCATGCGGGACGGCATGGAGAAGTACGACGACGCGGTGGACAACGTGTCCGCCTACGAGGTGCTGACGGAGGAAGCGGAAAAGGCCGAAGCCGCCAAGCAGGAGGAGGCTGACCGTAAGGCCCGCGAAAAAGCGGAAGCCGAGGCGGAGAAGCAGCGCCTGAAGGAGGAAGCGGACGCCGAAAAGCAGCGTTTGAAGGAAGAGGAAGCCGATAAGAAGCGGCAGCAAAAGCTGGAAGACGAAGCCCGCAAGCGTCAGCAGAAATTGGACGACGAAGCCCGCCGCCGCCAGCAGAAGCTGGAGGACGAAGAGCGCCGCAAGGCCGAGCGCCAGCAAGAAAAGGCGGAGGCCGAGGCCAAACGCAAGGCGGAGCGCCGTCAGGCCAAGATCGAGTCTCAGCTGATTTCCGCCGGCGGGCAGATTCTTAAAAGAGGCCTGCTGGGTGTACTGAAAAAGAGATAACGCACAAAGGGTCGGCCAATGGCCGGCCCTTTGTCAACTTTTACTTGCATCTGCCGGGGAAGTCTGGTAGAATGAACGGGTATCCGGGTATAGCGAAGTTGGTATCGCGCCTGGTTTGGGTGCGGGTCGCTCCCCCTTCGAGCCGGAAAATACCGTGACCGCAATCCCTTGATACGCCTGCGATGCAGGCACTTCCCCCGCAAGCCGAGGTGGTCAAAAAATTGCCGTGACCACATGTTTGACCACATCTGGCGCAAAACTCAATAACCTAAATCCGGGATTAGCGCAGTTGGTAGCGCGCTTGCTTTGGGAGTGCCGTGGCGCCATCCGGGTCGGGGCAAGTCGAAACGCCGCAAAGCCTTGCGACACCTGCGTTTACGGGATTTCCACCGATTGCCGAAAACGGCACAAAAGCGGCTTTGACCACA
>CAKTMW010000097.1 GCA_934574095.1 uncultured Oscillospiraceae bacterium | reverse complement strand
ACCCGGGAGGGCTTGGACGGCGGCTACCGTCTGACGGCAGATCCGGCGAGCCTTACCCTACGGCAGGTGGCGGAGGCAGTGAATACCCGCTTTGTGGACTGCGCGTGGCACAGCGGCGACATTGACCGGGACTGCGCCATCTGCTCCGGCATGGCGGGCGTGATGGACGCACTGTATCGGCAGATGAACGAGCAGTGCGCCGCCTATCTCTCGCACATTACGATCACAGATATTGAAACACAGCTTTTTACACAAAAATAGGAGGATTTTATGATGCTTACCATTACGGCCAACAGCTTTGAAAACGACGTTCTGCACGCGGACAAGCCCGTGCTGGTGGATTTCTGGGCGCAGTGGTGCCCCTACTGCCGCCGTATTGCCCCGGCCTTTGACAAGGTGGGGGAGCAGTACGCAGACACGCTCATTACCGGCAAGATCAACTACGACGAGGAACCGCAGCTCATCGAGCGCTTCGGCATCGACACCATCCCCACGCTGAGGCTCTTTAAGAACGGCGAGGCGATTGGCTCTATTGTCGCGCCCGGCTCCAAGGCGGCCATTGAGACATTTATCACGGAAACACTTTCTCAGTAAGGAGACGGCCATGGAAAAAATCTACGATATGATCGTCATCGGCGGCGGCCCCGCCGGCTACACCGCCGCCCTGTATGCCGCCAGAAGCGGGCTTTCTGTGCTGGTGCTGGAAAAGCTCTCCGCCGGCGGACAGATGGCGCTGACGGAGCAGATCGAGAACTACCCCGGCTTTGAAAGCGGCATCGACGGCTTTACGCTGGGCGAAAAAATGCAGCAGAGCGCCGAGCGCTTCGGCGCGGTGACAGAGCTGGCAGAGGTCTACAAGGCAAGCCTTTCCGGGAGGATCAAGACGCTGGACACCAGCGAGGGTGTCTTTCAGAGCCGCACGGTGGTCATCGCCACTGGCGCATCGCCCCGTCCCCTGGGCGTTCCCGGCGAGGAGGCGCTCACGGGAAAAGGCGTCCACTACTGTGCCGCCTGTGACGGCGCACCCTATCGGGGCAGGACCGTGGCGGTGGTGGGCGGCGGCAATTCCGCCGCGGCGGATGCCCTGACCCTGTCCCGCATCGCAAAAAAGGTCTATCTCATCCACCGCCGGGACAGCCTGCGGGCAACGAAGGTCTATCATGAGCCGCTGATGAACGCGCCCAACGTAGAATTTTGCTGGAACAGCACCGTTTCCGCTCTGCTGCACGACAGCCGCCTGACGGGGCTGCGGCTAAAAGACGTCAACACCGGCGCGGAGCGCGACCTTGCCTGTGACGGCGTGTTCGTCAGCGTGGGACGCGCCCCGGCGACGGAGCTGTTCTGGGATGAACTGGCGCTGGACAAGTCCGGCTATATCATCGCAGACGAATCCACCCGCACCAGCCTCCCCGGCGTGTTCGCCGTGGGCGACGTGCGCACCAAGGCGCTGCGGCAGGTGGTCACCGCCGTATCGGACGGCGCGGTGGCCGTCCACTACGCGGAGGAATATCTGGCAGAGAACCGATAAGGGGGCTGTTTTGAGAACATATAAGGATAAAGAGGCGCTCAAAAACGAGATCCGTCAGAGCTTTGAAAAGTACATTTCTGAGTTTGATACGATCCCGGAAGCCTTGAAGGATAAAAGAGTACCCGGTGTGGACAGGACACCGGCAGAGAATCTTGCGTATCAGGTGGGGTGGACGACACTGCTCTTGAAATGGGAGGCTGACGAGAAGCGCGGAATGGACGTGAAAACACCGTCGGAGCAGTTCAGGTGGAACCAGCTGGGCGACCTGTACCAATGGTTTACGGACACCTACGCCCATTTGTCCTTGGCGGAATTGAAGGGCAAATTAAGTGAAAATATCGTCGCTATCCAGACCATGATCGATTCCATGAGCGAGGAGGAGCTGTTCCAGCCGCATATGAGAAGGTGGGCGGATGACGCCACCAAAACAGCGGTATGGGAGGTTTACAAGTTCATTCATGTCAATACTGTTGCTCCTTTCGGAACGTTTCGGACAAAGATCAGGAAGTGGAAAAAGGCAGCGCTGTAGGTTCTGCTTTGTTTTATAAAACAAAACAGAGGCTGAACCACGCGCAACCCCGAATGGACAATTCTTGATGTTTGCTGTTCGGTAATCAAGAGGGCGGCAGCACACATGCTGCCGCCCTCTGCTATTATTTAGAATGAGGGGACTTTACGTCCATGAGCTTGTCGTTCTCCATGATAAAGGGGCTTGCCGTATCCTGTCCCCATGAGGTGTCATATTTCCCCATAAGGTAATCGCTCAGTGCCGTTCGGTCGGCAAAGCGCAG
>CAKTMW010000096.1 GCA_934574095.1 uncultured Oscillospiraceae bacterium | reverse complement strand
CTGGGCATGGTGCTGGGCAACATGGATATGGATATCCGCAAGGTGTTTGCCGGCGGCAACGCCATCATCCTCCCCTTCCTGGGCTTTGAGTTCGGCTCTACCATCAACCTGATCGATGCCGTGAAGATGCTGCCCCAGGGTCTGCTGATGAGCGTCATCTACTTCATCATCGTCATCACCCCGTCCTATATCTTCGAGCGCACGGTGCTGCATCGTCCCGGCTACGCCTCCGTGGCCAGTGGCTCGCTGGCAGGTGTGGCGCTGGTGATCCCCAGCATGGCGGCAGCCTCCAACACGGCCTTTGAGCCGTATGTGACCTCCGCCGTAGCCATTCTGGCCTTTGTGCTGGCGGTGACCAACATTCTGTGCCCCTTCCTGGTGAAGTTCATCCTCACCAAACATCCCGCCGACGAACAGCCCCGGCAGGATACCCACAAGCTGGCAGACGCCAAGCAATAACCATCCGATTTTCTATATTGATTCACAAAGGAGTGTGTACATATGAAGACACTGATCCAGGCGTCCACACTGAACGCATTGATGCTGGGCAATTTTGATGAGACCGTCAGCGTGAAGGACTTCCTTCACCACGCCGACACCGGTATCGGCACCTACACCGGACTGGACGGCGAGGCCATCTTCGAGGACGGCGTGGCCTTCGGCACAGTGGCCAAGTTCGACGAGAGCGTCCCCACCGTGGAGCTGCGGGATATCGCGGACATTGAAGCCATGAAGAAAGCGTTAGCACCTTATGTGGAGGGCAACCAGAACATCTTTTACATGATCAAGGCCACCGGCGAGTTCAAGACTATGCACGTCCGCAGCTGCTTTGCCAGCCAGAAGCCCTACCCCACCCTGTCTGAGGTGGCCAGCAATCAGCGGGAGTTCCACTTCGCCAACACCTACGGCACCGTCATCGCCGTCTGGTGCCCCCGGTATGTGAACGGCATCAACCTGCCGGGGTGGCACTTCCACTACCTCAGCGGCGACAAGACCCAGGGCGGTCACATTCTGGGGCTGTCCGCCGATCACCTGACGGTGAAGGTCAACCAGATCCAGCGCTTCGACCTGACGCTGCCCCGCAACCTGGAGTTCGCCCAGCGGGATCTGTGCGAGGATCTAAGCGCCAAGACCGCCGCCGTGGAGGGCGTGAAGAAGTAAAACGTTCTATCAGTGATGCTAATATCCGCCATAATATTCCATAGCTTTACTTTTCCTGTTAAATATTCTACGATATAATCGCAAAAGGAAAACAACGCCAAATCAACTAAAATACACAACATTCTTTAAGGAGGAATCTACCATGAAGAACATCAACACTTACATCCTGGCCGCTATCGTCTCTCTCGTTCTGGTGGTCGCTACCTCTTTCCTGATGACCGCCGCTGATGAGCCTATCCGTCAGACCGGTTACTACCTGCCCGTGGCGTTCGGCGCCGTGGCTGCCTGGGCCGCCGGTAAGGCCGGTCTTCTGGAGCTGGACTACGAGGAGCGCTCCGCCCGCCGCAATGCCCACGCCGCCGCGTAAGACAACCCCAAACGACCATCTTTTCTCTCCCCAATTCCATACATACAAAAGGACTGACACGCGAAACGCGTGTCAGTCCTTTTTCTACGCACAAAGCAGTTTTGTATTCTCCATTTTCTGCTTTCTTCAACAAGCAAATTTGGAAGCCAGTTTTGCTTTCCATTTTTGCTTTTCGGTTTTCCGGATTTTAATATTGAATTTCGGAAAACCCGCGTGATATAATGGCGCAAACGGGAAAAGAGAAAGAAAGGAAACCTGTCATGAACAACATTTTCACATATCCACGCTATTGAAAGCGTTCGACATTCTGGACTGTTTCGATGACGGCCAGCAGGAGGCCGGCATTTCCGATATCTCTGCAAAGGTGGGTTTGCCCGTCAGTTCCGCACACCGTATTATTCAGAGTTTGGAATTTGAAGGACGGCTACGCACTGGACGATCAGGCCTTCACGCTGTGTGGCGGCACCCATCTATCTAGGCGGCAATAAGCTGCTGTTCGCCATGTCCATCTCCGCTCCCGCTGCCCGGATGGACGACGCCGCCTACGAAAACGCCCGCAAGCTGGTGCTGAAATACGCCGACCTGATCTCCCAGGAGATACAGTCCATTGAATTCCGTTTCTGATATCCAATGCTTTTGTTATGAGTTAAGAGAGGAGTTCCTATCATGAAACACACTTCCCTGAAAAATCTGCTGCTGTCCGCCATGTTCCTGGCCATCGGCCTTGTGCTGCCCTTCTTTATCGGCCAGATCCCCGCCATCGGCAAGATGCTGCTGCCCATGCATATTCCCGTACTGCTGTGCGGCCTGATCTGCGGCTGGCAGTGGGGC
>CAKTMW010000095.1 GCA_934574095.1 uncultured Oscillospiraceae bacterium | reverse complement strand
CACAGGTCGTTGCGGCCGATCTTGACCACCTTCTTGGGCTGCTTCTTGACGGTGCCGTCGCCGCCCACGTTCTCGGTGATGCCCTTGGCCACACGCTCGCGCTTGATCTCCTCGTTGCGCTGGATGCGGACGCTGTACAAGCGGCGGACGGTCTCCTCCTGAATGGCGGAGATCATCTCCTCGAACATCTCAAGGCTTTCCTTCTTATAGGCGTCAACGGGGTTGGTCTGGGCATAGGCACGCAGACGGATGCCCTGGCGCAGGTCGTCCATGGCGTCGATGTGCTCCATCCAGTACTCGTCGACTACCCGCAGCAGCACCACGCGCTCCACCTCGCGCATGACGGGGGAGGTGAATTCCTCTTCCTTCTTCTCGTAGAAGTCGGCGGCGGCGGTGATGAAGCGGTCGGCCAGCTCGTCGGCGGTCAGGGTGGGCAGTTCATCCTCGGTAATCTTCACGGCGTACTTGGGGAAGTAGAGACCTTCGATGCCCCGCAGCAGCTCCTTGCACTGGACCGCGTCGATGTGGGGCTGGGCCAGGAAGACGGCGTTCACCTGGTTGGTGATGGAGGTGGACATCATGTTCATGATGGTCTCTTTCACGTCCAGACCGTCCAGCACCTGCTTGCGCTGGCCGTAGATGATCTCACGCTGCTTGTTCATCACGTCGTCGTATTCCAGCACCGCCTTACGGGTCTGGAAGTTGCGGCTCTCCACGGTGGTCTGGGCCTGCTGGATGGACTTGGTCAGCAGCTTGTTTTCGATGGGCGTATCTTCGTCCACGTTGAGACGCTCCATCATGTTGGTGATCCGCTCGCCGCCAAACAGGCGCATCAGATCGTCCTCCAGGGAGATGTAGAACCGGGTCTCGCCGGGGTCGCCCTGACGGCCGGCACGGCCGCGGAGCTGATTGTCGATACGGCGGGAGTCGTGCCGCTCGGTGCCGATGATGAACAATCCGCCGGCCTGACGGACGCGCTCGGCCTCGCCGGCGATCTCGTCCTTGTGCTTCTGGAGCCGCTCGGCGAACAGCTTGCGGGCGTCCAGAATCTCCTGATCGTCGGTCTCGGCGTAGCCGGTGGCCTCGGCGATCAGCTCGTCGGTGAGACCGGCCTTGCGCAGGTCGTTCTTGGCCAGATACTCGGCGTTGCCGCCCAGCATGATATCCGTACCACGACCGGCCATGTTGGTGGCCACGGTGACGGCGCCGAACTTACCGGCCTGGGCCACGATCTCGGCTTCCTTCTCGTGGTTCTTGGCGTTCAGCAGATTGCAGGGGATGCCCTCCCGCTGCAAAAGGTGGCCCAGCAGCTCGTTCTTCTCGATGGAGACCGTGCCCACCAGCACGGGCTGGCCTTTGGCATGGCACTCCTTCACCTGGCGGATGACGGCGCGGTACTTGCCGTTCTCGGTCTTATAGACGCTGTCGTCATAGTCGATACGGGCGATGGGGCGGTTGGTGGGGATCTCCACGATATCCAGCTTGTAGATGGTGGCGAATTCCTCTTCCTCCGTCAGGGCCGTACCGGTCATGCCGGAGAGCTTGGTGTACATACGGAAGTAGTTCTGGAAGGTGATGGTGGCCAGAGTCTTGCTCTCGCGCTGGACCTTGACGCGCTCCTTGGCCTCGATGGCCTGGTGCAGGCCCTCGCTGTACCGGCGGCCGAACATCAGACGGCCGGTGAACTCGTCCACGATGACGATCTCGCCGTCCTTCACCACGTAGTCCACATCCCGCTTCATGATGCCGTAGGCCCGGATGGCCTGATTGATGTGGTGGGAGATGGTGCTGTTCTCCGGGTCGCCCAGGTTGTCCAGATGGAAGAACTCCTCCGCCTTGGCGATGCCGCGGGCGGTCAGGGTGACGCTCTTGGCCTTTTCATCCACGATGTAGTCGGCGTCGATGTTGGGGTCTTCCTCCTCCTTGCTGTCGGTCTCCACGATGACGAAGCGCTTCAGCTTGCGGGCGAAGGCGTCAGCCATGTCGTACAGCTGGGTGGACTTGTCGCCTTGACCGGAAATGATCAGGGGGGTACGGGCTTCATCGATCAGGATGGAGTCCACCTCGTCCACGATAGCGAAGTTGTGGCCCCGCTGCACCAGCTCATTGGAGTAGATGGCCATATTGTCACGCAGATAGTCGAAGCCCATCTCGTTGTTGGTGCCGTAGGTGATGTCGGCATTGTAGGCCTTCTGCCGCTCCTCCTTGGTGAGGTCGTGGATGATAAGCCCCACGGTCAGACCCAGGAAGCGGTGTACCTTGCCCATCCATTCGGAGTCACGCTTGGCCAGATAGTCGTTGACGGTGACGATGTGCACGCCCTTGCCGGTCAGCGCGTTCAGATAGGCGGGCAGCGTGGCCACCAGCGTCTTACCTTCACCGGTCTTCATCTCGGCGATGCGGCCCTGATGCAGCACGAT
>CAKTMW010000094.1 GCA_934574095.1 uncultured Oscillospiraceae bacterium | reverse complement strand
CGGTCGTACAGGTTGATGTAAATGCGGCACAGCATCATCACGGCGATGAAGGACATGACCACATAGATCACGGCGATATCCGCCAGATAGTCCTCCCCCAGCAGGTACGTCAGCGCGCAGATGACGATGACCACCAGCGTGCCGATCAGGTTGATGCCGATGATGCGGTCCACCGTCAGATGAGCCTTCAGAATGTAGACCAGCACCGCCACCACGCACAGGGCCAGCGCCACCAGCACACCCCAGAAAAGATAGCTGTAGCATTGTTGGATCAGTTCCATTCCTCGCCCTCCATTTTCCGCAGCATTCGCGTCAGGTTCCAGTCGGGGATGCTGTCGGCGCTGGGCTTGTCCAGACACAGCACCAGAAAATCGTCGCCGCTCTGCTCGATGGTGACGGTGCCCGGCGTCAGCGTAATGGAATTGCTCAGGATCACCCGGGAAATATTCTTCTTGAACGGGATCCTCATCCGCACGATGGCGGGATGGTACTTGTGGGGCGGCATCAGGATGATCTTCACCACCGCCATGTTGGCCTTGACGATCTCCCAGATCAGCACGGCCACATACACCACATAGCCACCCAGCCGCTTCAAAAGCCGCCTTTCGTGGCTGGGATGATACCCCAGCGCGTACACGCAGAAGGCGTACACCGCGCCGGCGATCACCACGCCGAACAGGCAGATCTCCACGGTGACCCTGCCGTTCAGCAGCAGCCACAGGGCGAACAGAAACACACACATGATCATTGCTCTTTTCTCCACTCCAATCCTTACAAATAACCGCCAAATGCATGCGTCTGTGCAGCGACAGGGATGTATCCGGCGGCGTTTCTGCTTCTTACAAAATGTGTTAACCAATTGTTAATTTTAACACAGAGTGCTGTACATTGCAACAAAAAACCGCCAATTTTGACCAGTTTCTTCTTGGGAAAAAGTGCCATCGTTCTGCCGTTTTTTGCAAAATTTCTTGCAAATGTACGCATATTAACGACAAAAAAGTCAAATTTGTCTTTCCATGTCAGAGATAGGCAGAGAAACTCTTTTGAACTGTGGTAAATGCAACAGACGCGGCGGAGAGCGCGGGGTATACTACCGATAGAATCTAACGAGGAGGTCATGTCCATGATCCGCAAGATCATTCATATTGATGAGGAAAAGTGCAATGGCTGCGGCGCGTGCGTCAATGCCTGTCACGAGGGGGCCATCGGCCTGGTGAACGGCAAGGCCCGCCTGATGCACGAGCATTACTGCGACGGTCTGGGCGACTGCCTGCCCGCCTGTCCCACCAACGCCATCACCTTTGAGGAGCGGGAGGCTCCCGCCTATGACGAGGCCGCCGTGCTGGCCGCCAAGGCCGCCAAAGAGCGCCCCGCCCACACCGGCTGCCCCGGTGCCGCCATGCGCCAGATGCAGCATAAAAAGCCAGCGCCCGCCGCCCCGGTTGCCACCTCTGTCGAACCGGAGGGTCAGCTGACCAACTGGCCGGTGCAGATCAAGCTGGCCCCCACCAAGGCTCCCTATTTTGACGGCGCTTCTCTGCTGGTGGCGGCGGACTGCTCCGCCTTCACCTACGGCGATTTCCACCGCCGCTTTCTGGCGGGCCGGGTCTGCCTCATCGGCTGCCCCAAGCTGGACGGCGTGGACTACACCGAAAAGCTGACAGAGATCATCCGGAATAACGACGTCAAGTCCCTGACCATCGTGCGGATGGAGGTGCCCTGCTGCGGCGGGCTGGAGTTCGCCGCCAAGACCGCCCTGCAGCAGAGCGGCAAGTTCATCCCCTGGCAGGTGGTCACCGTCAACATTGACGGTACCCTCCAGGAGAATTGAGGGCCGCCTGCGGCAGGGAGAATAACGGGGAAAAACGCCCCCATAACCGCCCTTTATGTACCAAAAACGCCCCCATAATGTACCAATAAATATGCAAAAAAATGCACCCTGTGCGGGTGCATTTTTTGCGTTAAAACAGCTCGTCATACATTTCGCCGGTCAGCGCCTGGTGAAGGTGCAGGCGGCGGAAGTCGATCATATCCTCCGGCAGGGCGTCCAGTGGGAACCAGTCCAGGCCGTCGCACTTGTTGGGCTCCATGATGGCGGGCGTACCCTCGTAGGCGCGGACGAAGAAGTAGAGGTCGTAATAGGTGCGGTCGCCCTCCTTGCCCAGCCGGTGGCAGACGTGGGCGAACCGGGCGTCCTCCGGCCGGACACGGATGCCCAGCTCCTCGGCGCATTCACGGGCCAGCGCCTGACGGGCCGTCTCGTCCTCGTCCACGTGGCCGGACCCGGCGATGTCCCATTTGCCGTCCATGTAGCCGGTGTTATGGCGGCGGTGCAGCAGCACCTCGCGCTTGCCGTTATGCTCTCTCAGCAGCAGCGGGAACACCGCCGAGTAGCAGGGAAAATGTTGTGACATGGGGGATTCCTTTCTTGGTGAAAATGTAACGGGTATCGCGGCGTTTGCAGCGGGCACGGTGAATGGGTTGTAGGGGTGGGATATCTTTTGCCTCCCTCTGTGAGGGAGGTGGCTCGGCGTAAGCCGAGACGGAGGGAGAGAATTC
>CAKTMW010000093.1 GCA_934574095.1 uncultured Oscillospiraceae bacterium | reverse complement strand
CTACTTTCTCTCCTCATCACAGGAAAAAGCATGGTTTTACTCAGAAACCATGCTTTTTCCTGTGATGAGGAGAGAAGGCAATGATTGTTTTGTTGGTGGCATTTTGCTAAAATATTGAGGTCAGCAGAAATGGTTGTATACAGAGCTGCCGCAGAGTATAGTCGAATTATCTTCAGATTATCTATATCTACATAAGGAGAGCATACACATGGAATACGCACAGGTACTGGAAAACGCCAGAAAGAGCATCGGCCCCAAGTGCAAGGTCTGTCCTGTCTGCAACGGCCTTGGCTGCGGCAACACCATTCCCGGCCCCGGCTCCAAAGCGCCGGGCAACGGCGCCAACGACAACTTCAAGGCGTGACGCACCATCAAGCTGAACATGGATACCTATGTGGAGAACACGCCTATTGATACCTCCACGGAGCTGCTGGGTCGGAAGCTGGCCTTCCCGCTGCTGACCGCGCCTATCGGCTCGCTGAAGCTGCAATTCAACCCCACGGACGATATCGGCGACTTCAACGAGAAGTGTATGGCCGCCTGTGAGAGCCGGGGTATTCTCCATGCTTTCGGCAACGGCCTGACGCCGGGCGTGTGGGACAAGGCCATTGCCTCTGGTCGCAGCCACGGCAACAACGGTATTCCGGTGTTCAATCCCGCCTCGGTGGAGGAGATCAAGGAGCTGATGGATCAGTATAAGGGCGGGCTGCTGTCGCCCGCCATGTGTGTCGTGGTGGACAGCGCCGGTCTGCCCCATCTCCGGAGGCTGAACGCCAAGGGCGGCACCAAGACCGTGGCGGAACTGCGGGAGTACGCCAAAACGCCTATGATCATCAAGGGCATCATGACGGCGGACGCCGCCAAGAAGGCGGTAGACGCAGGTGCGGATGCTATCGTTGTGTCCAACCACGGCGGTCGTGTGCTGGCCGATGCGCCCAGCACGGCGGAGGTGCTGCCGGAAATTGTGGAAGCGGTCAAGGGCCAGACGAAGATACTTATTGACGGCGGCATCCTGTTCGGTATCGATGTGTTCAAGGCGCTGGCTATGGGTGCGGACGCCTGCCTCATCTGCCGCCCGGTGCTGATCTCCTACTACGGCGGCGGCCAAGAGGGCATCGAGTGCTACTTGGACAAGATCCGTGAGGAGTTGGTGGATGCCATGTATATGTTTGATGCAGCTCTGCGAAACACGAGGATCGAAATGTCTCCCGCAGAGCGGCGGCAGTTCTATGAGAAGCACATCAGGCACATGACGCTGACCATCGACGAGAACGGAAACGTCAGCATTGAACTGAAACGCGGATATCCGGACATATCCCCCAGCAAAGCCACGGCCAGAACGCGCCACAGGCCGCACAGGACGCCACGAGCCGGGCGCAGAACGGTGACGCCCGCCCACGAGGCTACACCAGGCGTCTGCCCGTATAGCCCCAGCTGCTTTACCTGCCCGTTGCCAGATTGCAGACAACCGGCAAATGTGTGTCTCGGTGTGAACAGGTTGACGTTGGAATGGCTGTAGATGCTACATAACACCAGATTGCAAATGAGAAAGGCCGTCCTTCCGGGGCGGTCTTTCTGTGTTGGGCGGCTATCGTTTGGATGTGCCGCAATCAGCTTGGGCGGCGGAATATTTCGGACGAACAGCGGATGTATTTGATTGGCGAAGCATATCGGGCGCAAAAAATGACACAGGGCGGAGAGCGAGGAACGGAAAGAAGCGAGAATGGGCAATTTGCCGCAAGTGCCCAAAATGGGCACTTGCCGAAGCCTGAAAAAACCAGAGACGTAATCGCTAAAATATTTGGGGGTGGGCCATTCGACCGTTCAGCGTGCGGATCAGTTCGTTGAAAGTCTTGATACTGCTGATGCGGTATCTGCGGGGTTTAAGGACGCTGTGCGATCCGGTTCTATCAAGGCTCCGAAGTATGTTATCCAAGAAATCCGGAATATCCCCGAAGCCCAGTTCCCCGCCGCCGTTGAAGCCATCAAGTCCGGCGACATTGACGCGGCAAAGGAGATTATCCAGCAGAGCAAGCCGGAACCGCCGAAGAAAGAAGCACCGCCAGCACCGACGTTTACAGCGCGTCAGTTGGGCGAATTGGTGGAATCGGCTGGTGACAGCCTTAATTTTGCGCTGAAACAGCACCTTGTGCTGGTACACCGTGATCTGCTTGATACCGTAGAGGGACGGGAAGAAGTCAAAAAGGCGCTGAGCGATGTGGCAAGCATCGTGCAAAAATACATTGAGATGATTAGGGGGATCGAAGAAAGTGGCGAAGAAAATTGAATACCAGATGCTGAACATCAACACAGCGGCTATCTGCCAGATGACGCATATTGTATTCAGTTAGATGAACGAAACGAAAGACCTGAATCACGTCTGTTTCTCCAAGACTATCTTAACACAGAGTTTCAGATGGAAAGGGTCTTGTCCCACGATGTGAATGTTACTTACTTCGATTCAGCAAATAACATGATCGTGCAAATTGCGGACGTTTTTGCAAACCTGTATTATTCACAACTGCGAACTGACAACTATACAGAAGAAATTGAGACAATGAGGTCTAATGGTTGCCTAAAGTACATTTTTAGGGTAACACCGCACAAATACAAAATACACTTTTCCCGACAATAACTCTGCTAAAAGATAGGGTGTTGCCCTG
>CAKTMW010000092.1 GCA_934574095.1 uncultured Oscillospiraceae bacterium | reverse complement strand
GTTTTCGCGCCCTAATTGATACATTTTTCGGGTGGGTATAGGCACGGATATGAAAAAACGCCATAGGGCGGCTGCCTATGGCGTGGGGACAGGAAAAGGGCGCTGATTTTCACATCAGCGCCCTTCGTGCCTGTCAGTATGAGATTTTTTGACTTCGTACCGTGTTCCCTGCCTTTGAAAACATTGATTTTACTGACTTTCTTATGTTTTCTTATTAGGAGGCGGGGAAAGCGTCTCTTTTTTTATGAGTGAAAAGATAAGAGAGAAGAATGAAGAACTGCGGTATGCCGCTGCGCGGCATGAATTGAATGGTATGATAGAACACTGTACGGCGGGGCCAATGTGCCCGCCGTATGATACCCGATGCACCATCAGCGGCGGGGCACACGGGCCCCGCCCTACGGAGCAACGTCTTACCCTTCTGTGTTTATTGTGCGGGTGGGCAGGGTCGCCCGCCCTTACTTGCCCGCGTTTCTTAGACCCTCGTATAAAACGTCTGCTTTGGTCCGGTGTCCTGCATCAGCGTATTGGGATCGCGGAACCGGAACAGATACAGCCCTGTATCATACAGATCGCCTGCGCATCCACCCAGGTGGGTCGCCAACAAAAAGGCGGCCATATACCGGCTCACCGGATCGGCGATCAGCAGCACCGCCAGCAGAAAAACGACGGTGAACACCACAAAGGGCGCCAGCAGCGCCACCAGCGCCGCGTCCCGGTACACGAAAATATCCGGCACGCCGCAGTAGGCTACGCTCCACGTCAGTCCGAATGTCAGCTTCCGTCCGGTCAGCAGCTTATACGCCGCGCCGTGGAGCAGCTCATGCAGCACGATATAGGGCAACACGGCCATCATGAACACTGCCGCTTTCAAAAGCGACGTCAGCGGCGTGGCCAGAAAGGCGTCCCACGGCTGGATCAGCCGCCAGAATACCACGCAAAGCACAGCCATGACCGCCAGCGCGGCGAGGTTCAGCAAAATGCCCAGCTTTTTATCCTGACAGTCCACCGTCAGCCGGGGTACGTAGCCCACCGGCAGCGCTTCCTCAAAGCTCCTTCGCTTCATCCTGCCCGTTTTCCTCCGCCGGTTCCCACTGCTGCATCACTGCCACGCAGCGGTTGATGTTCTTCCCCAGCTCGAAGAACTTCTTCTCGTAGTCCGTCATCACGCCCACGGGGCCGTTGGCATGGAGATCGCGGGTCACGTCCCGCAGTTCCCAGCCGTACTGGGGAATCTCCTCCACCGACCACTCAAACAGCTTGTCATTGTCGGTCTTGAAGTGAATCTCGCCGCCGTCTTTCAGCACTTTCCGGTACAGATTCAGGAAGTTGTGGTGGGTCAGCCGCCGCTTGGCCTGGTTGCTCTTGGGCCACGGGTCGCAGAAATTGATGTAAATACGGTCCACCTCGCCCGGCTCGAACATATCCGGCAGCAGCGCCGCGTCCACGTCTACGAAGAAGACGTTCTTCAGGCCGGCGTCTTTTGCCCGCTCCATGGCCACCACCATGGCGTCCGGCACCTTCTCCACGGCGATCAGCAGCACGTCCGACTCCGCCGCGGCCGTTCCGGCGGTGAACCGGCCCTTGCCGCAGCCCAGCTCCAGGCGAATTTCCTTCGCCTCCGGCATTAGCTCCCGCCACCGGCCACGCTGGGCGAAGGGATCGCGCACCAGCCACGCGCCGCAGGCCTCCATCCGGGGCAGAAGATTTTTCTTTTTTCTCATCCGCATGGGAATTTCCTCCAATGGTAAGCATAATCAGCAACGCTATTATACCATAAAAACCGCCCGGTTGCAAACAGGAAAAGCCCGCACCCCGGAAGGTCAAAAAACCTACCTTCAAAATGTGCAAATTCTCTCGTTGACTTTTGTGGAATGTGCTAAAAAAGCGAAAAGCGGCACCGATAGGGGTTGATAATTTTTAGACGAAGTACTATAATGTAGGCTGTATGAGGAGCATTGTTTTCATTCCGTTAAAGCGGTGAGGAAGCACTGTCCGAAAAGGAAGTAAGGAGGAGTTAACATGACGAATGTTCTGTTAGAGAAAAAGGGACACATCGCAATTGCCACCATCAACCGTCCCAAGGCGCTGAACGCCCTGAACAGCGACGTGCTCACCGATCTGGGCGAGCTGGTGGATATCGTCAACGCTGACAGCGAGATCCGCGCCCTGGTGCTGACCGGCAGCGGCGAGAAGGCCTTTGTGGCCGGCGCTGATATCGGCGAGATGAGCACCCTGACCCCCGAAGAAGGCGAGGCCTTCGGCAAGCACGGCAACGACGTGTTCCGCCGCATTGAGACCCTGCCCATCCCCACCATTGCCGCCATCAATGGTTTCGCTCTGGGCGGCGGCTGCGAGCTGAGCATGAGCTGCGATATCCGCATCTGCGCCGATACCGCTGTGTTCGGCCAGCCTGAGACCGGCCTCGGCATCACTCCCGGCTTCGGCGGAACCCAGCGCCTTGCGCGTCTGGTTGGCCCCGGTATGGCCAAGCAGCTGATTTACACCGCCAAGAATATCAAGGCGGACGAGGCCCTGCGCATCGGTCTGGTGAACGCCGTTTATCCGCTGGATGAACTGATGGCTGCCGCGGAAAAGCTGGCCGAGACCATTGCCAAGAATGCTCCCATCGCCGTCCGCGCCTGCAAGAAGGCCATCAACGACGGTCTGGAGGTCAAGATGGATGACGCCATCGTCATCGAGGAGAAGCTGTTCGGCAGCTGCTTCAAGACCGCCGACCAGATCGAGGGTATGTCCGCCTTCTTGGAAAAGCGCAAGCACGAGCCTTATCAGAACAAATAAGGCAAAACAACGTTAATTAACAGGTTCGCCTGATGATTAAAGAATATATTATAGGAGGAAAACACATGAAAGTCGCAGTATTTGGTGCCGGTACTATGGGCAGCGGCATTGCCCAGGTT
>CAKTMW010000091.1 GCA_934574095.1 uncultured Oscillospiraceae bacterium | reverse complement strand
ATCCAGCCGGTGGCGCTGGTGTGCATCGGCGGACTGCTGTACGCCACGCTGATGACGCTGTTCGTGGTGCCCTGCATGTACGAGATGGTCAGCAAGAAGAAGCTGCGCAAGGTGGACGAGAGGGAACTGGAGATTCTGGAGGATTAAAACAGCCGGCAATGAAAGCTGACGATTTCATTGCCAATGGGGATTGCGGCCGACAAAAGCGCCACCGGAAAATATCCGTAGGGCGGGGCCTATGTGCCCCGCCGCACGATAAACCTGTGCACCTACGGCGGCGGCCCACATGGGGCCCGCCCTACAAGGATCCCCGGTAACCATTCCGTAGGGGAGGGGCTCTGCCCCTCCTTTTTAACTTGCGGCGGCCTGTGGTCAGGCCGCCCTACGCATTTCTACCGTTCCGCCAAAGCGGAACGGCTCTTTCTCTCCCCCTTCCACCACAGTCGAAAAAAGGCGGGCGGGGGTTGACTTTATGCCTGCGTTTCCCTATAATAAAATGGAATATAAATATGGCCTGTTGATCCGGTGTAACCGCCTGCCGCACGACCTTTCGGGTCAGGCAGCGGTGAAAAAGAAACGGGGACAAACCCCGCGCGACCGGCACTGTGAGCGCAAGAAGGCGTCTGAAGCGGCGAAATTCGCCGCCGGGAGGAAACTCCGCCATTGCAGATATCCGTCTGTGAGAAGGTAAGGCGACAACGGGAAGCGGCAACGCTTCGCGGCGCGAGTCAGGAGAATTGCACCGTCCAGGGCCAGTTGCAGCGGGCGCACTCTCCGTATGCAGGACGAGCAGAAAGCACGCTGATTTTCCCGTTTTGGCGGGGAGATCAGCTTTTTACTGGGCAAAAAGCGCCGGCATCCTGTGATGTCCGGCGCTTTTTTTGACACAGCCGCCCCGGCGGAAAGGGAAACGAGGAGCTATGAAACAGTTTATCCATACCTATAAGAAAGCGCTGGTGTCCGGCGCGGTGTGCCTGGTGCTGGCGCTGGCGCTGGCGGCGGGCAGTTGGGCGGCCCTGTCCGCGCCCCGGCAGCAGCCGGACGCGCCGGAGAAGAAGGACTATCCGGGACTAAATATCCAGCAGATCGGCTTGCGCTATGACCGGCAGTCCCCGACCCAGGACGGGGCGGCAGGTGACGACACGGGAGACGGTCAGGCCCAGCAGAACGACCCTCAGCAGGAGACACCGCCCCAGGATGAGGCAAAGCCCAATGATGACCAGACCCCGGAGGAGCAGCCGGACCCCGGCGACCAGGACCAGCAGCCGGAGCAGAAGGACGACCAGGACAAGAAGGACGACGAGGGTCCCGTGGACGAGGACAAGAAGGACGAGCAGCCCCAGGGACCTCAGATCGCCACGGACCTGCGCAACCGCACCATCTCCCAGGAGGAGCTGAAAAACGACCTGTTCACCTTTACGGCCATGGTCGTGGGCGGTGATGAAAATACCAGCCTGCAGGTGAGCATCAAGAACAGCCAGACCAAAGGCAAATGGCTCACCGCCTCCGGCGACGACTATACCACCAAGCTGGCCCTGGGCCGCAACGAGATCACCATTGTGCTGAAGCGGGGCGCGGAGATCATCGGCCAGGTGACCCGCGTCATCAACTATCAGGCGGCGCTGGCCAACGAGGATGAGCCGGAAAAGGGCAATGAAACACTGAACCTGCGTACAACCCTGGATGAAAAGGCTGAGCAACTCAATTCTTCAACGTGGCAGCTCAAGACCAACAATGGTAATCTGAGCTTTACGCTGTGGGCTACCGATAAAGGGAATAACCCCATCTATCAGGACCACATCACTGTGAAGCTGGACGGCAAGGAGGTAAAGTACAGTACCGGTTCCGGCATCAGCGGTCTGGAATATGATCTGCGGCTGGACGGGGAAAACGGCGGCCGCCATACAGTGACCGTTCTGGTCCGGGACGACAAGGGCAACTCCGCCTTCAGAACATACATTATTGATTACAACGGCAAGGAACAGGGTGAGAAGATCGGCACCGCCACCGTGCGGCTGGACCTGTCGGTGCTGGGGCTGGGCGTGATCGAAGCGGCCGTCAGCACGGATATCTTCCAGGATGTGCCCGCCTCCTACGCGGTCAAGACGGTGCTGGAGAGCCTGGGCTATGAGATATCCTACGGCGGGACGCTGGACAACGGCTTTTATCTGCGGCGCATCAGCCGGGGCATGACCTTTGAATATGCCGAGGTCCCCGCCGCGCTGCGCCGTTTGCTGGAACAGAACCATTTGACCCTGTCGCAGCCCGGCGATTACGAGAACAGCGTGGGAGAATTCGACTATACGCGGAATTCCGGCTGGATGTACAGCGTCAACGGCGTTTATCCCGGCCGGGGACTGTCCGGCTATTTCCTCAGCGACGGCGATGTGCTGACGCTGCGGTTCACCCTGGCCAACGGCAATGACATCGGCGGCGGGTCGCAGAACTACTGCGAGCAGTGGATCGACGGCCGCTATATCGTCAACCACAGCTATCAGGACGGCAAGTGCAGCGTCTGCGGCGCGGTGGACCCCAACCACACCCATCAGGAGACGGAGACGGTCACAAAGGCCGCCACCTGCACCGAGGCGGGCGAGAAGAGCTATACCTGCTCCGTCTGCGGCGAGACCCACACCGAGGTCATCCCCGCCGCGGGACACCACTATGAAAACGGCAAATGCACCGGCTGCGGACAGGCCGACCCCGACGCCGCGCCGGAGCCCGAACCGGAGCCCGACCCCAAACCGGAGCCTGACCCGGAACCCGAACCTACCCCTGACCCGGAGCCAGAGCCCGGCGGAGAGGAGACACAGAATGAAAACAATGAAAATGCTGCGTAACCTGGCGGCACTGGCCGCCGCGCTGCTGCTGGCGCTGACGCTGTGCGTCACTGCTTTCGGCGACAGCCTGTCCTACGGCGACATGGCCGCGTCGATCATTTCAGCGGAAAAGGCGCAGCTGGGCATTGCCG
>CAKTMW010000090.1 GCA_934574095.1 uncultured Oscillospiraceae bacterium | reverse complement strand
GACAGGTTGGTCTCCTTGTTCTTCAGCGTATTCAGGCCCTTCTGCATAGCGGGGGAATTGGACTTGTAGGTAGCCTTCTTCCGGCCCTGCTTGACCAGCTGATTAAAAGTAGGCATGCAATAGGTACTCCTTTCTTCAAGATTGTAGGAATAACTCCCTGTATTTTCCTCGGAATAAAGGAATTTTATTCCGGAAGAAACGAAATATTTGTCACCCCTCCAGGGGCGCTGCAGCGGCGGTGCCCACGGCGATGGAGCAAGCCCGGCCCAGCTGGGCCATAGTATAATCCGTCACCACGGTGATGCCGGAGGCCTGACACAACGCCTCCATCGGCTCGGTCAGCCGGGGGTCGGCGTCGCAGGCCAGATAGACCCTGCGCACCCTGCCGGAAGCCATAGCCCTGCGGACCTGCTTCAGGCCCACCACTTTTTCCTTGGCCGCCAGTGCTTCCATGTGCGCTGTCTCCTCCTGTTGCTGCGGTATGACAAAGTTCGCGGAGCAATGCCCGCGCAATTTAGAATTATAGCATAGCGGAGAAACAGCGTCAAGTGGATTTCTGCCAAAAATTTGTGATTTTCTCCGAAATCCCTCGTGGAAATGTGTGCAGTTCGGAGAATATGGGGCGCTGCGTACCGCAGCGCCCGGTGAAATGCAGCCAAAGGCTGCGCGAAATATGCCGCGCATATGAAATTCGGCCTACGGCCGAATGAAATCGCCCCCCATGGAACGGCTAAGGTGTCCCTCCGGGACGATCAAATATTATGGGCGTGCCGCAATGCTGCGGCACGCCCATTAGGATACGGATCAAAAGAAACGCTTACTCCACGTTGGCGGCGGCCACCTGATTGGTGAAGATGACCTCCTGATGTGCGGTCTCCTCTTCCACGGGATCGGGATCGGGGACCAGCTCCTCGGCCAGCTCCCGGTATGCGCCCAGACCGGCGCCGGCGGGGATCAGCTTGCCGATAATGACGTTCTCCTTCAGGCCCACCAGATGGTCCACCTTGCCCTTGATGGCGGCCTCGGTCAGCACCTTGGTGGTCTCCTGGAAGGAAGCGGCGGACAGCCAGGAATCCGTGGCCAGAGACGCCTTGGTGATACCCATCAGCAGCTGGGTGTAGGTGGCCTCCTGCAGGGGCTCGCCTTCCTCGCTAGTCTCGCCGGCGGCGATACGCTGACGGACCTCGGCGTTGGCGTCCTCCACATCCAGGATGTCGGTCATAGCGCCGGACAGCAGCTGGGTGTCGCCGGATTCCTCCACGCGGACCTTGCGCATCATCTGGCGGACGATGACCTCAATATGCTTATCGTTGATATCCACGCCCTGCTGGCGGTACACCTTCAGGACCTCCTGGATCAGGTAGTTGTGAACGGCGCTGGCGCCGCGGATGCGCAGCACGTCATGGGGATTCAGCGCGCCGTCCTGCAACTGGCGGCCCTTCTCGATGGTCTCGCCATCCTGCACCAACAGGCCGGTGTGGGGCACCGCGTAGGTGCGGGTGTCGCCGTCGTCGGCGGTAATGATGATGTTCAGCAGGCTGCCCTTGGCGGCCTCCTCGAAGCGGGCCTTGCCGCCGATCTCGGCCAAAGTGGCCATCTTCTTGGGACGGCGGGCCTCGAACAGCTCCTCAACACGGGGAAGACCCTGGGTGATGTCGCCGCCGGCAACGCCGCCGGTGTGGAAGGTTCGCATGGTCAGCTGCGTACCGGGTTCGCCGATGGACTGGGCGGCGATGATGCCGACCGCCTCGCCGGGAGCCACAGGCTTGGAGGTAGCCAGGTTCATGCCGTAGCACTTGGCGCAGATACCGCTGTGGGCCTTGCAGGTCAGCACAGTGCGAATCTCGGCGCTGTGGATATCGAAGGATTCCAGCAGCGCGGCGTCGTCCTCGGACATCATGTGATCCTTGGAGATCAGCACCTCGTCGGTGCCGGGCTTGCAGATGTCGTGAACGGGGAAGCGGCCCTTGATACGCTCGGAGAACTTCTCGATAATCTGGCCGCCCTCGCTGATCTCGGACACCAGGATGCCCTTCTCCACGCCGCAGTCGTCCTCGCGGATGATGACGTCCTGGCAGACGTCCACCATGCGGCGGGTCAGGTAACCGGAGTCGGCGGTACGCAGAGCCGTATCAGCCAGGCCCTTACGGGCGCCCCGGCTGGAGGTAAAGTACTCCAGCACAGACAGACCCTCACGGAAGTTGGCCTTGATGGGAATTTCGATGGTCTTACCGGCGGTGTTGGCCATCAGGCCGCGCATACCGGTCAGCTGACGAATCTGCTTCATGGAGCCACGGGCGCCGGAGTCCGCCATCATGAAGATGGGGTTGTACTTGTTCATGTTGGCGGTCAGGGCGTCGGTGACGTCGTTGGTGGTCTTTTCCCATTCACGGACCACCAGCTTATACCGCTCGTCATCGGTGATAAAGCCCATGTTGAACTGGTCCTCGATATCCAGGACCCGCTCCTCGGTCTCACGGATCAGCTCGTACTTCTTGGCGGGCACCACCATGTCCGCGATGGAGATAGTGATGGAGCCGCGGGTGGAGTACTTGTAACCGGTAGCCTTGATGTTGTCCAGCACCTCGGCGGCGATGGTGAAGCCGAACTTCTTGATGGTGCGGTCCACGATCTTGCCCAGCTGCTTCTTGCCGCAGGTCTCGGTGATCTCGTAGTCGAAGAACTTGTCGGTGGGCTGGCCGTTGTCGTCCAGACGCTTGACGAAGCCCAGGTCCTGGGGCACGTTGCGGTTGAAGATGATGCGGCCGGCGGTGGCGCGCACCACGTGGTGCAGCTTCTCGCCGTTCAGCTCCTTCTCCACCCGGACCCAGACAGGCTGGTGGATACCGATGATGTGCTCGTTGTAGGCCATCAGCACCTCGTCCTCGTCGCGGTAGATGTTCAGGGGGTTGTTGGCCTTCTCCTCGTCGGTCAGCTCGTCGTAGCTCTTGCCGGCCAGGGCGAAGTCGATGCCCTGGGGCCAG
>CAKTMW010000089.1 GCA_934574095.1 uncultured Oscillospiraceae bacterium | reverse complement strand
GGCGAAGTCAGATCCGTCCGTGCGCCCTGCCGCTTGATGGCCTCCATCTTCATCTTGTAGGCTTTGGCGCGTTCGGAGGGGAGAATGTTCTCCCGCTGAAGGTTGCTGTCCACCATGATGATGGTGGCAGCGTCCCGGTCAATGTCGCGGACAATGACGGGCATGGTGGCCAGCCCAGCCAGCTCGCAGGCGTGTTTGCGGCGGTGGCCTGCAATCAGCTCATAACCGCCGTCCTCCCGTGGCCGTGCCAGCGCGGGGACGAGGACGCCGTATTCCTTGACGCTTTCGGCGGTTTCCTGCATGGACGCATCCTTCCGCACCTGAAAGGGATGATCCGGGAATGGATGCAGCTCGGAGAGCGAAATCTGAACAACTACTTCCTGCTGCGGTTTCGGCTTTTTGGATGGCGCGGGCTTTTTGCCTGGTTCTTTCTGCGCTGTTTTTTCAGTCATCGTGTTCCTCCTGTCGGCATCTGATTTTGGGTACAAAAAAAGACATTTCTTCTTTGCAGAGGAAATGTCCTGATTTTTTGGACGGGCTGACAGCCCGCCCAAACGGTATTTTATTTTTGTCGTTACTATAACACCCCCTACGATATAACTACTTCGCGGCTCGAT
The DNA here is from genome assembly GCA_934574095.1 of uncultured Oscillospiraceae bacterium. GTDB lineage: Bacteria > Bacillota > Clostridia > Oscillospirales > Oscillospiraceae > Vescimonas. The sequence goes on along the minus strand of CAKTMW010000089.1, from coordinate 2,422 downwards.
TTTTCGGTTTGGAAAAGGATGAAAAACCTTGCCAGATAACCGAAAACCCTTGATATACGGGGCTTTTCCGGTTTGTCGTAATTATACCGTAAGGGCATACCTATGCAGTACTCTGCCTTCAAAATGGCGATGATGTGAAGACCGTACAGTCGAACCTTGGCCACGCAACGGCAGCGTTTACACTGGATGTATATGGCCATGTCTCTGAAAAAATGAAACAAGACAGCGCAAACCGCATGGAAGCCTATATGCGGGGCACTGTCTATGAGAAGACCCAAAACGGTTAAAGGGTCAAATAAAGGGTCAGACACAAGAAAAGAGGTCTGAAACCCATTGGTTTCAGACCTCTTGCTGGCAGCGGGAGAAGGATTCGAACCCTCACATACGGAGTCAGAGTCCGCTGTGCTACCATTACACAATCCCGCTATGTTCTGACGAACAAAAACTATTATACGCATTTCGTGGAATTTGTCAACACCTTTTTTCATATTTCTTGGAATTATTTTGTTCATCATCCGATTTGCTTTTTTTGGCGGGGTGTGATATCATAAGCGGCATCCGGAAGCGACGGAAAGGAGACAGGCATGAAACGGTCAACGAAGGAGCTTGCGCTGTGCGGTGTGATGACGGCACTGAGCGTGGTGTTGCTGTGTCTGGGCGGCGTTGTGCCGCTGGCGGTATACGCCTGTCCGATGCTGGCCTCCTGCGCGCTGTTGGTGCTGCGGGAGACGTGCCGCGCCCAATATACGTGGTGCTGCTGGGCGGCGGTGGCGCTTTTGACGCTGCTGCTTGGGCCGGACAAGGAGGCTGCCGCACTGTATCTGTTCCTGGGCTACTATCCGCTGATTCAGCCAAAGCTTGACGCGATCCGGCGGCCCGCTCTGCGCTGGCTGGCAAAGCTGGCGCTGGCGGTCGTGTCTGTGGGGACCATGTATCTGGTGCTGCTGTATGTGCTGGGGCTGACGCAGGTGACGGAGGTATTTGCCGATACCGCGCCGTGGCTGCTCTGGATAACGGCTGCGCTGGGGCTGGTCGTATTTGTGGTATATGATATCCTGCTGCGCCGGTTTGCCATTCTGTGGCGCAGACGGCGGAAGCGGTAAGCTTACTGGGGAGGCGGACAATATGGCCTGTATTATTTTTGGGGCGGGCAGCTACTATGGCCTGACCCGTCGGCCGGAGCCGGGCGACTATATCATTGCCGCCGACGGCGGCTGGCAGTACTGCAAACAGGAGGGCATCGTGCCGGATCTGCTGCTGGGGGACTTTGACTCGCTGGCGGTGGTGCCGGATTTTGCCCATATCCATCGTGTGCCGGTGGAAAAGGACGACAGCGATATGATGCTGGCTATCAAGGACGGCCTGTCCCACGGTCAGAAAGAGTTTCATTTGTATGGCGGCATGGGCGGCGCGCGCAGCGACCATACGCTGGCCAACATGCAGTCGCTGCTGTATCTGACCTGCCACGGCGCACGGGGCTGGCTCTACGGCGATAAGGAACAGTATACGGTCATCCGCAACGAGAGTATTTCTTTTCCGGCAAAGGCGCAGGGCATCATGTCGGTGTTCTGCATGGGCGCGGACGCGGAGGGCGTGTCCATCACTGGGGCGCAGTATCCGCTGGACAACGCGCCGCTGTCGGCGGAGTTCCCGCTGGGCGTTAGCAATCATTTTATGGGCAATCCGATCACGGTATCGGTGCGCAAAGGCAGTCTGCTGATCGGGCTGCTGGATAAATAAGGAGGATATACATTATGAAAAAGTTTTTAGCGATCATTCTGGCCTTGGCCATGGTCTTGAGCCTGACAGCTTGCGGTAATACGCCTGTCCAGCAGCCGGACAGCGGCAATGATGCCAACGTGGAAGCCAATGACGGCGCCAACACAGATGCCGACGTCAAGGCGCCGGTGGTCACCGACGGCGCCGTCCTGGGCGAGGGTGCTCACAGCTTCGTGCTGGAGATCGCCGACGCCGAGGGCAAGACCATCACCGCCACCGTCAACACCGATGAGGAGACCGTGGGTGCGGCGCTGCTGAAGCTGAACGTTATCCAGGGCGAGGACAGCGAGTACGGTCTGTATGTCAAGACCGTCAACGGCGTTACTGCCGACTACGAGAAGGATCAGACCTATTGGTCTTTCTATATTGACGGCGAGTATGCTCAGACCGGAGTGGACATGACGGCGGTCAATGATGGCAGTACCTATAAGCTGGCTATTGAAACTATGGCAGAGTGAGAAGGAAAGCTTCTAAAAAGCGGGCCTTTGGGCCCGCTTTTTGCTGCGCTAATGACAGATGTAAACTTTTTTGATAGAATTTGTAAAAAATGTGTTGACAACAGCGTAAAGGTGTGGTAATCTAACCTAGCTGTCCGCGAGAGACAGCAGTCCGGTCGAAATCGAGCCGACGAAAAACATCGAAA
>CAKTMW010000088.1 GCA_934574095.1 uncultured Oscillospiraceae bacterium | reverse complement strand
CTGCCGCTGCGTCCCCTGCGGGACTGCGGCTTCACCGAGGCGGACTTCAAGGCCTTCCCCCTCAGCGTGGAGGCCAATCAGCAGCGGCTGATGACCAACGCCTACTACCCCTTCGACCTGGCCGCCGAGGAAGAAATCTACCGCGAGTGCTATTAAAACACCCACAAGCAGTGCAAGAAACCCTACCATACAAAAGAGGAAACGCCGGACGGCTGAGCCGTCCGGCGCTTCCCCTTTATCGCGCTTTTATCTTATGCCGTTGATGTGCTCATACAGCATTTGCAGGTCGTAAATATCCACGGTGCCGTCGTGGTTCAGGTCAGCCTTATCCTCAAACTCCTTGTCGGCCAGCTTTCCCGGATTTTCCCCGGTGGTCAGCCAGGTGTACAGGCAGGCCATGTCGCCGATGCTCTTATCATTATCGCCGTTCAGGTCAAGGGGATCGCTGTAACTCTGCGTCAGCATGATGAAGGCTCTGCCGTCCCAGCTGTCCCAGTCCGGATTTGCCACCCGCCAGCCGTTGTCGTACACCAGCGAGATACGGGGCTGGACGCTTACGAGCGCATGGTAAGCGTCCGCATTGCCATACTCAATCAAATTGAGGATAGCCTTGTTGTAGCTCTCCCGGTAGGGCCATGTGTTTTCCAGCCATATCCGGTACTCCCAGCGGGTCAGGTCATCGGAGGATGTGACCGTGGAACGGCTGGCGCTGGTATCACCGGACGCTTTATCTTCATATCCGTAGGTGCCCGGCTCCAGTTCATACTGGAAACAATATCTTTGCTCCACTTCGGAATAGCGAACCAGAACGGCATTCCCCAGCCCGTCCAGCTCCTTCTCCGCGGGGGCGGCGGGTTGGCGGCAGGACGCTTGGACGGTAAGGGGCAGCGTGTTTTGGGAATCGCTGTCCAGCGTCCATTCGCCTGTGGCGTCACGGGTCAGCGTAAGCTCCGTGCGGCCGCTTTGTCCCGGCGCAAAAATGTGCTGCTGTCCGCCGCTGCTCTCACAGAACCGCTTCACGAATGCGGCGTGATACACCGTCACCTGACAGCTATCGTCACCGGTAAACTTAGCATAATAGGACGCGGTATCCCGCAGCCGGCAGGTCTGGGCGGTACAGCCGTCCGCGCACCGCACCGTCACATTCCCCAGCAGGGCGTCCAGCCGCTCCAGTGTAGGCAGCTCCGCGCGGTTGCAGGTAAACGAAAACTCCACCCAGCTCCTGTCCGCCTTCCACTTCTTCTCCGTCTTAACATAGTTCAGATCGATTTTCCCTGTCGTGTCGCCCACCAGCTTGTGCTGGCCGCCGCAGGCATCGTTCAGCTGGTTAAGGTAGTCCTTTGCCTCGAAGATGACGGCACGGTGGCTGTTGGAGTACCTCCAGTAACTGGTCATCCCCCGGCTGCAGTACACTGTCTCATGGGGATCGCCCTCCTGCGCGGGAACAAAGCGCACCGGCTTTTCGTCCAGCATCGACAGATAGGCGTCGCCCTCGTAAATATCCGGGATTTCCTCCACGTGGAAGGTGACAGGCAGCTGGTCAGGATCGTCCGGCACCCACTTCTGCTTTCCCTCGCTCCACGTCAGGTCGATATATGCATACCTCATATCCTCCCGCAGAACGTGGTGGTTGTTAGGAGAGTCCTTCAGATATTGATCCCTGTAATCATAGACATGCAGTACCAACGTGCATTTATCGGCTATCTGAGGATTGCTCTGCCAGCTGATACGGCCGCTGTCCAGACCATAACCTATGGTGTGGTTCTCGTCATCCTCGCAGACAAACTGCACGATCGTCTTACCCGAAAATCCCTCAATGTCCTCTGCACCCGGCATGGAGGTATAGGGGTCGGCCCACACTGTGGCGGGCAGCAGTCCCAACATCAGCGCCGCGCACAACAGCCACGCGGCGATCCTCTTTCTCCTCATAATGACCTCTCTTTCTTTCGCAAGCCTTCTTTCTGTCTTCATGTGGACGAAAAGCGTGGATTTTCTCCACGCTTTTCATTCCTTTTGTTCAGTATAACAGGCTTTTTTGAGAGATGTCAAGCTGAGCTTTTGGAAGATTCCTCCAATTTTTATCAGGTATGCTCCTGTCTTTCCCGGCGGGACAGGAACGCCGTCAACACCCGGAAAACCGTGGACACCAGCAGGATGCCCACCGCCAGCGAACCGGCGATGCCCGCCGTTTCCAGACCTTTGCGCAGGGCGTCGAGCATCTCGCCCTGTAGGCCCAAGCTCATGGTGTAGTACACCCCGGCGCCCGGCAGCAGCGGGAAAATCGCGAGGACCAGATACGGCGTCACGGGGCAGCGGCGCACACGGGCCATCACCTCGGCATACAGGGCGGCAAAGATGGTGGCGTACAGGTTCATGGTGTATACGTCCAGCCCCAGGGCCTCGCACAGCAGATAGACCATCCAGGTGGCCGTGCCGCCGATAACGCACAGGACCATCCATTTGCCATGGATATTAAACAGGATGCAGAAACCGTAGCACCCCACAAATACCGCCAAAGCCTGGGCCCAGGCGGGCCACACCATAGACGCCGTCTCCACCACAGCGCCGATGCCGTAGATGGGCGCTGTCACACGCCAGGCAGCCGCCGTGCCCAGGGCGATGGCGAGGGCAGAGAGAAACACCTGCACGATGCGGACCACGCCGGAGTTGGTGTCGCCATAAATGATGTCCCGCATGGAGTTGGTGATGAGCAAACCCGGCACCAGGATCATCAGCGCGCCGATGATGGCCGCGTCGGGGTTATCCAGCCAGCCCAGCCCCGCCGCCACATAGGCGGGCACCGCCATCAGGAACGAGGCAAGGATGGTGCTGAAGAAGGGGTTAGCTTCGAAGCGGTCCAGAAAGCGGTTCACAAAGCCGATGATCATACCCATCAGCCCCGCCCACAGGCAGTCCCGTATGGAGCCGCCAAACACCAGCGCGAAGCCAAGGCCCCCCAGAAAGCTGCCCAAATACGCCACGGCGGGGCGGTACACCCGGCACCGGGCCATGGTCTGCCGCAGCCACTCCGAGGCCTCCTCCACCGTGGGCTTTTCCCGGCAGATGCGGCGGCTCAGGGCGTTCAGCT
>CAKTMW010000087.1 GCA_934574095.1 uncultured Oscillospiraceae bacterium | reverse complement strand
AACGGCAAAGTTACCAAGAAGGTGACCGTGCAGGCCGCTGCTTTCTCCCAGGCTGCTAAGGAAGCGATCGAAGCAGCTGGTGGAAAGGCAGAGGTGATCTAACGTGATTCAGACGATCCGTAAAGCATGGGCCATTCCCGAACTGCGCAAAAAGCTGGTGTTTACGGCGCTGATCCTGTTGATCTTCCGCATCGGTAACGCGATTCCCGTTCCCTATGTGGACGCCGCTCTGATGGAGGATTACATCAACCAGATGAGCACCACCGTGCTGGGCCTGTACAACGTCATGTCCGGCGGCGCGTTCGCCAATGCCACTGTCTTCGCCCTGGGCGTCCAGCCCTACATCAACAGCTCCATCATCATCCAGCTGTTGACCATCGCCATTCCCGCCCTGCAGCGCATGGCGCAGGACGGCGGCGAGGAAGGCAAGAAGAAGATCCAGTCCATCACCCGTTATGCCACCGTGGCCATTGCCATCCTGCAGGGCTGGGGCTACTACGTGCTGATGAAGAGCAACAGCATCCTGACCACCCAGGGCGTATGGCCCGCACTGGTCATCATCGCCTCCTTCATCGCCGGCTCCTCCTTCGTTATGTGGATGGGCGAGCAGGTCACTGAGTTTGGTATCGGCAATGGTATCTCCATCATCCTGTTCGCGGGTATCCTGTCCCGTGTACCCACCATGGTCGGCACCGGCATCAGCTACGTCCGTATGGACCCCACCAAGTGGTGGGCCGTCGCTCTGGTGGTGGTGGGTATGCTGGCGCTGATCGTACTGATCACCTGGGTCAACGGCGCCGAGCGCCGTATCCCTGTCCAGTATGCCAAGCGGCAGGTAGGCCGCAAGATGTACGGCGGCCAGGCTTCCAGCCTTCCCATGAAGGTGAATATGTCCGGCGTTCTGCCCATCATCTTCGCCCAGTCCATCGCTATGATCCCCTCTACCATCGCCGCTTTCTGCAAGCAGCCTGCTGAGGGTTCCTTCTGGGCCGGCTTCCTGAAGGCCATCGATACCTCCTCTGTGATCTACATGGTCTTCTACTTCCTGATGATCATCGCGTTCAGCTACTTCTACGCGACGATCCAGTTCAACCCCATCGAAATCTCCAACAACCTGAAGAAGAACGGCGGCTTCATCCCCGGATTCCGTCCCGGCAAGCCCACATCCGACTTCATCCGCAAGGTCCTGAACAAGGTGACGCTGTTTGGCGCCGTGTACCTGGGCATCGTGGCTATCCTGCCCCTCATCATCGGCAAGGTCGTCAATGTTTCCGCCCTGTCCATCGGCGGTACCTCCGTCATCATCGTTGTGGGCGTTGCCCTGGAGACCGTACAGGCATTGGAATCCCAGATGCTGATGCGTCAGTATAAGGGCTTCCTGGAATAAGAGGTGTCAAATGAAACTGATCCTTTTAGGCGCTCCTGGTGCCGGTAAGGGCACACAGGCAGACATTATCAAAAAGACCCTGGGCATCCCCACGATCTCCACGGGCAACATCCTGCGTGCCGCCGTTAAAAATGGCACTCCCACCGGCCTGAAGGCCAAGGAGTACATGGATGCCGGCAAGCTGGTGCCGGATGAGGTCATCATCGGCATCATCAACGAGCGCTTGCAGGAACCCGATTGCGCCAATGGCTACATTCTGGACGGCGTGCCCCGCACCATCGCCCAGGCTGAGGCTCTGGAGCAGGCGGGGATCAGATTCGACGCTGTGGTGGCGCTGGAAGTGCCCGACGAGAAGATCGTTGAGCGCATGGGCGGCCGCCGTGTCTGCGAAAGCTGCGGCGCCAGCTATCATATCGTCAACATTCCTCCCAAAAAGGAAGGCGTGTGCGATGTGTGCGGCGGCGCGCTGAAGCAGCGCAAGGATGATGACCCTGAGACGGTCAGAGACCGTCTGGCGGTTTATCATAAAGAGACAGAGCCCCTCAAGGGTTTCTACGAGGCCAGAGGGATTCTGAAAACTGTGGACGACTATCCCACTGTGGAGGAGACGACACAGGCGATCTTGAAGGTTCTGGGGTGCTGAATCTATGATAACCCTGAAATCCGAGCACGAGATCGAACTGATGCGCCGGGCGGGAAAGATTACCGCGGCTGCCCGTGCCCTGGCACGGGATATGGTAAAACCCGGCGTAACAACCCAACAAATTGACAAGGCAGTGTATCACTTTATCAAGTCTCAGGGCGCGGTTCCCTCGTTCCTGAACTACAACGGCTATCCCGCCAGTGTGTGCGTCAGCGTCAACGACGAGATCATCCACGGCATCCCCGGTAAGCGGGTGCTGCGCGAGGGCGATATCGTCAGCGTGGACGTGGGCGCCTACATCGGCGGTTTCCATGGCGACTGTGCCGGCACCTACCCCTGCGGGCAGGTGTCCGACCAGGCCTTGGACCTGATCCGCGTGACACAGCAGTGCTTCTTCGAGGGCATCAAGTTCGCGCGGGAGGGTTATCGCCTCAGCGATATCTCCCATGCCGTTCAGGAATACGCCGAGAGCCACGGTTACAGCATCGTGCGGGAGTATGTCGGTCACGGCATCGGCCGCAGGATGCACGAGAGCCCGGAGGTGCCCAACTTCGGCAACCCCGGACACGGCCCCCGGTTGCTGCGGGGCATGACCATCGCGGTGGAACCCATGGTCAACGCCGGCAGCGCCGCCATCCGCCAGATGGCTGACGGCTGGACCGTCAAGACGGCGGACGGCAAGAACGCCGCCCATTACGAGAACACCATTCTGATCACCGACGGCGATCCGGAGCTTCTGACGGACGCCTCCGATTCCCTGGTGTAACGCGTATGGACATTGCCAAATCCAACATCGTAAGATCGGTCGCCGGCAGGGATGCAGGAAGCTATTTCTTTGTGCTTGCGACAGAGGAGGACTTCCTTCTGCTGGCCGACGGGAAGCGCAGGCGTATCGAGTCGCCCAAGCGCAAACGGGCGCGTCATGTGCAGTTTGTGTGCGAGAGCGACAGCGCCGTCGCTGAAAAGATCAGAAGCAGCGAAAAAATCACAAACAGTGAGCTTCGTAGAGCCATCGCCGCATATGTCGGCGGTAATCAAGACCAGGAGGGATAGAAACTTGGCAAAATCCG
>CAKTMW010000086.1 GCA_934574095.1 uncultured Oscillospiraceae bacterium | reverse complement strand
TGATGCAGATCAGACCCACAAACACCGTGCACAGTCCCATCAGGCACACAAACAAATTGGAGTAATCCATTGCTGATGCTACCTCCCATTCCTATATTGTTGCCATCGATTGACAAAGGCAGACACGGTTTTGACGGGCAGAAATGCGCCCATACTGCGTCAAGTCCCTTGGCAATACGTCAAGTATTCCCTGCGGGCCTTTTCTTGTCTGGACACATTTCTGCTCCGACAAAACTGCAAGGCACCTGCCAGCGGATGTATTTTCGAGTGATTTTTGGCTTTTGAGACGCAGGCTTGCTGGCGCAAGTCAAGGTGAAAAGGGCAAAAAGCGCCGGAAAGACACGCTGTCAGGCGTGTTTGCCCTTGTCAATCGATGGCAGTTTAATTGTACCAAACGTTTGGCATAAATTCAACCGTTATTTCCCTGTATCTACAAAATTTGTAAGAATGTCTAAATAATTTTTGGATATATTGACGCTTCGGACAACTGGGATGAGGAGGGGCTTTCCAAATAAAGAATGCCATGATATACTATAAAATATGTAAGGAGTGGTGGCATATGAAGTACGGACAGGTGGAAAAAGCGGTATTTCTGGCGCGGCCCAACCGGTTTATTGCCCATGTACTGCTGGACGGCGCGGAGACGGTGTGCCATGTGAAGAACACAGGCCGCTGCCGGGAGCTGCTGGTGCCCGGCGCGGCGGTGTATCTGGAAAAGGGGACAAACCCCCACCGCAAGACCGCCTATGACCTGATCGCCGTGGAGAAAAACGGCAAGCTCATCAACATGGACGCCCAGGCCCCCAACAGGGTGTTCGCGGAGTGGGCGCTGCAATTTGACCCCGCCGCCACCGCTGTTCACAGCGAGTACCGCTTCGGCCAGTCCCGGCTGGACTTCTGTCTGGAGACGCCCCGGAGCCTGCATCTGGTGGAGGTGAAGGGCGTCACGCTGGAGGAGAACGGCCATACCCGCTTCCCCGACGCGCCTACGGAGCGGGGGGTGAAGCACCTCCATGAGCTGATCCACGCGGTGGAGCTGGGCCATCGGGCCACGGCGTTTTTTGTCATCCAGATGGCGGCCGCGGCGGATTTTGCGCCCAATGACGCGACTCATCCCGCCTTCGGCGCGGCGCTGCGTCAGGCGAGAGCGTCAGGCGTCAACATCGCCGCCTATTCCTGCCGCGTCACGCCGGAGAGCATGGAGATCGACCGACCGGTGGAAATCAAGCTATAAAAGCTGTGCAGGCTCACGCCTGCACAGCTTTCAACAGATAATAGGTGATGCGGGCCGTCAGGCCCCACAGAGGGTAGGGAAGCCCCTCGTATACCGGCACCTCCATGCGCCCGTCCCCCCAGGGATAGGTGGCGTCCATACGGATGGTGTCGTAGGGGAAATCCGCGCCGATCACAGGCCGCAGGGGATAACGGTACAGCGTGGGGGGATGCTCCCGCAGCCACTGCACCGGGACGAGAAATGTGTCCGCTACCTCATCGGCGCTGGGCCGCATACGTTCCAGCGCCGCGGCGTCCACGCTGGCCAGCACGGGATACATCAGCGCGTCGGACCGGAGATAGAGGAAATCCAGCGGTGCGATGACCCGGATGGCGGCGCTGTCGATGCCCAGCTCCTCCCAGGTCTCCCGCAGGGCGCAGGCGGTGGGCGTCTCGCCCGGCTCCATCCGCCCGCCGGGGAAGCAAACCTCGTGGGGCTGGCGAATGCCGCTGGCACGCACCTCGTACAAAAGGCACAGCCCCTGCTCCGTTTCCACAAGCGGCACCAGCACGGCGAACTCGCTTTGTCCCCCCAGCAGCCGGGACTGATGGTCACGGTAGGTGTTGTAAAAATCGCGGATATCCACGGCGCGTCCTCCTGCAAAATTCTCTTTACACATAGTATACCACGAAACAAGGAGATTTTGAAGCAAAAAATAAGGCCCCATCCGAAGATGGGGCCTTGGTTATCTCAGGTTCAGCAGCCGCAGCCGTTGTTGCAGCCACAGTTGTTGTTGCAGCCGCAGTCATTGCCGCAGCCGTTGCCGCAGAACAGGAACAGCAGGATGATGGCGATGATGATCCAGCAGCAGCTGCCGCCGCCAAAGCAAGAATTCTGATTACACATAGCGTAACCTCCTATGAAATTTCTGGCTCCGTGGAGAAGCCTCATTCCATAGTATGTGCGCGGCGGAAAAGTGTGAGAGGCGCGGCGGAAAAGATTTACTCCTGGGCGGTGCTGCGGGAGATATGGTAGCTGAGGGTCAGCAGCGTGTCCACGAAGTGGATATCCTCGGAGTACACGTCGTCGGGGACGGATATCTCCACATTGGTGAAGTTCCAGAAGCCGCGGATACCCAGGGCCACCAGCCGGTCAGCCAGGGGCTGCGCCACGTGCTGCGGCACCGTCAGCACCGCCACGTTGGGATGATGCTGGGCCACATAGTCGTCCAGCTCGTCCATGGAGCGGACCGTCACGCCGTTGATCTCGTCACCGATCAGGGCGGAGGAGACGTCGAAGGCGGAGTCCAGATGGAAGCCCACCTTGGCAAAGTCAAAGTTCTGCAGCAGGGCATGGCCCAGGTGGCCGGCGCCTACGATAATGAGTTTGTGATCGTTGTCGATGCCCAGAATGTGGCCGATCTCGGCGCGCAGCTCCGCCACGTTGTAGCCGTAGCCCTGCTGGCCGAACTCGCCGAAGCAGCTCAGGTCCTGCCGAATCTGGGAGGCGGTAATGTCCATCTTGTCGCCCAGCGAGTGGGAGGAGATGCGCACCACGCCCTTGTTGTACAAATCGTCCAGATAGCGGTAGTAACGGGGAAGGCGGTGGATCACGGCATCAGAGATTTTTTGCTTTTTCATATATATCATCCTTTGGGGTTGAAAAAAATTTATAAGTTATTTTAGCGCAAGATGCAGGAGTTGTCAACTTTTTTAACAATCTTTTTTGAAAAAATTTTTCTTTACAACGGTGGAGGAAGTTGGTATAATAAATAAGCCGTTTGAGAAACGGCATAATTGCATACGCGCCCGTAGCTCAGCTGGATAGAGCGTTAGACTCCGACATTTCAGGTGTCTCCGGTTGAGATATGGCGCAAAGCCTTGCCGCACCTGCGTTTGCGGGAACGGCAGAGAAAAAATGCGTGGTCGTTGACTAC
>CAKTMW010000085.1 GCA_934574095.1 uncultured Oscillospiraceae bacterium | reverse complement strand
GCCCTTGGTGCCGGGCTTGAACTTCACGTCGATACCGGACTTGCCGTCCTCGCGGGGCAGGATGTCGATATGCTCGGTGGACTGCCGTGCTTCGCAGCCGGAGTCCTTGCGGATATTGAAGGCGCCTACCGGCTTGCCGGTCAGGTCGGCGATCTTTTCCAGCAGCTTCGCGTCGATCTCGGTAATCACAGGGACGCCTCCTTTCTCTCAATCACCGGGCAGCCGCCCAGTGTGTCCGCCAGGATCAGGGGGAATATTTCCTCGGTGTTGCCCCGGTGGGCGATCTGGCCGTTTGCGATGACTACGATCTCGTCCGCCAGACGGATGATCCGCTCCTGATGGGAGATGATGATCATGGTGGCCTTGCCCTCCCGGTGTATCTGCTCGAAGGTCTCGGTGAGACGGGCGAAGCTCCACAGGTCGATACCGGCCTCCGGCTCGTCAAAGATCATCAGGTCGCTGTGGCGGGCCAGAATGGTGGCGATCTCGATGCGCTTCACCTCGCCGCCGGACAGGGACACGTCCACCTCACGGTCCAGGTAATCGTTGGCGCACAGGCCCACCTTGGTGAGATACGCGCAGCAGCGGTCCTTGCTGAGTTTTTCCTCGCCCGCCGCCAGCAGCAGCAGGTCGTGGACGGTGATGCCCTTGAAGCGGGGCGGCTGCTGGAAGCCGTAGCTGATGCCTTTCTTGGCCCGCTCGGTGATGGACAGGTTGGTGATGTCCTCGCCGTTATAGAGTATCTGGCCGCCGGTGGGCTGCACCAGACCCATGATGATCTTGGCCAACGTAGTCTTTCCGCCGCCGTTGGGGCCGGTGAACACCATCAGGCGGTGGTCCGGAATGGTGATGGAGATATCCTTGATGATATCCATGTCGCCCTCCGGCGTGGACACACGATAGGAAATATGCTTCAATTCCAGCATGGAATCTTCCTCCTCAAATTGGACTGTCAAAACCGGTATTTTCTGTCAGAAAAAGAGCTATTTTGACAAACTTGAAATATTATACCAGATACGATAAGGAAAATCAATTTATTTCGCCGTTTGTTCCGAAAAAGCTTCGTCTTTTTCCTCCACCATCAGCTGGGCCAGGGTGGCGTTGTCCAGATAGTCCCGAATCACCTGGTCCAGCCCCAGCCACAGCGACCGGGTGCGGCACTCCCCTGCCATCTGACAGGGCTCCGCCTCGTCCTCCACGCACTGCACCGGCACCAGCGGCCCCTCGATGGCCCGCAGCAGCGGCCCGATATGGTACTCCTCCGGCGCCCGGACCAGCCGGTAGCCGCCGCCCCGGCCGTGGGTGCCGTCCACGAACCCTGCCTTGGAAAGTGTGGTCATGATGCTCTCCAGATACTTCTGGCTGATGCCCTGCCGCTGGGCCACCGTCCGCAGGGGGATATAGCCCTCCTCCCGGTGCTCCGCCAAGTCCACCATCACCCGCAGCGCATAGCGCCCCTTCGTTGAGATCATCATACCGATACGCCTGTCCTTTCCGCTTTTTTCTCCATTATAGGCGGTTTTGCCTACCATGTCAATGGGTGGCACCGGCGGCGCTCATGGCATAGTATGGCACGGGGAAATATTTCACATACATGGAAAAAGGTATTTCGCGGCTTTGGCCGTGACCTACTTTTGTCCGTGGTGACAAAAGTAGGCAAAAACACCATTTGAAACCCAGAGGGTTTCAAAACTTCCGAGCGCGTTATACATTGTGGAAAGCCGGAATTGCCTGCTGCACGTTCGCGGAAGAATTTCTGTTTTGTTTCGTCGTCGCATCGTCTCTGCTCCAGCGCCGCTGCCGCTCATCTTTACACCGAACAACGCTTGGTGTTCTACCGTTGAGAACGTAAGCGGCAGCGGCGCAAGAAAGAAGTCAATGCGTCATACACAGCGATAACAACCATATTTCGCGAACGCGTGGTAATGAGTCACAAGGGCAAAATGAGCATAGCGTGCAGGAAGTCCAGAAACCTGGGTTTCTGGCTGTCCTTTTGGTCACTTTTGGGACAGCGACCAAAAGTGACTCGCGCTCGGAAGCGCGAAACACTTCCCCAGAAAGGAGGTCCCCATGGAAGACCAACTCTACGACTACCGCAAATATGACCAGATATGGAAGCGGGTCAACCCCCAGGAGAACCCCTATCCGGAGGCCCGCGGCAGCGCCGCCGCTCCCGCACGGACCGCCCCCGCCGCGCCTGTCCCGCCGACGTATCAGACGCTGCTGCGGGAGGAGCTGCGGCACATGCAGGAAGTCCTGCACATACTGGAAAACGCTCTTGCATAATGCGGCGCTGCGTGATACAATAGGGCATCATTTCAGGCGTTATACGCCAAAATCTACACAAAAAGGAGACTGCCGCAATGAAGGAAGTTATCAGCCGGGACGCCGCTCTGGCGGCATTGAAGGAGTACAACCACGAGCCGTTCCATATCCTCCACGCCCTGACGGTGGAGGGCGTCATGCGCTGGTACGCCAACGAGCTGGGCTACGGCGAGGACGCGGATTTCTGGGCCACGGCGGGCCTGCTGCACGACATCGATTTTGAGATGTGGCCGGACCAGCACTGCCTGAAGGCCCCGGAGCTGCTGGAGAAGGCGGGCTGCGACGCCGACCTGATCCACGCGGTGTGCAGCCACGGCTACGGTCTGGTGTGCGACGTGGAGCCCACCCACGAGATGGAGAAGGTCCTGTTCGCCGCCGATGAGCTGACGGGCCTCATCGGCGCCGCCGCCAAGATGCGCCCCAGCAAGAGTGTGATGGACATGGAGGTCAGCAGCCTGAAGAAGAAGTTCAAGGACAAGAAGTTCGCCGCCGGCTGCTCCCGCGACGTCATCACCACCGGCGCGGAGCGCCTGGGCTGGACGCTGGAGGAGCTGATGGAAAAGACCATCCTGGCCATGCGCAGCTGCGAGGAGAGCGTCAACGCCGCCATGGCAGCGCTGTAAACCTTTCATAAAAAAAAGTGCCGCCCAACGGGCGGCACTCCTGAGCTTGTCGAAAAACCCATTCCTGTCATTCCGAGGAGCGAAGCGACGTGGGAATCCGTAATCCTAATGCTGCAAATTTACATAAGCAAAGCAGAAATCGCATGTTTTTGGAACGGATTGCCACGCCAGTCTGCGGACTGGCTCGCAATGACAGACTTTTTTG
>CAKTMW010000084.1 GCA_934574095.1 uncultured Oscillospiraceae bacterium | reverse complement strand
TGAACACGATTTTCTCGCAAGTTTTCTCATGATAAGCGACTTCAAAGGCTTGCGGCGTTTTGTATCTCAAAGTTCTGCGAGGGCGTACCTCATTGTAAAACTGAACATACTTCTCCACGCTTTTGCGAAAGCTCTGTTCCGAGGTGTACTCCCTGCGGTACGCCTCTTCTCTTTTGAATGAGGCAAAGAAGGCTTCCGCCACGGCGTTGTCATGTGGCCGTGCCGTGGCGGAAAACGATTGCTTCACACCGCACTTTTGCAGGAGCGTTGTAAATGCGGCAGAGGTATACTGCTTGCCGCGGTCACTGCGGAAAGTCAGATCAGCGGGGTTGCCTCGTTCACAGAAAGCTGCCCGAAATGTGCTGGTGACCAGATTCGTGCTGGCATTGTGGGAGACACGATGGCCGACGATTTTCCGAGAAAAGAGGTCGAGAATGATGCACAGATAATGGCCTCGTGCAGCACCTCATCCCACGGCATTTCGTGGAGCTGGTACTCCAACGACATGGGGTGCGTCACGATCTCAAAGCCGTCGTCCAGGCTGCCATCGTGCTTGCAGTAGGCAAAGGAGTGCTTCCGGTTGGCGATGTTCAGCAACGTCGAGGCATTCTCACTGTCCTCGCCCGCACCGTCGATCTCCAACTCTACGCCGAAGAAGCGGGGCCCCGTGCCGTAGAAGATGGGACGGGGCTTGAAATAGTAATCATGGATAGCGCTGTTTTCAATGTCGGAGCAGCAGTCGCTGCAATAGGGATCGTCGTTATCGTAGGGATACCAGCAGTTATCAAGGGAGATGAGGCTGCCGCAGCGGGTACACCGAGTGTAATTGCGGTCGCAGCAGGCAGGGCAGATGGGCGAGGCTGCTGTGCCGTAGTTGTCCCGATGCCAGAACCGGGTGCCGCAGTCGACGCAGATCTCTGTCATGCTATCCAGACAGTCCGGGCAAAGCAGACGGTCACGGAACTCGATCAGGTTCTCGGCGGTACAGCCGCAGTGGGAGCAGGTGCGAACGGGTGTGGTCATAGCGAAATTCCTCCAGAATATAGAAATAGGCCCCCGGGAATTACCCGGAGGCCTTCGTGGTTATAGTATATATCTGGAGGAGTGGGAAGAATCGGAAACCTACTCATCCCCGCCTTTCTTCCCTGCCACCGTCTTGATAATGGCAAGCGGGATGCACACCGGCCCGGCCAGCATGCCCACGATCACCTTACGCATGAAGATGGTGGCCAGATCGCCGTACATAACATAATTGGCGTAGATGGTGCGGTTCACCGCCCAGTAGCCCGCGAGACAATAGACAATAAATCCGATCAGTCTCAAGGTTTCCATAAAAATTCTCCTCTCAATGTTGATACCCGCAGTATACCGGGAGTGCTGGACAACCAGTGTCCTTTTTCGCAAAAAAAGCAGAAAAACCTCCGCCACCAGCGGAGGTTTTACAGTTATTGGAAATTGTGCCATTTTTAAGGATAAAAACGGCGATAAATTTGGGCAGAGTGACACACAGTGTCCACTTAATGTGCTATACTTGCCGTATAAGGGTCGTTATTCGTCGAACAGCAGAAACTTGTACGGCGGCACGTCCAGCGCGGCGGCCACGTCAAACAGCGTGTCCAAGGACACCGCCTTGTTGATGTTGGGGGCCTCCACATGGCCGATGAAGGCGGGACTCAGCTCCAGCCGTTCTGCCAGCTGTTCCTGAGTCAGACCCCGCAGCTTCCGGTAGTAGGCAATCTTCAGCCCTATCTGCTGGTATTTGTCTGCGTAAATCGATTTCATGCGCATCATCTCCTACCACGATGGTAGCAAAAACGGACAACAATTGACATGAGCTGTCACATATAGTATTATATCGTATAGATATAAATATGTGTTTGGTGGCGCATGAAGAACGGAGGAAACATGGAACGGCAGTCAGAGTTGAAGTCGGCGCGGCTGTTGGAGATCTTCTCCCGGCTGAGCCAGGGCGCCGTGCTGAAAAAATCGGAATTAGCGCAGGATTTTCATGTCACGCCCCGGAGCATCCAGCGTGACATGGAGGATTTGCGCTGTTTTTTCGCTGAGCGGCACCTGGAGCAGGACGTGATCTATGACGGGCACTTGAAGGGCTACCGCATGGTATCCCGTGATCCCCGCCGCCTGACGGACAGCGAGGTGCTGGCGGTGTGCAAGATCTTGCTGGAGAGCCGCTCTCTCCCATCGGATGATATGCCGCGTATCTTGCCAAAATGAAACATTTCTCCGAACCCCTTAGCGAAGACGAGCAGGATGAATATGAGTGGTTGTCCAGAAAAATGGAAAATCCCGAACACCGCTTGGATACCTATTACCCAGAAGAAATAAAGACTGCTGTCACGGTCGAATCAAGCAATGAAAGCAATCAGCTTTTGCTGCATTCCGGCCTTTTACATCTGGAAAAAGCAATTTATAATATGAGGTAAGAACAGATGAGAGAAATCTTTATCAAGTATAATCCTTATCGCTTGGAAACCGTGATTACGGTTGATGGAGATGCACCCAAGGAAAATAGCCGTCTGAACTTCGGCGACGAGAGACGCCTTCAGGAATGGGTCGAAGAATTACCCGGTATTCTTTTCGAGGAATGCAGCAAGCGCAATTTTAGGATTATCTTTCATGGCACCCTTCTCGATTACGAGGATGTTGAAGCAATGGCCCGCGAAGCCAGCAAGAACGGCTTTCACATTGAATTAACGCACATCCCGGCAAAAGAAGTTTCGGATAAAGAATCTGCGATCGATGAAATCTTCCATGAAATTCAGACTGGGCCTTTTGATGAACTCAAGAAGCCTGACCTTATCTGAATGACAGAGGAATCAAAAATGCAAACATTTATCCTGCTTCTGCTCTCACCGCATTGGATATCAGAACCGTTTTGGCCGAAAGTGACAATTACAGCAAGGGAAGCGTGCGTGAGGCGGAGTATGCCGCAAATAGATTCAACGAGGATTTGTGGCTGCACCTTGATAACTTTGCGCCATTGACACCTTCTGCCCGGAAAGAGGTCGAAGCCCGTCTTGCAGACGCAGCGGCGCGTAATGATTCCCGTAAAACAGCTTTAATCCATTGCGGCATCGTGCCGATCGAAATGGCGATATGCTGATTTGGTCAGACATTTTGTCCTCCTCCAGCTGATTCTGTATGTATGCCTTTATCGCTTTCTTGTTTCGGC
>CAKTMW010000083.1 GCA_934574095.1 uncultured Oscillospiraceae bacterium | reverse complement strand
AGCTTTTCCTTCGTCAGGCTCTCGCCCATGATCATGCCGCAGAAGATGGCCAGCGTGGGGCTGAGATACTGGCAGATACCGGTGGTCATCAGCGGCAGGTTCCGCACACCGATGGCGTAGAACAGCATGGGGACCGCCGTCACCACGCCGGAACCCATCAGCAGCAGCTGCCGCACCACCGTCAGGCTGCCCATACCGTTGTCGCCCATACGGCAGCACAGTACGAATACGATCGCCACCGGCACCATCATGATGATCTCCATGGTGGTGCTGACAATGGAATCGATGGTCAGGCTCTTCTTGATAGCGGCGTAGATGGCAAACATGGTGGCCAGCGCGATGGTCACATAGGGCACACCGCCGAAGCCGCTGGTGCTCAGCACGATGCCCACGACCACGATGGCGATGATGACGAAGTGCCGCCAGGATATCTTCTCCTTGAAGATCACCGCGCCGAAGGCGAACACCACCAGCGGCTGAATGTAGTAGCCCAGGGAGCACTCCAGCACCCGGCCGTTCTGCACCGCCCACAGATACACGATCCAGTCGCCGAACAGGAACACCGCCGCCGGGATCTCCCGCTTCAGCACCTGCTTATCCTTGAAGGCCGCCGCCAGCTGGGGCAGCTTGCCCTGCATCCACAGCAGCAGCACGCAGCACACCGCCGCCCACACAATACGGCTGGCCATCAAGAAGAAGGTATCCATGCCGCCGCACAGATACCAGTACAGCGGCTGGAATCCCCAGATGAAAAAACACCCCAGCATGGCGGTCAGGCCCTTTTTATAGTTGTATACAGGCATCGCGGCAACACTTCCTTTTTCTTGTATTTTCACGGTACCATCGAATGACAAGGGCAGACACGGTTTTGACGGGCAGAAATGCGCCCATACGGCGTCAAGTCCCTTGACAATACGGCAAGTATTCTCTGCGGGCCTTTTCTTGTCTGGACACATTTCTGCACCGGCAAAACTGCAAGGCACCTGCCAGCGATGCATTTTCGAGTGATTTTTGGTTTTTGAGACGCAGGTGGACTGGCGCCCACCAAGGCGAAAAGGGCAAAAAGCGCTGAAAAGACACGCTGTCAGGCGTGTTTGCCCTTGTTATTCGATGGTACAAATGATAGAATAGCAAAAGCACTATACCACCGGAGGACGAAAATGGCAATACTTTGTCGGAATTTTTATACAGGAAATACGGTGGATATCGCCCGCAGTTTTGTGGGCTGCTATCTGGTGCGGCGCTTTGAAGGTGAGCTCCTGGTGTGCCGCATCACGGAGACTGAGGCCTACGTGGGCGCCATCGACAAGGCCGCCCACTCCTACGGCTACCACAAGACCGCCCGCAATGCCACCATGTTCGGCCCGCCGGGCCACGCCTATATCTATCTCATTTACGGCATGCACTGCTGCCTGAACTTCGTCACCGAGCCGGAGGGAGAGCCCTCCGCCGTGCTGCTGCGGGGTCTCGCCCCAGTGTACGGTCTGGAAGCCCTCTGCCGTCTGCGGTATGGCAAAGCCCCCGGCGAGCTGACGGCCTATCAGCGGAAGAACTTCCTCAACGGCCCCGGCAAGTGCTGCCAGGCGCTGGGACTGGACCGCCGCCAGAACGGCCTTGACCTGACCACGGGAGAGGAGCTGTTCCTCTGCACCGCCCTCTCCGACGTAGGACTGCCCGACCAGCCGTCCCGTCCCCTCACCATCCACACCGGCAAGCGCATCGGCATCGACTACGCCCAGGAGGCCGTGGACTTCCCGTGGCGCTTCTATACCACCGACCTATAAGGAGAAAACCTATGCTGATTTTTGACATGGACGGCACCCTCATCGACTCCAATGGCATCTGGCGTGACGTGGACACCGCGTTTCTGGCCAAGCGGGGCCTGCCCTACACACGGGAATACTATGAGGGCGTGGCCCACACCGTGTTTCCCAAGGCCGCGATTTTCACCAAGGAATACTGCCATCTCAGCGAATCCACCGACGAGATCATGGCCGAGTGGATGGAGATGGCCGGTGATCTCTATACCACCAGCGTGCCGGTAAAGCCCGGCGTGGTGGCCTATCTGGAGAAATGCAAGGCCGCCGGAGAGCGGATGGCCGTCCTCACCTCCAGCGTTCCCGCCCACTGTCACGCGGCGCTGGATCACCTGGGTCTGAAGCCCTATTTCGAGCATATCTACTTCGCCCAGGAATTGGGTATGGACAAAAAGGAGCCCGCCATCTACCGCAAAACGGCGGAGCTGCTGGGCGTGGACGTGGCAGACTGCACCATCTTTGACGACTCCATCGCCGCCTGCCGCAGCGCCCGGACAGCGGGCATGCAGGTCATCGGCGTGTACGATGAATTTTTCCATGTCTCATGGGACGAAATGCAGACGGTGTGCCACCGCTGTATCCGCAGCTTTGCGGAGCTGGTGTAAGCGGGTACATGTATGGTTACCCACGGCGGCATAAGGTCATGTCGCCCTACGAAGGTCTAGCGGTAACGCTGCGTAGGGCGGGGTGACTACACCCCGCCGTCGTCACACGGGGATATTCCCATCCCCCACGCGAAAAGCGGCTGTGCACTGCACAGCCGCTTTTCGCTTTGGAAGAGGTTGAGAGAGAAAATAAATGGTAAGCAGTAAGATATATTATGCCTTATAGGCGCCGGCTATCAGACCACAGATGACCGCCAGATCGGCGAAGATCAGGTAGCACAGCAGCAGGCCCGTGACCTTCACCACAGGATTGAACCAGCCCGTCACGATGGAAACGAATGTGCCCAGCACCACCAATGTCAGGAGCAGGGCCAGTACCACAGCAGTTGTCTTTTTCATAGCAAAAACTCCTTTCATCATTCTGTATTTTTGTGTTTTGTGTTTTGCTCTTTACAGGTATGATGATACTACAGCTTTTGCCATTTGTAAAATACGTGAAAACTAAGTTTTTTATAGTTTTAACCTATACCATATTGGACTGCTTATACCGCTCCGCATAGTCCTCCATGGCCTGAATATACGCCTGCGCCATAGGACTGAGCAGCATGTGATTTCGCACGATATACCCCAAACTCACCTGCTTGCGTGGCTTGAGATACAGCATGCTGGACTGATAGACGGTGCGGGACACCTCGTCGTCCAGTCCGATACCCGGCTGATAGGCGTTGATCTCGCGGGTCAGGTCGTTGGCGGTGGCCCGGTCCCGCACCAGAATGTGTCGGGGCGTCACCGCCGGCATGGAGATATCCTCCGAGAAGAACACCGCGTTGTGCGTCCCCTGCTCAAAGGTCACGCA
>CAKTMW010000082.1 GCA_934574095.1 uncultured Oscillospiraceae bacterium | reverse complement strand
GAATTACCTATGGAGGAGGAAGACCATGAAGATTAAAGACAAGGTACTGATCGTAGAGGATGAGCAGAGCATCAGCAATTTCATCTCCATGATCCTGACAGCCAACGGCTACGATACCATCGTCGTCCGCAGCGGCGAGGAGGCGCTGACCATGATCTCGTCCCACTGTCCGGACCTGATCGTGCTGGACCTGGGATTGCCGGATATGGACGGCATCGAGGTGCTGAAATCCGTCCGCAAGTGGTCCAGTCTGCCGGTGGTGGTGGTCTCCGCCCGCCATCACGAGCATGATAAGGTAGAGGCCCTGGACTACGGCGCTGATGACTATATCTCCAAGCCCTTCGGTACCTCCGAACTGCTGGCCCGCATCCGCACCGCCATCCGCCATACCCGCACCACCTTGTCCGACCCTCAGATCGCCCAGTCCGGCAAATTCACCACCGGCGACCTGACCATCGACTACGACAAGCATCAGGTGCTCATGCACGGCGTAAACGCCAAGCTCACCGTCAACGAGTATAAGATCGTGGCCCTCCTGGGCAAATACGCCGGCAAGGTGCTGACCTACGACTTCATCATCCGCGAGCTGTGGGGCCCCAAGGCCAAGACCGACAACCAGATTCTCCGGGTCAACATGGCCAACATCCGCCGTAAGATCGAAAAGGACCCCAGCCATCCTGAGTATCTCTTCACCGAGGTAGGCGTGGGCTACCGCATGCGTGAGGGCGATTGAGACCGAAAAATTTCCTTTCGCGAAACTTACATATTTTGGATAAAAGACCTCCGCTTCCTGCGGAGGTCTTTTTGTGATTTCGTTCACAAATAACGGATTATTTATAAGGGGAGGATAAAGGAAAAACCCCACTTCGCAAGGGCTGCGTTAAGAACAGCTCTGCCTTATTTACAGCCGCTTCCAGAAATAGTAAACTCACAGTACACCGTATTTTTCCCCGGACGGTAACTAAGTATTAAGGAGAGAAAACAATGGAAGAAAGAAAAGGCTTTGGATCCAATTTTGGATTCCTGATGGCTGCTGTCGGTTCGGCGGTCGGTCTGGGCAACATCTGGGGCTTCCCCAATAAGATGGGTGCCTGCGGCGGCTTCACGTTCCTTATCATCTACCTGATCCTGGCGGTCTGCTGCGGCTTCATCGTCATGGTGGGCGAGCTGGCCCTAGGCCGTAAGACCGGTCACGGTGCCGTCGGCGCTTACAAGGTGCTGAGCAAGAAGTTCAGTTGGATGGGCTGGCTGGGCATCCTGTCCGCGTTCTTCATCCTGTTCTTCTACTGCGCGTTGGGCGGCTACTGCATCAAGTACACCGTCCTGAACGTGGGCGACCTGTTCGGCGCCGGCTTCGGCTCCAACGGCATGAACGGCGGCGAGATTTTCAACGCCTTCATCGGCAACCCCACTGAGGCCATCATCTACGGTCTGATCTTCGTGGCCCTGACCATGATCATCGTTATGGGCGGTATCGGCGGCGGTATCGAGAAGGTCTGCTCCATCGGTATGCCCGCTCTGTTCGTGGCCCTGCTGATCTGCATCATCCGCGCCTGCACCCTGCCCGGCGCTGTGGACGGCCTGAAGTACATGTTCATCCCCGGCTGGGCAGTCGCCAACGGCGTTATCCCTGAGGCTCCCAGCTTCTTTGAAGTCCTTTCCACCGCCGGCGGCCAGATGTTCTTCTCCTTGTCCCTGGGCATGGGCGCTATGATCACCTACGGCTCCTATCTGGATAAGAAGGAGAACCTGGAAAAGAACGCCATTCTCATCGTGGTCATGGACACCCTGGTGGCTCTGATGGCCGGTCTGTGCGTCATTCCCGGCCGTTTCGCTCTGGACCCCGAGGGCGCTCTGGGCGGCCCGTCCCTGCTGTTCATCACCATGCAGAACGTGTTCCACAACATGGGTGCTGTCGGCCCTATCTTCGGCATCCTGTTCTATCTGCTGGTGGTCTTCGCCGCCATCTCCTCCTCCATCTCCCTGCTGGAGGTCATCGTGGCCCACTTCGTCGACAAGGCACGTATCGAGGGCAAGGGCGACAAGCGTAAGAGCTATACCATGATCGCCGCTGTGGCCGTTGGCCTGGGCTGCATCCTGGTCTGCGCCGACTGCCTGGGTACCGCAGGCATTGCGCCGGCAGACCTGCTGGGCATCGAGAATCCCAACACATGGGCCGCCGACTGGCTGGACTTCTGGGATATGCTGTCTGAGGGCGTTATGATGCCTCTGGGCGCACTGCTGATGTCCCTGATGATCGGCTGGGAGATCGGCCCCGAGGTGGTCAAGGAGGAAGCGGAGCAGCAGGGCAACAAGCTGGTCAGCTACGGCTTCTTCAAAATCTGCACCAAGGTCATCACCCCCCTGTGCATGCTGCTGATCCTCTACGGCCAGCTCCAGTCCTTCTTCAACTTCTAAAAAAGTTTTGGAAGCCTGAGAAAAATTTTACATCCAAAAAAGACGCCGGAGCGCCCGCTCCGGCGTCTTTTTTGCGTCTTTTCCGCCTCCAAACATGATAAAAAGCGCCTTTTTCAGGAGAATGTGAACAATTTGTGAAATTAGTCAAAGCTTTCGTTAAAAACTTGTTAAAAGAACTGAAAAAATGTCAAGAACTTGACAATGGCATTAAGAGCTTATAAAATGAAAGAACCATAAATCATGAGGAGGTAAATCTCATAATGGAAAAGAAAAGCACCAAGATTGCGTATTTCGTAGCGCTGGGTGTCTTTATCGTGCTGCTGGTGATTCTCGGCGTCATGTTTAAGGATGCTCCGCTGCCCACGCTGGAAGTTGATGGCGAAATGATCGAGACCACCACTCCCTTCGCAGGCACCTTCTGGTCTCTGCTACCCCCCATCGTGGCCATCGTGCTGGCCCTGATTTCCAAGGAAGTGTATTCTTCCCTGTTCCTGGGCTGCCTGGTGGGCGCGCTGCTGGTCAGCAACTTCCACCCCTGGGAGACTGTTGTTCAGCTGGTCGAGGGTGACAACGGTATCGTCACCACCGTTTCCGATTCCGGCAACATCGCCATCATCGTGTTCCTGGTTGTCCTGGGCATCATGGTGGACCTGATGAACAAGACCGGCGGCTCCGAGGCCTTCGGCCGCTGGGCCACCAAGACCGTTAAGTCCCGCGCCGGTGCGCAGCTGATGACTATGCTGCTGGGCGTGCTGATCTTCATCGACGACTATTTCAACTGCCTGACCGTCGGCGCTGTTATGCGCCCCGTCACCGAGAGCCATCACATCTCCCGCGCCAAGCTGGCCTACGTCATCGACTCCACGGCCGCTCCCGTCTGCATGATCGCTCCGGTGTCCTCCTGGGCCGCCGCTGTGTCCGGTTATGTTAACTCCGACTCCGTCAGCGGTATCGAGATGTTCATCAAGCAGATCCCCTGGAACTACTACTGCCTGCTGACCCT
>CAKTMW010000081.1 GCA_934574095.1 uncultured Oscillospiraceae bacterium | reverse complement strand
GTGGGGGTCAGGCAGCAGGCGGTGACGGTCTCGGTGGTGCCGTAGCCCTCCCGCACCTGAATGACGGCGTGGTGGTCATACAGGAACTTGTCGAACTTCTTCTTCAGCTCGATGGACAGGCTGTCGCCGCCGGAGAACACGCCCTTCAGGCTGGAGAGGTCGGCGCCGTCCATGCTGGGCAGGCGCAGCAACGCCTCGTACAGCGTGGGGACGCCGGCGATGAAGTTGCACTTATACTTGACGATCTGCTTGGCATAGCTCTTGGCGGTGAAGCGGGGGATCAGGATGCAGCGGCCGCCGTTGGCCAGCATGGAGTGGACGCACACGCCAAGGCCGAAGCCGTGGAACAGGGGCATGGCGGCCAGCATCCGGTCGCCGGGTCGGAACATGGGGTTGGTGGCGATGATCTGCTGGGCCAGGGCGTTGAAGTTGCCGTTGGTCAGCACGATACCCTTGGTGGTGCCGGTGGTGCCGCCGGAATAGAGGATGACGGCGGGATCGTCATGGCCCCGCTCCACCCGGTAGTTCTTGTAGAAGCAGAAGCGGGACATGTCCATAAACTCCCGCCAGCGGATGACAGGCGCGTCATCGGGAATCTTTTGGATCTTGCGGCCCTCGGTCAGCATATAGCCGGCCCGGATGGTACGGCTCAGCGCGTCCTTCACCGAGGCGATGATGATGTTGATGATGCCGGTGTTCTGGCGGATGTGCTCAAACTTGTCGTAGAACTGATCCAGCGTGATGGCGGTGGTGGACTGAGACTCGTTGAGATAGAACTCGATCTCCTTCTCCGCCGACAGGGGGTGAATCATGTTGGCGATGCCGCCCACCAGATTCACGGCGTAGAACATATAAATGGCCTGAGGACAGTTGGGCATGGCAATGGTGATCTTGTCGCCGGGGCGGACGCCCAGGGTTTTCAGGCTCTTGGCGCACTTCTCGATCTCCTGCACCATCTTGCGGTAGGTGGTGGAGCGGCCCATGAAATCGAAAGCGATGTTGTTGGGATACTGCTCGGCAATGCGGGCCACCGCGTCAA
Organism: uncultured Oscillospiraceae bacterium; assembly: GCA_934574095.1. GTDB lineage: Bacteria > Bacillota > Clostridia > Oscillospirales > Oscillospiraceae > Vescimonas. The sequence goes on along the minus strand of CAKTMW010000081.1, from coordinate 2,412 downwards.
ACATGCTGCCCTGGAAATAGTCCAGATGCAGGGGCACGTCGCCTACGTAGTCCTTCCACGGGGTCTTGACTTCACTCATATTGTACTTCCTCCTTCAAAGGCTTTTCCAGTTCTTCGGGATGCTCCAGCAGGTATTTCAGCAGCCGCACCGACTTGGAGTAGTAATACCCGTCGGCCAGCCGTTCGTCGATGGTCAGACCCAGATCCAGCGTCTCCTTCATGGTGACGTTGCCGTCGGCGTCATAGAAGGGGGAGAGCTTCTTCTCGCCGATGATGCAGAACAACGAGCAGGTACCCCAGTTGGTCAGGTGGTGATAGCCGCACTTGAGCTTGATGGAGCCAAGGTTGGACAGGGTAACGGAGCTGTAGTAGGGGTCGGTAGCCACCATGTCGGCGGGCACCCAGCCGTGCTTATCCAGCCACATGATGAACTTGACGGCGGTCTTGCCCAGCCACCGGGGCAGCTTGTTGAGAATATCCATATTCTCGGTGGAGGAGTCGGCCTTTTCGCCGCGGCAGGCCTGCACCTGAGAGCGGATGTACTCGTGCACGTCCTCCACGGTGAAGTCCTCCTTGCTGTGGAGGAAGGCCAGCGCCTCCGCGCCCTTGTCGGAGAACTGTTTCTTCACCACGAAGGCGGCGGACACCTCGTTGCGCTGATAGAAGTTGCTGTTGACGATGAAGCGGTTCAGCTTGGGCCGCAGGGTGATGGTCTTGAGAAGCGCCGTCACGATGAGATGGAACATGGTATAGGGGAAGTCCGTCTCCGTCTCGTTCTTCTTGGCAAGGTAGGCGTTGATGGCCGTCAGGTCGATACGTTCTGAGATGTACGCCTCGTTATCGCAGCGGTTGGGGTAGATGATGCCGGTGATGAAGTGCAGGGAATCCAGCTCCCGCAGCAGACGGCCGTCCTTCCGGTCGCCGCGGCGGCGTTTGTATTGCTCCATATGGGGTACTCCTTTTTATGTTTATGTTGTGGTACAGGGATTGTGTTTTTGTGATGCGGCGTACCATCGGTGGCCGTTTCGTGTGGCGGGACACATGGGTCTCACCCTTGCCTCTCCCCTTGGGAGAGGTGGCCGAGCGCAGCGAGGACGGAGAGGGCAAACGACGCAAACCCTCTCAGTCACCTTCGGTGACAGCTCTCCCAAAGGGAGAGTCAAGGGCGGACAGAGGCATCCGCCCCTACGGACGTTTATCGGAGGTTTCTGCGCTTGTTGTGTGGGCGGGGTAGAACCCCGCCCCTACGAAATTCTACCGAAGGTGCGTTTGGTTCCTCTCCACCGGATACCACACCAAGTATACAGTATAGACAAATTTTCCCCATTTGTCAAATTCTCGGAAAACCGTCTGTATTTGCTTGCATTTGCGGGGCGGGTGTGCTACTATTAAAATACAGAAAACTCAATAATGTATACGTCCCACGCACAATTGTGAAGGAGGAACCACTATGCTGACTATGGCTATGCTGCACGACGCCCAGCGGGTACTGTCTGGCGTCATCAACAAAACGCCCGTGATCCCCAGCACCGGTATTACTCAGGACTGCCGTCTGTTTTTAAAGGCCGACTGCCTGCAAAAAACCGGCGCGTTCAAGCTGCGGGGCGCATATTACAAGATCGCCACGCTGTCTGACGAGGAAAAAGCGAGGGGCGTCATCGCCTGCTCCGCCGGAAACCACGCCCAAGGCGTGGCGTTTGCCGCCCGCGACATGGGTATCCACGCCGTCATCTGCATCCCCCAGGGCGCACCCCTTTCCAAGATCGAGGCCACCCGCAGCTACGGCGCGGAGGTGGTGCTTGTCCCCGGCGTGTACGACGATGCCTACGCCGAGGCCATCCGCCTGCGGGACGAAAAGGGCTATACCTTCATCCACCCCTTTGACGATTACAGCATCATGGCCGGTCAGGGCACCATCGGTCTGGAGATTTTGCAGCAGCTGCCGGACGTGGACATGATCGTCACCGCCATCGGCGGCGGCGGACTGATCTCCGGCGTGGCCAAGGCTGTGAAGGAGCTGAAGCCCTCCTGTCAAGTCATCGGCGTGCAGGCCGAGGGTGCCGCCAGCATGTACGAGGCGCTGCGTCAGGATAAGATCATCACTCTGCCCCAGGTGGGCACCATGGCCGACGGCATTCAGGTGAAAACCGCCGGTACGCTGACCTTTGACATGTGCCGCCAGTACGTGGACAAGGTGGTCACCGTCAGCGAGAGCGAGATCGCCGCCGCCATCCTGACCATTCTGGAAAAGCAGAAGCTCATCACCGAGGGCGCCGGCGCCGTCAGCGTGGCGGCGGTCATGGCCGGCAAGCTGGACGTAAAGGGCAAGACCGTCTGCGCCCTGCTGTCCGGCGGCAACGTGGACGTGACCATGCTGGAGCGCATCATCAAGCACGGCCTGACCGCCGAGGG
>CAKTMW010000080.1 GCA_934574095.1 uncultured Oscillospiraceae bacterium | reverse complement strand
GTACACCATCTTCGAGAAGCCCCGAAAGCCCTCTCCACCGGATACGACTTTACCAGATACGGAAAACCCGTATCTGGTAAAGGCCAAGTACACCAAGCAGGCCGAGGACATCCGCGAAAGCGTCCGCGTTCTCAAGGAAAAGCTCACGGAGGTGCTGGAAAATCGAAGTGAGCGCAACCGCTGGATTTCGCAGTTTACGCAGTTCTCCACGCTGGAAACCTTAGACCGCAGGGCGCTCATTCACATGCTTCGTCTTTTCGATCAGCGGCCCGAACAGCACCAGCAGGCCCGGCATCACGATGAACACCGACAGCAGGGCATACAGGATGGCCTTGATAAGGCAAATGCCCATGTCGGGGCCGATCTTGAACTGCATGAACAGCATCGCCGCCAAACCGCCCACGGTAGTCAGGGAGCTGGCGCTGATCTCCGGGATCGCCCGGCTCAGAGCGGTGATAGCCGCCTCACGAACAGGCATCGTCTCCCGCTGCTCCTTGAAATGGTTGCAGAGGATCACGGCGTAGTCCAGGCTCAGGGCCAGCTGCAAAATACTGGTGACAGAGTTGGACACAAAGGATATCTTGCCCAGCAGGAAGTTGCTGCCCTGGTTCAGGATCATGGCGATAACGAAGGTCAGCAGCAGCACCGGCACCTCGCCATAGGTCTGTGAGGTAAAGAGCAGCACGATAATGACGATCACCGCCACGTAGACCATGATGACGCTGACCTCGCTGGCAATGGTCTCCTGTAGGGTGTTGCCCAGGTCGGTGGAGATGTACAGGTCATAGTCGGCCAGCGTCTCTTTTACCGCGTCCAGCGCCGTCAGACAGGCGTCATCCGTCTCGTCATAGTCGAGGGTGACGGTATACAGCGCCGCGGCGTTATTGTAGTGGTCGGTGGTCTCGTCAAAATCCACACTCTGCACACCCTTCACAGCGGAGAGGGTGTCATTCAGCTTCTCCGCTTCTACGTAGGTGATGTTGTCCACCATGACCTCCGCCGTGCCGTAGGTGGTGAATTCCGCCTCCATCACGTTCAGGGCCTGTTTGGTCTCGGAATCATCCGGCAGGAAAGCGGTCAGGTCGTTCTCCACCTCCACCCAGCTGCGGGAAAAGGCGGAGGAGATCAGCGCAATAACCGTGATGAGGAAAAACAGGTTCCGCTTATCCACGATAAACGTCGCCAGCTTTTCCATAAAGGTTTGTTTATGGACGGTCTGCTGTGCCATGTGTTTGATGCTCCTTTTCTGTTTCTTCCGCGATCTTCGTCCCCTGCAGCGGCATGTTGACCACACCGACACGGACGATTCCCCGCAAGGTGTCGTGCTCCTCCCGCAGTCGGGTGGTACATTCCAGCGCATTCATACTGGTATGCAGCGTATGCCGCAGCAGCAGCACCGCTCCCTCCCTGCTGCCGCTGACCGGGTTGTCAACTCCCAGCAGCGTCAACGTTCCGGCAACGCGCCCGTCAGTCTCACAAAGGTCCAATATGCCTCTGCGCTCCCCCAGCGGGCTATCCAGTTTCACTTGATATCGGGCCATAGGGCACCTCCTGCTCTTTCGATAACGGTGAAAGGATACCGAAACTGTTCCACAAACACAAAGGACAAACAGCCCGTCCGTGTCATAATTTTGACACGAAGGAGCCGTTTGACCTACGCTGCACGATATGGTATAATTCCACTACCGCTAGTTACAAGGAGGTCCATGCCGTGGAGAAGCGAACCTATGCCGCGTCCGATCAGACCAAACACGCCCTGGCAGCGGCACTGAAGGAGCTGATGGCGCAAAAGCCCATCGACAAGATCACCATTCACGACATCACCGAGCGCTGCGGCATCCGGCGGCAGAACTTTTACTATAACTTTGAGGATGTCTATGACCTGATGCGCTGGATGTTTCAGGAGGAGGCCGTGTCTCTGCTGCGCCAGCACGAGGGGACGCTGCTGTGGCAGGAGGGCCTTTTACAGCTGTTCCGGTACATTGAGGAAAACAAGGCGGTGTGCCTGTGTGCCCTGCGCTCAGTGGGCCGCGAGCACCTCAAACGCTTTTTTGAAACGGATATCCACGCCATTATTCACCGCACGGTGGAGCAATTCGGCCATGAGGTAGGCGCTATCAGTGCAGGCGTCACGGAAGCCGACGTTGAACTGGTCACGCACTTTTATGTGGTGGCCCTGACAGGCATGCTGGAGAGCTGGCTTCTGGGCGAGATCGACCGCACTCCGGAGGAGTTGATCCGTTCCGCCGACTGCATCTTGCAGGATCATGTGCAGGGCGCTAAACTGCGTTACGGCGGCAGCGCCGATGCCCTGTAAAATCCGCAAACCTGCAAGCGGCAACCATTCATAGGAGAAACAAAGAAGCCGCGGCTTTCGCCGCGGCTTCTTTGTTTGAGCTATATCATGGTCAGTGATATAAACAAGGAATAGGGTCTTGGAGGAAACCTTATACCAAAACGGCGCGATGGAAAACTTTCTTGCCCTTCTTGATGATCACGCCGTCGCCGGTAAACTGCTCGCAGCCGAAGGTAGTCTCAATAGCGGGCACCTTCTCGTCGTTGACGGTTACGCCGCCCTGCTGCACCAGACGGCGGGCCTCGCCCTTGGAGGCGGCCAGACCGCACTTCACCAGCAGGGTCAGCACGTCGATGGAGCCGCCGCCAAAGTCGTCGTTGGTCAGCTCGGTGGTGGGCATATGCTCGGTATCGCCGGCGCCGGAGAACAGGGCCTGAGAGGCGGTACGGGCTTTGTTGGCCTCTTCCTCGCCGTGAACCAGCTTGGTCAGCTCATAGGCCAGAATGTCCTTGGCCTCGTTGAGCTGGGAGCCTTCCCAGGAGGACATGGCGTCGATCTGCTCCAGGGGCAGGAAGGTCAGCATACGGATGCACTTCAGCACGTCGGCATCGCCCACGTTGCGCCAGTACTGATAGAACTCGAAGGGGCTGGTCTTGTTGGGATCCAGCCACACGGCGCCCTTGGCGGTCTTGCCCATCTTGTTGCCCTCGGAGTTCAGCAACAGGGTGATGGTCATGGCGTGAGCGTCCTTGCCCAGCTTCTTGCGGATCAGCTCGGTGCCACCCAGCATGTTGGACCACTGGTCGTTGCCGCCGAACTGCATGTTGCAGCCATAGTGCTGGAACATGTAGTAGAAGTCGTAGCTCTGCATAATCATGTAGTTGAACTCCAGGAAGCTGAGACCCTTCTCCATACGCTGCTTGTAGCACTCGGCCCGCAGCATGTTGTTGACGGAGAAGCAGCCGCCCACCTCGCGCAGCAGCTCGATATAGTTCAGCGGCTTCAGCCACTCGGAGTTATACAGCATCAATGCCTTGCCGTCGGAGAAGTCGATAAACTTCTCCATCTGGCGCTTGAAGCACTCGGCGTTGTGCTTGATGGTCTCCTCGGTCAGCATCTGGCGCATGTCGGTGCGGCCGGAGGGGTCGCCGATCAGGGTGGTGCCGTCGCCGATCAGGGCGATGGGCTTGTTGCCTGCCATCTGTAAACGCTTCATCAGGCACAGCGCCATAAAGTGACCCACATGCAGCGAGTCGGCCGTGCAGTCAAAGCCGATGTAGAAGGTGGCCTTGCCGTTGTTGACCAT
>CAKTMW010000079.1 GCA_934574095.1 uncultured Oscillospiraceae bacterium | reverse complement strand
GCCTTGTTGCCGTTCTCGTCGATATAGTACATGCCGAAGCGCTCGGCCAACAGCATATCGATCTGGATGGTGACAAGGGTGTCCTCTTTACCGTACACGTTCTTGTACTGGATATCCAGCTTGGGACCGTAGAAAGCGGCCTCGTCGATGCCGATGGTGTACTCCACGTCCAGATCCTTCAGGATACGCTCCATGGCGGACTGGGCATGCTCCCACTGCTCGGCGGTGCCCTCATACTTGTTGTTGGGGTTGGCGGGATCCCACTGGGAGAAACGGAACGTGCACTTATCCAGCAGGCCCACGGTGCCCAGACAATACTTGGCCAGATCCAGACACTGCTTGAACTCCTCCTCCAGCTGGTCGGGACGCAGCACAAGATGGCCCTCGGAGATGGTGAACTGGCGGACGCGGATCAGGCCGTGCATCTCACCGGAGTCCTCATTGCGGAACAGGGTGGACGTCTCGCCCAGACGCATGGGCAGATCGCGGTAGCTGCGGCCCCGGTTCAGATACACCTGATACTGGAACGGGCAGGTCATGGGACGCAGGGCGAAGCACTCCTTCGTCTCGTCCATGGGATCGCCCAGAATAAACATGCCGTCCAGATAGTGATCCCAGTGGCCGGAGATCTTATAAAGCTCCCGCTTGGCCATCAGCGGGGTCTTGGTCAGCAGATAGCCGCGCTCCTGCTCGGTGTCCTCCACCCAGCGCTGCAGCAGCTGAATGACGCGGGCGCCCTTGGGCAGCAGGATGGGCAGGCCCTGACCGATGCAGTCCACGGTGGTGAAATACTCCAGCTCGCGGCCCAGCTTGTTGTGGTCGCGCTTCACGGCTTCCTCGCGCTGCTTCAGGTACTCGTCCAGTTCGTCCTTCTTGGGGAAGGCCACGCCGTAGATACGCTGTAACTGCTTGCGGTTGGAGTCGCCCCGCCAGTAGGCGGCGTTGCAGGCGGTCAGCTTGATGCCGTTGCCCTTGATGCGGCCGGTGGAATCCACGTGGGGGCCGGCGCACAAGTCGACGAACTCGCCCTGACGGTAGAAGGAGATATGGGCGTCGGCTGGCAGGTCGTTGATGAGCTCCACCTTGTAGGGCTCCTCCTTCTCCTCCATGAACTTCAGGGCTTCCTCACGGGGCAGCTCGAAGCGCTCCAGCTTCAGCTTTTCCTTGCAGATCTTCCGCATTTCGGCCTCGATCTCCTCCAGATCGCCGGGGGTGAAGGCAAAGGGTGCGTCCAGGTCGTAGTAAAAGCCGTTGTCAATGCTGGGGCCGATGGCCAGCTTCACCTCGGGGTGCAGGCGCTTCACGGCCTGAGCCAGAATGTGGGAGCAGGTGTGCCAATAGGTCTTGCGGTAGGCTTCGTTTTCAAAGGTGTAGATGTTTTCTTCGCTCATGGGAATATCCTCCTTGTCGTTATGCCCCCTGTCATTCCGAGCCAGTGCGCACACCGGCGTGGAAATCCGTCCTTCGGGATGCAGATCGCCACGGCCAAGCCTCGCAACGACAGGCGTTTGCTGCGGGGCGGGATAAAAAAATCCCCACCCCTGATGTGTTCAGGGGTGAGGTAATACAGTCATTACTCCACGGTTCCACCCTGCTTACGGCTTACCACACGCTTCCGCTGGTCATCGCGGATGGCGAAGTATCTTTCGTCGAGACAAGGCGCGGAAGCACAGGAATACGGTCTGTATTTCAAGCTTCTGCAACGCAGTATCGGCGGAAGAGACTCGGCATACGCCGTCGCTTTCGATTTCTGTAACGGGAAATACCCGTCCTGCTCCTCGCAGGCGGCTCAGGAGTGGTACAGGCCGTGCCGCGGGCGGGATGCTTTCAGCCGGGGCATCCCTCTCTTTGGCCGTTGGGAAACAGCTTCTTCTCCGTCATCGCTTTTGATTACCGTATTATAGCGCCGTTTTTCCCCCTTGTCAACGGGTGAAATGCACCATTTTATCGGATTTCCGCCGCGGAATCCACAATATTTTCCGCGCCGGCCTCTCTCAGCGCCTGACGGCCTCGGAAGCCCCAGCTGACGGCGATGAGGGGCAGGCCCGCATTCCGGGCGGTCTGTACGTCCACCTCGCTGTCGCCCACGTAGACGGCGGTATCGCTGTCCGCACCCAGCGCCGTCAGGGCATGAAGCACCATATCCGGAGCGGGCTTACGGGGCGTGGCCGGGCTTTCGCCGAAGGTGGGCACGCCGGGGAAGAATTTTTCCGCCAGCTCACAGGCCGCGCCGTGGGGCTTGTTGGACACGATCGCCACCCGGCAGCCTGCCTTTTGCAGCCGTTCCAGCAGTTCCGGTACGCCGGGATAGGGCCGGGTCAGCACGCAGGTATGGGCCTGATACCACGCCTTATAATCCCGCATGATGGCGGCAAACTCCGGTGTGTCCTCTCCTTCCGGCAGCATGGCGGCCATCAGCTTTACCGCGCCGTTGCCCAATCCCTTGCGCACCTGCTCCTGACTGCGGGTGGGATAGCCGTACTGCTCCAGCGTGTGGTTGACGGCGGCGGCCAGGTCGTCCAGGGTGTCCAGCAGCGTACCGTCCATATCAAACAGATAGGTCTTATATGTCATGGGTAGGTCCTCCCTCCTATTTTATCGCCCGATAATAGGGCCTCTTCAGCACCAGCCGCGCCAGCGCCGGGGTAAACAGCACCGGCAGCGACATGAGAAAGCCCACGTTGGTGGCGGTGGTGAATTGCAGCGCCATGTTGCAGCTGGCGTAAGCCGCCGCCATGGCAAGGCTGCACGGCAGCCACGCCTTCAGCGGCGCGGCCCGCAGCGTCCGCACGGTGCGCCGTCCGAACAGCAGCAGCAGCGCCGCCGCGCCGGAAAACCGGATACCCAGACACCACAGCACCGTGATGCTCTCGAACCCGATCTTGGACAGGGGGTTGCCGAAGCCGTACAGTACGCTTTGCAGCAGGATCAGCAGCGCGTAGGGGAGTGTTCCCCACTCCTTTTTCTCCTTACACATTAAAGCGGAAGTAGATCATGTCGCCGTCCTTGACCACGTACTCCTTACCCTCGGAGCGCAGCAGGCCCTTTTCCTTGGCGGCGGCCACGCTGCCGCCGCAGGCCATCATCTCGTCAAAGTTGATGGTCTCGGCCCGGATGAAGCCCCGCTCAATGTCGCTGTGGATCTTACCGGCGGCCTGGGGGGCTTTGGTGCCCTTGCGGATGGTCCAGGCGCGGCACTCGTCCTTGCCATAGGTCAGGAAGGAGATCAGGCCCAGCAGGTCATAGCTGCACTGGATCAGCCGGTCCAGGCCGGACTTCTCAATGCCCAGGTCGGCCAGGAACATGGCCCTCTCCTCCGGATCGTCCAGCTCGGCGATATCCTGCTCCAGCTTGGCGCAGATAGGCAGCACCTGCGCGCCCTCCTTGGCGGCCAGGTCGCGGACCAGGCCGAAATATTTGTTGTCCTCGTAGTGGGCGAAGCCCTCCTCGTCCATGTTGGCGGCGTAGATGATGGGCTTCAGGCTCAGCAGGTCGGCGGTCTCGATGATGGCCCGGTCGTCGCCGCAGTCGAAGGTGCGGGCGGACTTTCCGGCGTCCAGATGCTCGGCCAGCGCCTTGAATACCTCCGCCTCGTGGAGGAACTTCTTGTCGCCCTTGGCGGCCTTGGTGGCCTTCTCCACCCGGCGGTTCACCAT
>CAKTMW010000078.1 GCA_934574095.1 uncultured Oscillospiraceae bacterium | reverse complement strand
TTTCGTTCACACATGTACCTCGTAACTCCTCTCGAAGGTCAGCGTTGCCAGCGCTCTGGCGGTGTGGAAGCTGATTTGATGGGTGGGATGCTTGAACCGTGCCAGTTCCCAGAAAGCGGCGCGGCTGATCTCGCCATCTGTATAGCTCTGTACATAGTTGAAGATGGTGTCGTCGGCCATCGGCCCCTCTACGATGTCATAGTCATGGGGGATACCGCTGCGGCAGGCCACGATGAAGTCCAGCCACTCATCGCTCATCTCAGGGAACCGCTTGACCGACAGCCCCGGCTGCTCTTCAAACTGGTAGACATTCACGATACCGCTGCCGAACCGTGTAGCCCAGCGGGTGGCCTGCGTCTCATATTCCGTGCAGTAGAAGCCCCAATAGAAGTCCTTATGGAACTTCTGAATGCGTATTTCCGGCTGATCTACCGTCACCCGGCTGCCGTGATACAGTGTCCGCATGGTCTGCCTCCTTCCGCAGTTTTTTCTATTATACCCGATTCCTCCCCGCCGCGCAACAGGGAAGTTGCGGTGATTGTCAATCCCCCGAAACACGGCGAATGAAATCCTCCATCTTGTCGGCACTCTCACGCTTCATGCGGTCGGTCACATGACCATAGACATCCAGCGTGAAGGCGGCGGTGGCATGCCCGAGGTTGTCCTGTACCGTCTTGATATCGATGCCGGAGCTGATCGCGGCTACGGCGTAGCTGTGCCGTAGGTCATGGTAACGGGCATCGGGCCTCCCAATCGCCGCAACCGCTTTCTTATAGTGGCGGTAGACCGTCGGCTTCGTCAGGTGATGCCCAAGCGTATCGGTGAACACCAGGTTACTGTCCTCCCAGGCACAGCCTGCTATGAGACGCTGCTGTGTCTGCTCGGCTTTTCAGTGGCGCAGGCGGGCGACCACCGTAGGAGACGCCACCAGTGTGCGGCTGCGACTATTCTTGGTGGGAACCAGCTCATAGGCCGCAAGGCCCTTTTCCTGATGAAGCTGGAGCTGCTTGTTCACTGTGATAACGCCGTTGTCCAGGTCTACACAGTCCCAGGTCAGCCCCAGCGCCTCGCCCTCCCGCAAGCCCAGGAATAGGGTGGTCAGGAAGAGATCTTCAAAGGGATGTCCTTGAATGACCCGGATAAAAGCCGCTACATCGTCCTCATCCAGAGGCTTGATCTCTGCTTTTTGTCCCCGCGGCAGGGTACAGGCGTCGGAGGGGTTGGTTCGGATATAACCATTGAGTACAGCCTGCTTCAGCGCTTGATGCAGTACGCCGTGGATATTCTTGATGGTCTTCGCCGACAGGCCGGGCTTGTCGGCCTTATCCGATGCCAGCGCGTTATAGAAGGTCTGCACGGTATGGGGCATAAGATTTTCCATCCTGACCGCCCCCAGCGCGGGCTTGATATGTACCCGAATGCCGCTCTCATAAATCTGCTTCGTGCGCGGCTTGCAGGCGCCCAGGTAGTTTGCTGCCCAGATGTCCAGCCACTCGCCCAGCGTCATCCTGCACGGATCCCGATAGGTGCCGCTGTTGACCTCTACGGCCAGCGCTTGTAATTTTTCCCGCACCTCTTTTTGCGTCTTGCCGGTAACAGAACGCTGCTTCTGTCGGCCGGTTCCGGCATCATAGCCTGTGGTGATGCGTGCTTCCCAATATGTATAATCTTGACCGTTCCGTGTGACAGTCTTCTTCCGAATCGTGCCGCTGCCGTGGGCGGCCCGCTTGCTATTTGCCATGTTTATTCTCCTTCATCGATATGGTAAAGTGAAAGTGTGAGGGGGCATCACCCCCCTCACCTCAGCTTGCCAGCTTCAGATATTCGGCCAGGGCATCCCGCGGGATTCTAATGTTCTTGCCGACCCGGACACTCCGAAGCTGACCAGAGCGGACGAGTTCGTAGGCCACATTGCGCCCGACCCGAAGCACCTGACCGGCCTCTAGCACAGTCAGTGCCAGCGGCAGCTCATTGAAATTGGTGACGGTGCTGTAGTTTGTGATGTTATCGTTCATAATATTTCCTCCTGGTTTTTATCAAAGACAGTTTGTTCGTCCTATGTTCCAACAGTGTTATGTTTTATGCGGCGTTTTTACTGGATACCCGGCGGATCTTCTGATTTTTGCCGGACCCGAAGGTGGTGAACCCAGTGCGGAATAGCTCTCGCACCGAGGCGGCGCGCATGGCCTCCTTGTACTGATCCTGCGTCAGGCCGGTTTGCTCCCGAAGCTGAGCAGGTGTCGTCTCCGAACCTTCTGGGATAGCCAGCAGCGCCTCATAGAGCCGCGCTGCATTGGTCTGGATACCATTGCGCTGCTTGCTGGTGTGCAGCTTCGAGTGGCACTCCGCCGGGAGAGCATTGTGCTTCTCAAAGCGGCAGTCCCCGAAGTAGTCATGCAGCAGCGTCAACACGGCGTCCGGCGGCTGGGTGAGCCACAGCTCCACCGGGGTTGTATCCCCATGATGGCGGAGACGGGAGCAAAACGCCATCTGTACCAGATCATGGGCCAGGTAGTGATCCTGCATGTCCAGAACACAGGGCTGCCGCTCCAGCGCTTCAGTGGCGCAGGACAGCTCCTCCATGTGGGAGCCATCCGGGTCGATGGCCAGCGCCCGACTAAGGTAGACTCGTGGTTCCACACGTGGCATACCCAGACAGATGACCGCCGTGGCATCCCGAAACTCGTTGCTGCCGGCCACACCGCCGAAGTAGGGGAGACATGGGCCGCTCCCATCGGGCATATTCACCGTGTAGACCAGGCTTCGGCACTCCTCACCCAGCAGTTCAAGGAGCTGCTGGGATAGAAATTTATAAGCTTGCGCTCGAAAATCCATCAAGCGCAAGCTAAAAATTTTTGTCGTGTGCTTGACATACGGGTGACGCAAGTCGTGAAAACGGGCGTTGGGACAACCAATGGCTGCAACGATGCGCTTGTACTCGCGGTAGACTGTTGGCTTCGTCAGGTGTGTACCGAACTCGTTGGTAAAGACCAGACCTTCCGGATTTTGCCAGTCACTGCCCAACAGAAGCTTCTGCTGCATTTGCCATCGGCGCTGCTGCTGCAATCGGTTAAGGACAGTCTGCGCTGCGGCGATGGTGCGGCTTCGGCCGTTCTTCGGAGAAACAAGCTCATAGCCCTTGCTCCCCTTGTCCTGATGCAGCTGCATTTGCTTTTCCACAGAGATGATACCTGTATGAAAGTCGATGCAGTCCCACGTCAGGCCCAATACCTCGCCCTCCCGCATACCGGTGAACAGTGTCAGGATAAACAGTGTTTCAAAGCGGTTTCCCTGTATAGCGGTCAGAAATACGGAGATCTGTGTGTCATCAAAAGGCTTGATCTTCTTACGCTCTATCCGCGGCAGGATACAGGCATCGGCAGGGTTGTATCGCAGATAGCCGATCAGTACCGCTTGTTGAAGTGCCTTGTGGAGAACGCCATGGACATTCTTCACCGTTTTCGCGGAAAGACCCTCCGGATTCTGCTCGGACGGCTCTCCCATCGCGTTGTAAAATGCCTGTATCATCGGTGCGTTCAATGCCTCCAACCGCACCGCACCCAACGCTGGCAGAATGTGCAGCCTGATATCGGATTTATAGATGTGTAAACAATTTCTTTTAGGGTAACACCGCACAAATACAAAATACACTTTTCCCGACAATAACTCTGCTAAAAGATAGGGTGTTGCCCTG
>CAKTMW010000077.1 GCA_934574095.1 uncultured Oscillospiraceae bacterium | reverse complement strand
CCGCCATCGGCAAGATGCTGCTGCCCATGCATATTCCCGTACTGCTGTGCGGCCTGATCTGCGGCTGGCAGTGGGGCTTGGGCGTCGGCTTTGTGCTGCCGCTGCTGCGGTCGGTGCTGTTCGGCTTCCCCGCCATGTACCCCAACGCCATCGGCATGGCCTTTGAGCTGGCCGTTTACGGACTGGTCATCGGGTATCTCTACGCCCACAGCAAGTACCAGTGCGTCAAGGCCCTCTACAAGTGCCTGATCCCCGCCATGGTCGCGGGCCGCCTGGTATGGGGCGCGGTGATGATCGTACTGATGGGTCTGGGCGGCAGTGCCTTTACCTGGCAGCTGTTTATCGGCGGCGCGCTGCTGAATGCTCTGCCCGGCATCGCATTGCAGCTGGTGCTGATCCCTGCCGTGATGGTGCTGCTGGACCGGACGAAGCTGGTGCGGTTCTATCAGCCTGAGCCTGTCGCCGAACAGGTTATATGACAAACGAGAAAAGCCCGGAGGCCTTGCGCTGCAAGGCCTCCGGGCTTTTCTCGGCAGTTGTCAAATCGTAGTCGAACTCACGCCAGCAGCTCCAATAATTCTTTTTCCGCGTCGATGCAATCCTGCGCCTCTTTTTCAGAAACAGGGATATAAGCGTCAGACGGATAGCGTGTTTCAATGTAAAACTGGTTCACATACGCACAGTCCCTGAGCTTATCCTTCAGCCGAACATCTACCAGTTATTCTAACAACCGTTATAATATTCCATAGCTTTACTTTTCCTGTTAAATATTCTACTATATAGTCACAAAAGGAAAACAACACCAAACCAACTCAAATACAAAACATTTTTTAAGGAGGAATCTACCATGAAGAACATCAACAACTACTTCCTGACCGCTATCGTCTCCCTCGTTCTGGTGGTCGCTACCTCTTTCCTGATGACCGCCGCTGATGAGCCTATTCGCCAGGCTGGCTACTACCTGCCCGTGGTGTTCGGTGCCGTTGCCGCCTGGGCTGCCGGTAAAGCCGGCCTGCTGGAGCTGGACTACGAGGAGCGCACCGCCCGCCGCAACGCTCACGCCGCAGCGTAAGGTAATTACAAACGGCTATCTCTTTTCTCTCTGAATTCCATACAAACAAAAGGACTGACACGCAATGCGTGTCAGTCCTTTTGCAATTACTCATACCTGTCCGTAATAGGCATTTGCGCCGTGCTTGCGCAGATAGTGCTTATCCAGCAATTCCTGCTGCATCCGTGTCTGCGCGGGATTCAGCTGGAGCGCGTGGAAATTCATAAAGGCGATTTTCTCCAGCACCACGGCGTTGTGAACCGCCTCGACAGCATCCTCCCCCCATGTAAAGGGGCCATGGCTGTGCACCAGCACAGCGGGGATCGCAGCCGGATTCATCTTTTGGAACGTCTCTACGATGACGTTTCCCGTTTTCTTTTCGTACTCACCGTCGATCTCTTCCGGGGTCATAAGACGGGTGCAGGGGATCTCCCCATAGAAATAGTCCCCCTGTGTCGTTCCCAGCGGTGCGATGCCCACACCGGCCTGTGCAAAGCTGGTGGCCCACCGGGAATGAGTATGGACGATGCCGCCGCACTGAGGAAACGCCCGGTACAGCACCAGATGCGTCGCCGTATCGCTGGAGGGCTTCCATTTGCCCTCCACCACCTTTCCGTCCATATCCACGACCACCATGTCCTCCGCCGACATGCCATCATACGGCACGCCTGACGGCTTGATCACCACAAGGCCGCTGGAGCGCTCAATGGCAGACACATTGCCCCAGGTGAAGGTCACAAGATCATATTTTGGCAGCAGCAGATTGGCCTCGCATACCTGCTGTTTCAGTTCTTCCAGCATAGAGATGGGCGATGCTCCACCGCTGGGGGATGTTGAAACCAAACCGCCCGGTCAGCTCCGCCGCCGCCTCGCCGGTGATGGTATTGCGCCAGGTACGGAACTCCGCCAGCGGAGCGCCGTCCGCATCAAAGGGCAGATAGCCATGCATCATCGCGCTGATGCCGATGGCGCCTACGGTGGTCAGCTCCACACCCAGCTTCCGCGCCACGTCCGCTTTCAGGTCGGCATAGCACCCTTGCAGGCCGGTGCGGATATTCTCCATGGAATATGTCCATATGCCGTTGACAAACCGGTTTTCCCAATCATAGCTGCCGCTGGCCACAGGCGTATGGTTCCGGTCAATGAGAACCGCCTTGATCCGGGTGGAGCCAAGCTCGATCCCCAGTACTGTGTTTCTCAGATCCATGGCACTTTCCTCTTCTTACATCTTCAGCTTCCACGCCAGATCCTTCAGGAACAGCTCCTGCTCCAGCGCGTCCGGAGTGCTGCCGTCGCCGATATGGACGTACTCGACCTCCATGATCTGCGCCCAGTCATGGAGCATCTGGGCCGTAACATCGTAGCTGAGCACCGTGTGATGTGCGCCGCCTGCTGTGATCCAGCACTCCACGCCGGTGGTCAGGTCAGGCTTCGCCTGCCACATCACGCGGGCCACTGGCAGATTGGGCATGGGCATGATGGGCTTGACGCAGTGGATATCCTGCACGATCAGCCGCAGGCGGCCGCCCATGTCGATCAACGTAGCCACTACGGCGTCGCCCTCCTTGCCCTCGAACACCAGACGGGCCGGATCCTTCTCGTTCATACCGATTCCCAGAGGATGGGTCTCGATCCGGGGCCGTCCGGCGGCCAGTGAGGGGCAGACCTCCAGCATGTGAGCGCCCAGCGAATACTCGCCGCCCTCCACCAGATGGTAATTGTAATCCTCCATAAAGCTGGAGGCGCCGTTGCCGTTTTCGCCCATAGCCTTCATCACGGCGGTCATGGCGGCCACCTTCCAATCACCCTCACCGCCGTAGCCGCAGCCCTGCGCCATCAGGTGCTGGGCGGCCAGGCCCGGCAGCTGCTCCATACCGTACAGATCCTGGAAGGTGTTGGAGAAGGCGCGGCAGCCCTCGGCATCCATCATCCGCTTCATGGCAATCTCTTCTCTGGCCTGATAGCAGATGGCGGCCACGTCCTCTGTGGCGAAGTCATACTTCTCCCGGTAGACGGCCATCAGGGCGTCCACCTCGTCCTCGGTGACGGCGTGCATCTCCTTCACCAGATCGCCGACAGCCCAGGTGTTGACCTGCCAGCCCAGCTTCTTCTGGGCCTCTACCTTGTCGCCCTCAGTCACGGCCACCTCGCGCATATTGTCGCCGAAGCGCATGACCTTCATCTCACGGGATACGGCCACGCCTACCGCCACGCGCATCCACTCGCCCAGACGGCGGCAGACCTTCTCATCCTGCCAGTAACCGGCGATGATCTTCCGGGGCAGACGCAGGCGGGCGCCGATAAAGCCATGCTCCCGGTCGCCGTGGGCCGCCTGATTCAGGTTCATGAAATCCATGTCGATCTCCTCGTTGGGGATTTCCTGATTATACTGGGTGGCCAGATGGCACCAGGGCTTTTGCAGCAGGTTATTCATAGTTCGGAGAATAATCTCCCCAGAACACCGAGTCGCCGTCTGCATTCTGTTTCCATGTGCAGAACATAAAGCCGTTCTTTTCACTGTAGGTTGCCGCCAACACGGTATCTCCGAAGGCTGCAAGCTGTCTGTAATCAGAGACGCCGTCGGCTTTCATCTGCGGTGCGTGTTCGTAGGTGTATGGGGCATACTCAGAGTAAATTTCAGGAGAATCCAGAATAACGATTTGAACTCCATCCGCCCTCAACGCCTCCAGTGTTCCAGGCAGGCAGCGGGCCTCGTTGGGCGTCTTGCAGAGGTA
>CAKTMW010000076.1 GCA_934574095.1 uncultured Oscillospiraceae bacterium | reverse complement strand
AAATCAGCTTCCACACCGCCAGAGCGCTGGCAACGCTGACCTTCGAGAGGAGTTACGAGGTACATGTGTGAACGAAATCACAGCGGACTGTTCTTCACCTGCGCTTTGGTGGAGCAGTTGGGCCGCGCCCTGAAACTGAAACGCTGCGACGTGGTGAAGGCGCTGGGAGTGAATGGCGTGCAGATGATTCTGGGCCATGCCGATGTGTTCCACTGTGAGCCCATTGAAAAGGTGTCCGATGATATGCAGCAACACTTCGACTTGCCCCACGGCCAGTTCGATAACGTGGCGACGGCCAGATACGCCGTGCCGGATGTATGGACGATCGGCAAGGTATACGCCCGCTTGATTGAGGACGTGTCCGGGCAGGATAACGTGGCCGAAACACTGGTGGCCGTATATACCTCGTGGATCGATGAAAAGCTCTGCGATTATAACTCTTCGCTCTACTATCAGTCCCGTGACTACATCGCGGAATGTTACCGCGCAGGTCACGTGATCGACGCATAAAAAATGGGCCTCTGATGCGCTGACATCAGAGGCCTTTTTCACCGCTAAAGGGAAAAAATAAGGGAAAACTGAAATTTTGAGCATAAAAAACCTCGTAACCGGCATGGTTACGAGGTTTTTGGTTGGAGGTGACACCCGGATTTGACCCGGGGAATGAGGGTTTTGCAGACCCTTGCCTTACCACTTGGCTATGTCACCAAGGCGTGATGTTTGAGGGACATTATACAATACCTGGTGGCCCTTGTCAAGAGAAAAGGCGAATTTTCCTGTGGATAAATTTTTTGTCAAAGAAAGACGGCCTTGCGGCCGTCTTTCTTTGTTATGAACTGGCCTTTACCACATTCTGGAAGTAATACACGCCCATGCCGTCGGTCTGCAGGCCGGTGAGGGTGGGGCGCAGGAGCCAGGTGTAGGTCTCGTTATACAGAGGCATCACGTAGCCGCTGCCCAGGTACGCCACGGCGGGGCGGTACACCCGGCACTGGGCCACGGTCTGCCGCAGCCACTCCGAGGCCTCCTCCACCGTGGGCTTTTCCCGGCAGATGCGGCGGCTCAGGGCGTTCAGCTGCTCCAGCGCCTCCAGGTCGTTGCCGTGAAAGCCGATGCGCTTGAGGATGGTCAGAGGCTTGCCGTTGGCGGCCTCGAAGCTGACGGTCAGGCTGTTGGGGATGGCGAACACCTCGCAGTGTACGCCGTAGGCATCCAGCAGGCGGCGGACGGTGTCCTCCACCCGGAAGGTCTCGGCCCCGGCCAACGCCAGCTGACAGCCCAGCCGCGCCGCCAGGTCCGCCAGAAGATAGTAATCCATCATATCATTACCTCGATGAGAGAAAAATATTTCAAAAATCCGCGTCACATTATAGGCGGGGCGGGAAAAAATGTCAACCGTCTTTTGGCGCTTGACACCGGCGGAAAAATCGATACAATAAGGGTACGACCGAAACAGGAGGGCTATCCCATGACCTATGATTTTACCACGCTGCCGGACCGCTGGGACACCGGCGCGGAGAAATATGAGCTGATGAAGGAGCGCTGCCCCGACGTGCCCCGTGGAACCGTGCCCTTTTCCGTGGCGGACATGGACTTTCTGCCGCCGCCGGAGCTGAGCGAGGGCGTGCAGGACTTTATGCGGGGCCGGGTGTTCGGCTATACCCGCACGCCGCGGGAGTACATCGCCGCCTTTCAGAGGTGGATGCAGCACCGCCACGGCGTGGACATTCCCGCGGCGTGGGTGGTGGACGCCGACAGCGTACTGGGCGCCATGCACCGGATGATCCGGGCCTTTACCAGGCCGGGAGACGGCATCGTGGTGCTGACTCCCGCCTATCCCCCCTTCCTGGACGCGCCGGAGCCGCTGGGCCGCCGCCGTCTGGACTGTCCCATGGTGCTGGGGGATGACCGCCGCTACACCATTGACTTCGCCTTGCTGGAGGACTTGTGCCGCCGGGCGGACACCACTATGCTGATCTTCTGCAACCCCCACAATCCGGTGGGTCGGGTGTGGAGCCGACAGGAGCTGGAGCAGGTGGCGGATATCTGCCTGCGGCACGGCGTGTTCCTCATCGCCGACGAAATTCACGCCGACCTGATCCTGCCGGGCCACAGCTTCGTGTCCATGGCGTCGCTGGAGGAGAAGTACCTGCGCAACTGCGCCGTGTCCACCTCCTGCACCAAGACCTTCAATATCGCCGCCATCAAGGGCGCGGCGGTGGTGATGGCGGACGAGGAGCGCCGCCGGGTCTACCGCGCCCAGCGGGAGGACTCCGGCCGGGACATTCTGTCCTACGCCGCCTGCATCACCGTGTGGGAGCGGTGCGAGGGCTGGCTGGATGAGCTGCTGACGGTGCTGGACGGCAACTTCCGGCTGCTGTCGGACTTCTGCCGGGAGCGTCTGCCGGAGGTAGGCGTGACGCCGTTGGAGGCCACGTATCTGCCGTGGCTGGACTTCCGCTTCTTGGGGATGGAGCCCAGGGAGCAGGAGCGCTTTATGGGGGAAAAGGCCCGCTGCTTCTTCACCGAAGGGTATCACTTCGGCGCGGAGGGCGCGGGGTTTGAGCGGTGGAGCATCGCCTGTCCCCGCCACGTGCTGGAGGAGGGCCTTGTCCGCATGGAGCAGGCCATCCGCGGCCGGTAATATCCGATTTTCATTTTCAACCAGGAGGTTTATCTTATGAAGTCTTTACAGGAGTTTCCCCGGATTTCTCTGGCGGTGCTGCCCACCCCCATCCAGAGGCTGGACAACATCAGCCGCATCCTGGGCACCAATGTGTACATCAAGCGTGACGACCTGACGGGCATCGGCCTGGGCGGCAATAAGGTCCGCAAGCTGGAGTTCCTGCTGGCGGACGCCAAGCGCCAGGGGGCGGAGGTGGTGTTCACCACCGGCGGAGCCCAGTCCAACCACGCCATGCTGACGGCGGCCTGCGCCAAAAAGCTGGGCATGACCCCCATCCTGATCCTGAAGAAGCGGGGCGTCACCGACCGGAAGGGCAACCAGCTGCTGGAGTATCTTATGGACACCGACGTGCGCTTCATGGATACCGACAGCTACGACGATATCTACGCCGAAATGGACCGGGTAGGCCGGGAACTGGGGAAGCCCTACTATAAAATTCCCTGCGGCGGCTCCAACGCCATCGGTGCGCTGGGCTACGTCAACTGTATGCAGGAGATCGCCGGACAGGGCGTCCATTTTGACTACGTCTGCTGCGCCGAGGGAAGCGGCGGCACTCACGCCGGTGTGGCTCTGGGCGCCAAGCTGTTTATGCCGGAGACCCAGGTGGTGGGCATGATGGTGGACAGCGACTCCTTTGACGTGATCACCACGCAGATCATGCAGGAGACGGCCAAGCTGCTGGAGCTGGACTTCGTTCCCACGGTGGAGGACGTCCATCTGGTGAATATGTGCGGCCCCGGCTACGCCATCCCCTCGGCTGAGGGCAACGCCGCCATCCGCCTGATGGCGGAGAACGAGGGGCTGTTCCTGGACCCCGTATACACCGGCAAAGCTTTCGCCGGTCTCGTCAAGCTGGCCCGCGAAGGCAAATTCAAGCCCACCGACAAGGTACTGTACCTCTATTCCGGCGGTGCGGGCGGCCTGTTCGCCATCGACGTAGACCTGGGGTGAGCCGATCGCATAAAGATCGTATAAAAGAAAGCCGCACAGATGTGCGGCTTTCTTTTATGCGTGTCAGATTCATTTCCTCTCGATGGCCTTTTTGACGGCGGCCACGATGTTGGCGGCCCGCAGGCCGTATTCGTCCATCAGGAACGCCTGGGGGCCCACCTGGCCGAACTG
>CAKTMW010000075.1 GCA_934574095.1 uncultured Oscillospiraceae bacterium | reverse complement strand
CTCTCGTTTTGTTGTCAGCCATCAATGCTCACTCCTTCCTGCTGGGATTCATAGACCTCGCGGTAGATATCGCAGCTCTCCATCAGCTGCTCGTGGGTGCCCTGCCCCACGATGCGGCCGTCGTCCAGCACAAGGATCATGTCCGCGTCCATCACCGAGGTGACGCGCTGGGCGATGATGAGCTTGGTAGCGCCGGGCAGGGCTTCTTTCAGGGCGGCGCGGATCTTCGCGTCGGTGGCGGTATCCACAGCGGAGGTGCTGTCGTCCAGGATCAGCACCTTGGGCCGCCGCAGAATGGCCCGTGCGATGCACAGCCGCTGCTTCTGGCCGCCGGATACGTTGGTACCGCCCTGCTCGATATGGGTGTCGTACCCGTCGGGCATTTTCTCGATAAACTCGTCGGCGCAGGCCATGCGGCAGGCCTCGGCGATCTCCTGATCGGTGGCGTCGGCGCGGCCCCACCGCAGGTTCTCCCGGATAGTGCCGGAGAACAGGGTGTTCTTTTGCAGCACCATGGCGCAGCCGTCACGCAGCGCCTCCATGGTGTAGTCCTTCACGTTGCGGCCGCCCACGTACACCGCGCCCTCGTTGACCTCGTACAGGCGGGGGATCATGCTGACCAGCGTAGACTTGGCGCTGCCGGTGCCGCCCAGGATGCCCACCGTCATGCCGCTTTCGATATGCAGGTCAATGTCGTTCAGGTTCCAGGCCTCCGCCGTGGGATGGTACTTGAAATACACATGGTCAAAGCGGATATCGCCGTTTTCCACGGTCAGACTGGCGTCGGCCTGACCGTCGGTGATCTCCGGCTGCTCCTGCAAGACCTCCTTGATGCGCTTGGCACAGGCGATGGCACGGGTCAGGAACATCAGTACCATGGACACCATCATCAGGGACATCAAAATCTCGCTGGAGTAGGTGAAGAAGGCCATCAAATCGCCGGACAGCAGCGTGCCCGCCGCCACGTCGTGGCCGCCCAGCCACATGACCGCCACAATGGTGCCGCCCATCAGCAGGATCATCACCGGCATGAACATCACCACGAAGCCGAAGGCCCGCTCGGCGGTGGCGCGCAGCTTGTCGTTGCGCTGGCGGAACTTCTCCTTCTCCTCGTCCTCCCGGACGAAGGATTTTACCACCCGCACGGCGTTCAGATTCTCCTGCACCACCAGGTTCACATCGTCGGTGGCGCTTTGCAGGGCGGTGAAGAAGGGCCCTACGTAACGGATGACGATCACCACCGCGATGATCAGCAGCGGCACCACCACCAGAAAGACCTGACTCAGGTCAAGGCTGATCTCCGTGGCCTTGATGATGGCGGTGATCAGCATGACCGGAGCGCGGACGCACATGCGCATACCCATGAACAGCGTCATCTGCACCGAGGCCACGTCGTTGGTCAGGCGGGTGATCAGGGACGCGGTGGAGAAATGCTCGATATTGGCAAAGGAAAACCGCTGCACCTGCTCATACTCCGCCTGACGCACCTGCGCGCCGAAGCCCATAGACGCCTTGGCGGCGAACACCGCCGCGCCCACGCCGCCTGCCAGCGCCAGCAGCGCCAGCACCAGCATTTTCAGGCCCATCAGCATAATGTAGCGCCGGTCGCCGTTGGCGATGCCCACGTCCACGATATCGCTCATGGCCTGGGGCAGCTCCAGCTCCAGTACCGCCTCCGCGATGGAGCAGGCCACGCCCAACAGGATCCATTGGCGATAGCCCTTGGTATAGGGATAAAAGGTTCTCATTCTGTGTCCTCCTGTGTTTCGCTGAGATTGTCCGCCATTCGCAGCAGCAGCTGGCGCAGCGTGTCCTCCTCCTCCGGGGAAAAGCCCTGCACCGCCTGCCGGTTCACCTGCTTCGCGATGGCGAGGAACTGCCGGTAGAATTGCCGTCCCGCGTCGGTCAGCGCCAGAATACGGCACCGGCCGTCGCTGTCGCTGGTCTGGCGGCGCACCAGGCCCTTTTCCTCCAACCGTCCTACGATGCCGCTGGCGGTAGAGGGCTTTACCATCAGGTGCTGCTCCAGCATCCGCTGGTTCACCTCGCCCGCCGCCTCCTGTAAAAAGGTCAGCGTCCGGCATTGCATGGGGGATACGTCATACTGCCGCAGCTTTTTCGTCATCAGCCGGTGCATCTGGTGGTCACAATAGCCCATCAGCGGCCCGATCTGCTTCTCCTCATGGATGTCGCAGCATCCCATAGCATTCCCTCCTTTTGTGGATTTTTAATATTTAGTATGCTAAAAATTAGTATGCTAAATACTACCACAACCATTTTGAATCGTCAAGAGGCAGCAAGCCGTACCCCTGTGAACAATTTGTGAATTGTTTGTCATAGTCGTTGACAGTCCCTCTTATTAGATGTATAGTGATATCAGCCAAAGAAAAGTGTTTTCACATTGTTATTCTCTCTCTCCTTTCATAAAAAAGCAGAGGCTGCGTTTCAGCCTCTGCTTTTTTGCACTTACGCCATCTTTTCGATGGTAAACGCACCGTTTAACACCAGATACGTCTGGGGTGCGTCCCGCATCAGGTTCCACAGCCCCACCCCCTGCAAGCCGTTTTCCACCGCCAGACGGAATTTGGCCAGGCTGGACCGGGCGTCCTCGAACCACACCTCGTGGACGGTGCCGCTGTCCGCCGTGTAGCGGAACCAGGGGGACTGGGCCGTCTCGTCGTATTGGATTTCCGCCCCGTACCGCCGCGCCAGCGCCAGCGCTTCCTGGGGCGACAGGGAGACCGCCCGCGTGATCCCCTGCCGGAAGGGCAGCGGCCAGTCGTAGCCGTAGGTAGGTACGCCCAGGAAGACCTTCTCCGGGGCGATCTCCGTCAGCGCGTAGTCCAGCACCCGCCGCACCTGGGGCAGGGGAGCCACCGCCATGGGCGGCCCGGCGGTATAGCCCCACTCGTAGGTCATCAGCAGTACGCCGTTGGCCGCCCGGCCCAGGGCGGCGTAGTCGTGTGCTTCATAGAGA
Source organism: uncultured Oscillospiraceae bacterium (assembly GCA_934574095.1). Classification (GTDB taxonomy): domain Bacteria; phylum Bacillota; class Clostridia; order Oscillospirales; family Oscillospiraceae; genus Vescimonas. The sequence continues at coordinate 898 of CAKTMW010000075.1, read as the reverse complement.
AGTCCCTTCTGTCCGGCGCTGGATTTGGGGGCCAGCGCCACGATCACCGGCCAGCCCATGGGGTTCATCCGCTGCCGCAGGGCGGCGATAAAGGCGGCGTAGGCCGCCGCCTGCCGGCCCTCCAGGTACTCAAAGTCCACATCCAGCCCCTGATAGCCCTTCTCCGCCATGTTGGCAGCAATGGCGTCCGTAAGGGCCGCCTGGGCCGTCTCATTTTCCAGCAGCGCCCCGCCCAGACGGCTGTCAAAGCTGCCCGCCTCCGTCAGTGTGGACAGGTGCATCCACGGCTGGACCTGATACTCCGCCGCCGCGGCGATCAGCGGTCCGTCGTTGGGGACCACCAGAGCGCCCTCCGCCGTGATACCGTAGGTAAAGGGCGTCAGATAGGTCATATAGGGCAGCACCGCATACAGCAGCGTCCGGGGAATGAAGGGATAGGCGTAGCCGTTGACGCCCAGTGTGCCGGACTTCTCGCCTTTCAGCGAGAGGATCAGCTCTTCGTCCGGCAGTATCCGGTCCCGCCCGCCCAGAAAGTAGTTGTTTTGGTAGAGGGACAGCACCGTCACGCCCTCCCGGCGGGCGATGCCCGCCAGCGTCTCGCCGGGCCGCACCACATGTACCCGCTCCGGCTCGTAGACCACCAGCGTCTGACCCACCGCCAGCGCCCCGCCGGCCGGCACCTGGTTCAGCCGTCCCAGCAGCGTTGCGCTGACGCCGTATCGCCGCGCGATGCCGTACAGCGTCTCGCCTCCTCGCACCACATGAATCTGCATACGCTTCACCTCATGCCACTATATGCTCGTTTTGCCGCCGTCAGAACGAAATCAAAACCTCCGGCTAAGCCGGAGGTTTGACCAGGCCCTATAAGGGCCTATTACGGACGAAGCCCCTTAAGGGG
>CAKTMW010000074.1 GCA_934574095.1 uncultured Oscillospiraceae bacterium | reverse complement strand
GTGCTGGTGAAGAAGTCCTATTCCGCCGCCTACGGCGCCCGGAACCTCCGCCGCTGCATCCAGAAGGAGCTGGAGGACCCCATGGCCAATCTCATCATCGACGCCTTCGAGAACCCCATCACCCAGCTGAAAGCCACCGCCGAGGACGGCCAGATCAAGCTGTACAGCCTGTAAGGCCGCAATAGGGAGGGAGAGAACCGTGAAGCTGTTCCGGAAGAATATCGAGCCCCGCTGCGCCTACTGCCGCCGGGGCGCCCGCATTGACGACGGCCATGTGGCCTGCGTCAAGCGGGGCGTGGTGGCGGACACGGACAAGTGTCCCGCCTTCCGCTACGACCCCATGCGCCGTGTGCCGTCCCGGCCCGCGGAACTGAACACATCCAAGCTGTCGCCGGAGGATTTTCAGGTCTGACAGCGCCCACAGGAGAGAAGGAGGGAGCGCCATGTCCATTGCCACCGTTCACGCCGTGTATTTCAGCGGCACCGGCACCACGGAAAAGACCGTCCGCCGCATTGCCCGCCGTCTGGCGGACAAGCTGGGCGCGGCCTATGCCGAGTACAGCTATACCTTGCCGGAAGTGCGAAAGAAGGAGCTGACTATCCCGGCGGGCGATCTGGCGGTGGTGGGCTGCCCCACCTACGCGGGCCGCGTGCCCAATCTGCTGATGCCGTACCTGCGGGACATGGTGCATGGCGCGGGAGCGTTGGCCGTTCCTGTTGCGCTGTTCGGCAACCGGAATTATGACGACGCCCTGATGGAGCTATCAAAACTGCTGACCGCCGACGGCTTTACCTGCGTGGCGGGCGCGGCCTTTGTGGGGGAGCACAGCTTTTCCCGCACCCTGGGCGCTGGCCGTCCCAACGACGCCGACATGGCGGAGATGGATGATTTTGCCGACCGTATCGCCGCCCGTCTGGCGGCGGGGGATACCGAGCCCGTCACCGTAGGCGGCTGCGACCCCATCCGCCCCTACTATACGCCCCGCGACCGCCATGGGAATCCCATCAATATTCTGAAGGTGAAGCCTAAAACGGACATGGATAAGTGCAGCAATTGCGGCTGGTGCGCCGCCCACTGCCCCATGGGCAGCATCGACCCCGATGACCCGTCGCAGGTACCCGGCATCTGCATCAAGTGCTGCGCCTGCGTCAAGGGCTGCCCCGCCGGAGCCAAATACTACGACGATCCCGGCTACCTCTACCACAAGAGCGAGCTGGAGGAGGTCTATGCCCGCCCGGCGGAAAACGCATTATTTGTATAAAGGAAGCAACGATGAACTACCCCTACTTACTATTTGACGCGGATAATACCCTGTTCAACTTCGACCGGGCCAATCAGGAGGCCTTTCACGCCGTCTGCCGCCAGTTCGACATTCCCGACAGCGATGAGACGTTCCAGCTGTACGAGTGCTGCAACAACGAGATGTGGGCGGCCTTTGACCGGGGCGAGTGCACCAAGGAGTTTCTGGTGGTGCAGCGCTTCCGCAATTTCCTGTCGGCCATGGGGCTTGACCGGGACGCCGAGGGCTGCAACGCCTTGCATCTCCATACCCTGAGCCAGTGCGCCTTTATGCTGCCCTACGCCCAGGAGGTGTGCCACACCCTCGCCCGCAGCCACAAGCTGTATCTTGTCACCAATGCGGTGGCCTCCGTCCAGCGGGGCCGTCTGGCGAAAAGCCCCATCGTCCCCGATATCACCGCCGCCTTCATCAGCGAGGAGGCGGGCGCCGCCAAGCCGTCGGCGGCGTATTTTGACTACGTCTTCGCCCACATCGACGGCATCACCAGGGACAATTGCCTTGTCATCGGCGACAGCATTTCCAGCGATATCCGGGGCGCCAACAACTGCGGTCTGCCCTGCTGCTGGTACAATCCCGGCCACACGCCCCGTCCCGATGGCCTGCGCATCGACTACGAGATCGACGACCTGCGGCAGCTGTACGATATTGTATAACCATTAAGAGAGCCGTCCTTCCGGGACGGCTCTCTTGAAAAAGTAATAGGAGGAACCCACCATGGCCTATACCCTTCGCCCTGCGGCAGCCGGTGAACTCGACGCCGTATTTGCCCTGTTTGAACAGCGTGTAGACTGGATGAACCGGCAGAATATCCACCAGTGGAACGACACGGACTATCTGAACGTCTACCCTAAATCATACTATCAGCAGCAGCGGGAGTTGGGCAACCTCTACGTGCTGGCGGACAATGGTGACGGCGCTGTGGCGGGCGCTGTCGTTCTGCTGCAAAGCGACGACCGCTGGCTGGATCGGGCCGGTTCCCCCGCCTACTATGTCCATAACCTTGTCACTGACCCGGCGGTACGCGGCGCTGGCCGTGAGCTGCTGGCGCAGGCGGAGCGCCTTGCGGTGGAACACGGAAAGCGCTTTATGCGGCTGGACTGTGCCGTGGACAACGCCTTTTTGAACGACTACTATGAAAGCATGGGCTATCTGCCCGCCGGAACCTGTGAGGACGGCTCCTATCAGGGCGTCCGGCGGGAGAAGGCATTGCCGGTAACGGAGTCTGAAAAGACCGACTGCGGCAATGCCGTCCTCGATACGATCTTCGACCGCTCCAGCTATCGGGGTGCGTTCCAGGATATCCCTGTGCTGCGCCATGATCTGGAGCTGATCCTGAAAGCGGGCGTCGCCGCGCCCTCTGGCTGCAACCGTCAGACCACCGCCTTTGTAGCGGTGGACGACCCGGAAAAGGTGCGGGCGGTGAAGAAGATATTCCAGCGTCCCTCCGGTCAGAGCGCCCCGGCCTTCATCCTGGTGTTTGCCCAGGAGGCGGTGGCCGCCGACGGGCACTTCTATTACATGGAGGATTTCGCCGCCGCCATGGAGAATATGCTGCTGGCCATCAAAGCGCTGGGGTATGAGAGCTGCTGGTATCAGGGCAACGTCCGGGACTGCGCGAAAGAGCTGGCGGCGGTGGTGAATATGCCGGAGCGCTATCAGCTGAAAGGGTTGCTGCCTGTGGGCATACCGGCGGACGAGCCGGTGAAGCTGAAGGTGAAAAAGCCCTTCGAGGCCCGCGCATGGTTCAATGAATATACGGAATAAAAAAAGGATGCAAGCCAAGGCTTGCATCCTTTCAGTCTGTCAAAAAGCTGGTCATTGCGAGCCAGTGCTCACACTGGCGTGGCAATCCGTTCTTGGCTTCCTCGTCAGAGGGGGCAGGTGTGGATTGCCGGTAGGCGGTGCGTAGGGGAGGGGCTCTGCCCCTCCCTTGGCTCTCCCTTTGGGAGAGCTGTCACCGTAGGTGACTGAGAGGGGAGCCGAGATGATGCGGTGCAAATCCGGATGGATGCTGCGGCAGCATAGCTGCCGCGATCGGAACTAAAAGATGATGCGGTGCAAACCAAGATGGATGCTACAGCGGCATAGCCGCTGAGATCGACACTAAAAATATGCCACTGGCATATTTTCTTAACGTGTCGACACCGGCATGTTTTTTTAACGTTCCGCCCCTCTCCGTCCTCGCTGCGCTCGGCCACCTCTCCCGAAGGGAGAGGCAAGGGCTACGAAAGCACCACCGGAAAATATCCGTAGGGCGGGCCCCGTGTGGCCCGCCGCACGATGCTCGCCGCAGCGACGGCGGCGGGGCACATTGGCCCCGCCCTACAGAATTTCTATCGGTAGACGCAAAAGTATGTTACTGCTCGTCCCCAAAATCCGCTCTGTACGCCGCGGCCAGCTTCTCCGGCCAGTCGCCGATGGGCTTCAGTACGCCGGTGAAGAACCGCAGCGTGGCGGGCTCATGGACGAACCGCAGGCCGCCCACCAGCTCACGGTGGTCAAACAGCCACTTCACCCGGTCGATGACGTACTCCGTCTGGGACAGGGTGAATACCCGGCGGGGGAAGGCCAGCCGCAGCAGCTCCATGCTGGCGATGCGCTCGGTGCCGTCCGGCTC
>CAKTMW010000073.1 GCA_934574095.1 uncultured Oscillospiraceae bacterium | reverse complement strand
CGCCGTCCATGGCGGCGATGGTGCGCTCATACGCGCCGGAGCGCACCGACGCGGCGGTGGCGATCAGCCCCACCCGCTTATTGCGGGTGACGGCCAGCGCCTTGCGGCAGGCGGGCTCCACCACGCCCAGAATGGGCAGCTGGCTCTCCCGCTGCAAGTCCGGCAGCACATTGCTGGACACGGTGCCGCAGGCCACCAGCAGCGCCTTGATGTCAAAGCTCCGCAGGAAGTGTACATCCTGCCGGGCGTATTTCAGTAGAATTTCCCGCGATCTCCCGCCATAGGGGACACGGGACGTGTCTCCGAAGTATATAATGTTCTCGAAGGGCAATATGCTGCGGATCTCCCGCACGGCAGTCAGCCCGCCAAGACCGGAGTCAAATACCCCGATGGGCCGTTCGTCCATACACCCACTCCTCGCTTGCAAATTTAACTGGCATAATATTATACTATGCTCCGCCGCCATTCACAAGCAAAAAATCGCCGGACCGCCCTCTTTTTTCACCTATCCGGCCATCTCGTCGCCGTTTTTGTCCACAAACCGATAGTCGTAATCCCCGGTCAGCAGCATAAACGCCGCGGGCAGCTCACGTGGCGCCTGCTCCGAGGTCTCCTCGCCGTCCTCCATGGTGACCACCACCTCGGCAAAATCCGGATTGTTCACCAGCACAAAATCGCCCAACCCTTCTCGATGGCATACGTAGATATCCTGTATAGGCATTTCCGCCTCCAGCACCGCCGTGAAGGCGTAGCGGTTCTCCCCCGTCACCTGAAACTCCAGCGGATAGCACCGCAGCGGCTCTTCACCGCCGCCTGCCGTCACCCAGACCAGGCACACGTCGTCCAGATTGGCGATACCGGCTATCGTCAGCTCCGGCTCATCCGGCAGCGCCTTCCGGGCCAGCGTCAGCCGGCTGTCCTCCCCGGCGGCGCTTCCGCAGCCCAGCAGGCCGGCCGCCAGCACCAGCGCCAGCAGCAATGCGAGTCCTTTCTTCATGGCATTGTTCCCCTTCCTATATACTCTCTCTGCTTTCAATATACCATACCCCGTCCGCTTTGTATAGCGGCGGCGCATAGTTTTTCCCAATTCTGCCGGAAATTACGCCCTTATTTTCTCCGCTTTCCGTATAGCATCCCATTGACAGCCGTGCTATAATGATTGGCATCGAAGAATTGTCCCACAGGAGGTGGCTTTTTATGGAACTGAAAATGACACAAAAGCAATTCCGGCGCTTGCTGGACCTGGTGTACATCGGCAACTGGGTGCTGAACTCCACACGGGGCGACGACCGCATCCGGGAATACGATCAGGTGGAAAGTCTGGTGTTCTCCCACTGTCTGGGCCAGGGCATGTCCTCCCTGACGGAGCTGTATCACGGCGAGCTGATCCCCAGCCGCGCCTTTGCCGAAGGCGGCATCCACGAGGCCATCATGGCCTATGAGGACACCACCTTCTTTGAAATTCTGGCCCAGGAGCTGGCCCTGCGGGATATGAACGATCCCCCCATCACCCCAGAGAACTACGACGAGATCATGGCCCGCATGGAGACGTACTTAGGAGAATTCGAGGAACACGGCACGGACAATATTACCGTGGATATGGATGAATAAAATCGCAGTGCTTCTTACCGTTTTGTAGGGGCGGACGACTCTGTCCACCCCTACAATTTTAAATAAGCGTATTTCTACAGAAGGCTTGCTATGGCCTTCTGTTTTTGCTACAATGATACAAATCGCACCACAGGAGGAGCACCCCATGAGCTACGCTGACGAGGTATTCAAACAGAACTGCCGGGATATTCTGCAAAACGGCGTGTGGGACACCGACCAGAACGTCCGTCCCCACTGGGCCGACGGCACCCCCGCCCACACCGTGAAGAAATTCGGCGTCATCAACCGCTACGACCTCAGTAAGGAGTTCCCTATCCTGACTCTGCGGCGGACGTACTTCAAATCCTGCATCGACGAGCTGCTGTGGATCTGGCAGAAGAAGTCCAACAACGTCCACGACCTGCGGGGCAACATCTGGGACAGCTGGGCCGACGAGACCGGCTCCATCGGCAAGGCCTACGGCTATCAGCTGGGCGTCAAGCACCAGTACCCGGAGGGTGAGATGGACCAGGTGGACCGTGTGCTGTACGACCTGAAGCACAACCCCGCCAGCCGCCGTATCCTCACCAACCTCTATAACTTCCAGGACCTCCACGAGATGGCCCTGTACCCCTGCGCCTATTCCATGACCTTCAACGTGTCCGGCGACACGCTGAACGCCATCCTCAACCAGCGCAGTCAGGATATGCTGACCGCCAACAACTGGAACGTGGTGCAGTACAGCGTCCTGGTCCACATGATGGCGCAGGTGTCCGGCCTGAAGGCCGGCGAGCTGGTCCACGTCATTGCCGACGCCCACATCTATGACCGCCATGTCCCCGCTGTGGAGAAGCTGCTGGCCCTGGAGCCCCAGCCCGCCCCCACCTTCCGCATGGATGAAACCGTCACCGATTTCTACCAATTTACCCGTGACAGCTTCTCGCTGGAGGGCTATCATCCCCTGCCCTTTGACGACGAGATTCCCGTCGCCATCTGACCTGTAAAGGAGAAACGCCTATGTTCGCCATCGCCGCCGTATCCCAGAACTGGGGCATTGGCAAGGATAATCACTTGCTGTTCCATATTTCCGCCGACATGAAGCGCTTCCGCGAATTGACGGAGGGCAAAACCGTGCTGATGGGCCGCAAGACCCTGCAAAGCCTGCCCGGCGGCAAGGGCCTGCCCCGCCGCCGCAACATCGTGCTGACCGCAAATCCCGACCTCACCGCCCCGGATGCTGAGATCGCCCACACTCCCGTCCAGGCGGTGTTCACCGCCGGAGAGGATGCCGCCGTCATTGGCGGTGAGAGCGTGTACCGCCTGTTTCTCCCCCTGTGCGAGCGGGTGTATCTCACCAAGGTCTTTGCCGACGCTCAGGCCGACGCCTTCTTTCCCGATCTGGACGCCGATCCCCGCTGGCAGGTGGAGCATGAGAGTGAGGTCTTTGAGGAGAACGGTCTCCGCTACCAGTTCGCGGACTACGTTCCCGCAGAGGAAGAGGACGAGTTGGCCGACTTGCTCCCTGACCGCAGTGAGCCGACGCCCTTTGCCCCGGTGGAGGATTTCACCGATCTGACAGGCTTTATGTAAGATAGAAAAACGCCTTGGGCCGCAGCCCAAGGCGTTTTTTTCAACTCTCCGCAAGCGCGGTGACATACTCCCGCAGCCGGGCCTCCCCCGCCGCCGTCATGGCGTAGCGAAAGCGCCCGCAGCAGAGCTTCCCCTCGAAAAACCGGCATACCACCGTCTGTCCGTCGGAGCAGCTCATAACGATGCTATACGCCGTTCCGTGATCCTGCGTAAAGATATTGGAGGCAAAGCCGCTCCACCGGACGCTGTTCTCCCGGAAGCAGTCGGCCAACTCCCGGCAGAACGTGTCGTCCTCCGTGGTGCGCATCACCGGCGCCTCCGAGACTGTGGCGCTCATCACCGTCACGCTCTTGATCTCCACGCCGTCAGCCAATCCCGCCGCCCCCGCCATGGACCAGGGCAGAAAGAGCAGGCACAGCAGCGCCGCCGCGCCGATCACCACCAGCAGCCAGCCCACCTGCGCCAGCTTTTTGCCTCTCGCGTTCTTCATCTGCACGGTCCTCCCTATGTCTTTCCCTGCCGTTCACCGTTTACTGCATTGTAGCAATGATACCGTTTGACTGTCAAGGTGTATTTGCGGAGGTGTATTGGTGGAGCTGTAAAGCGGCAATGCAAAAGAGAATCGACTCTCCGTCGGTATACGGAAACTCCCACGGCACCCCATCGAGGGGTTGACCATTGGAGGGGATTCGACTCTCACTGACGCAACAGTCCACCGTCAGGTGCCCCGTCGGGGATTCGAACCCCGGACACCCTGCTTAAAAGGCAGGTGCTCTACCGACTGAGCTAACGGAGCAT
>CAKTMW010000072.1 GCA_934574095.1 uncultured Oscillospiraceae bacterium | reverse complement strand
GAAAAGGCAGACAGTACAATTGCACTGCCTGCCTAATCCGAGGACACGCTTCAAGGTACCCCTATCAGGAGTAGCGTAACCGGTGTCCTTCCTTTTTGCTGTTGGTCATGCCAAGCGCGCCGCGGGGGCGGCTGGCGGTTATCGCGCCGCGGCGGCCCAGTGGTTATCCACCAGCTGGTCGAAATCCACCCATTCCGCCTCGGTCAGCTCTCCCGCCTGGGTCATGACCGTCTCCAACCGCTCCAGGGCTGCCTTCTCCATGGTCAGGGGCGTGTTCCACGCGCCGATCTCACGGTGGCGGGCGGTAACGGCGGTCAGCGTGTCGATGCTGGTATCGGGGAACTGGGCGATGATGGCCTCGGCCACCTCACGGTCGGTGTGGGTGTCCACCCAGTCCAGCGCCTTGGCAATGGCCCGGCAGAAGGCGGCGATCACGTCGTCATGGTCCCGGAGGTAGCTCTGGGACGCGAAGTAAGCGGTGTAGGGGATGGCACCGCTCTCCGCCCCGATGGAGCAGAGGATATACCCCTCGCCGGAGGTGACCACCTGGGTGGCGGCGGGCTCGAACAGCGTCACATAGTCCCCCTGACCGCCGGTAAAGGCGCCGGCCATCATATTGAACTGCACGCTGGTGTCCACGGTCACGTCCACCTGGGGGTCCAGGCCGTGCTGCCGCAGCACGTATTCCAGCGTCATCTCCGGTACGCCGCCCTTCCGGCCGCCGATGATGGTCTTGCCCCGCAGGTCCTCCCAGTCGAAGGGCACATCCTCCCGGCCCATGAGGAACGCGCCGTCGCAGGCTGTCAGCTGGCCGAACACCAGCGGATAGTCGTCCTTGCCCTGGTTGTAAATGTAGACGCAGCTCTCCGGACCGGCCAGGCCGATGTCGCTCTGGCCGGAGACCACGGCGGTCATCACCTTGTCGGCCCCGCCGCCGTTGGTCAGCTCGATGGCAAGACCCTCCTCGGCGAAGAAGCCCTTTTCCAGCGCCACATACTGGGGCGCGTAGAACACCGAGTGGGTCACTTCGTTCAGGCGTACCGTGGTCAGTTCCGCTTCCGCCGTCCCCGTGCCGCAGCCGCACAGCAGCGGCAGCAGCAACAGGGCGCAGAGCACAGGCGCGATGATTTTTTTCATGCTTTTACCCCCAATAAATGATACAGTATTTTTTCCACCCACAGCACCAGCCGGTACATGACCACCGCAGCCACCAGCAGCAACAGGACGCTGGTCATCACCAGGTCCATGTTGAACACCTGGGAGCCGTACACGATCAGATACCCCAGACCGGCCCGTGAGACAAGAAACTCGCCCATGATAACGCCTACCCACGAAAGGCCCACATTGACTTTCAGGGTGTTCAGCAGCGTGGCGTAGTTGGCGGGAAACACCAGCATCCACAGAAGCTGCCAGCGGCTGGCGCCCATGACGGCCATCAGCCGGGTCTTCTGGGCGTCCGTTGCCCGGAAGCCCTCGTACATGTTCAAAATGGTGACGATCAGCGAGATGGCCAGCGTCATGACGATGATAGCGCCTGTTCCGGCCCCCATCCACACGATGAAGATGGGGCCCAGCGCCGTTTTCGGCAGGGCGTTGAGCACCACCAGATAGGGGTCCAGCACCCGGCTCAATGTGGGCCACCACCACATGGCCACGGCCACCACCGTCCCCGCGGCGGTGCCCAGCAGGAAGCCCACCGCCGTCTCCCAGCAGGAGACGCCTACGTGCAGCAGCACGTCACCGCTACGGCACAGATTCAGAAAGGTGGCCGCGATGCGGCTGGGACTGCTGACCAGAAACCCGTCACTGAGTCCCACGCGGCAGCTCAGCTCCCAGAAGGCGAAAAAGCCCACCAGGATCGCCAGCTGCCACAGCCGCACCCGGCGGCTTTGCCGCCGCTCCCGGCGCAGATACAGCGCCCGTTTGGGCGACAGGGAAGGTTCATTCACGCAGCTCCAGCTCCTTCCATATGGCGTCGAAATACCGGGGAAAGGCAGGGTTTTCCCGCCGCTTCATGGGGTCCAGCTGCCGCAGCTCCCCCATGTCGAACACCGCCTTGACCGTGGCGGGCCGCCGGGACAGCACCACCACCCGGTCCGACATACTGACGGCCTCGGAGATGTCGTGGGTCACCAGCAGGGCAGTCTTGCCCTCGGAGCGGATGATGCGCCAGATGTCGCCGGATACCGCCAGCCGGGTCTGATAGTCCAGGGCGGAGAAGGGTTCATCCAGCAGCAGGATATCCGGCCCGGTGGCCAGTGTGCGGATCAGGGCGCAGCGCTGGCGCATACCGCCGGACAGCTGGTCGGGCCGCTTGGCGGCGAATTCCGACAGGTCGTAACGCTTTAAGAGCGTTTCCACGTGGTCGTGGTGAGCCGGGTCCCGGTCCCGGCAGATTTGCAGCCCCAGCATCACATTGTCCCGGATGGAGCGCCATTCAAACAGCTGATCCCGCTGGGGCATGAAGCCCATCTGTCCGCTGGCCCCCGCGATGGGCCGGCCGTACAGCGCCACCGTGCCGCCGTCCAGGGTCTCCAGTCCCGCCAGCACCCCCAGCAGCGTGGATTTGCCGCAGCCGGAGGGCCCCACGATGCTGACGAATTCTCCCTCCGCCACGTCGAAGGATACGCCGCCCAGGGCCTCTACCTCGCCGTTGCGGGCCTGATACGTCAGGGCGGCGTCCCGGATGGAAATGATATGGTTCATATGCGCCTCCCTCTTCTGCATAAAACCTTGCGGGAGAAAGCTCTCCCTGCATCAGTATACGGCGGGGGTGGGAGATTGGTTCCTCGTTGACTTTTCGCCGCCGGTGGTGTACCATAAGAGCACCGAATATCAGAAGGAGGACGTTTCCATGAAGAAGATCATTTCCACCACCAACGCCCCTGCCGCCATCGGCCCCTACTCCCAGGCTATTGACTGCGGCAGTTTCCTCGTCACCTCCGGCCAGGTGCCCTTTGATCCCGCCACCGGCGAGTTCGTCCCCGGCGGCATCACCGAGCAGACCCGCCAGGTGCTGACCAACATCAAGGCCATCCTGACCGAGGCCGGCCTGACCATGGACAACGTGGTGAAGACCACCGTGTTTTTGCAGAACATGGGCGATTTCGCCGCCATGAACGCGGTGTACGCCGAGTTCTTTACCGAGGGCCAGTACCCCGCCCGCTCCGCTGTGGAGGTCGGCGCCCTGCCCAAGGGCGCGCTGGTGGAGATCGAGACCATCTGCGTCAAGTAAATCGCGAAAACGGAAAAGACACCCCGTCAGGGGTGTCTTTTCTGGCCTGCCAAAAAGAGCTTCGCAGAATTCGCCGCCCGCTATGGCGGCGAACTAATGGGATCATTTTTTGCCGCGACATGTGCGTGGCAAAAAATACTTTATGCGGAGAGAGTGTTTTTTCGCCCATGTATGGGCGGAAAAGCGCGGGTCGCAGCGAAACCTCTTTTGTCGAAAAAGGGCCATGCCCTTTTTCGACAAGCTGCAAAAGACACCCCTAACGGGGTGTCTTTTGCGTACTGATAAAGGCGGTTTATGTACCGTTTTGTCCCTATAATTGATGGTAATGTACCAATAAAAAGGCGTTTTGGGGTGAAATAAGGAGGCTGTCCACAGCAGGCGGACAGCCTCCGGCGCTTTTTCAATAGTCCACCTTCATCAGACACAGGCCCTCCGGCGGGGCGGTGGGGCCGGCCTGCTTGCGGTCGCGGCTGTCCAGAATGGTCTGCACCTGCTCCGGCTCCCAGAAGCCCCGGCCCACCTCCAGCAGTGTCCCTACCAGGATTCTTACCATATTCTGTAAAAAACCGTTGCCGTGGAAGGTAAACGTGATGCGGTCCTTCCGCTGCTGAATGTCGATGGTATCCACCGTGCGGACGGTGGATTTCTTCATGCGGGGATTGCCGCAGAAGGCGGCAAAGTCGTGTTCGCCCGTCACATAGGCGGCGGCCTGCCGCATCCGCTCCACATCGGGGACATAGGGCAGAATGGTGACGTACTTCCGGTCGAAGATGGGCTTGACTTCCCCCACGAACACCGTGTAGCGGTAGGTCTTGCCCAGCGCGTTGTACCGGGCGTGGAACCGGGAGGCGCAGGGCTTCACCTCCCGGACGGCGATGGCGTCCGGCAGATAGCGGTTGCAGTAGTCCCTGATCTCCTCCGGGGATTCCTTTACGTCCAGCTGAGCGTTTGCCACCATGGCACGGGCGTGAACGCCCGCGTCGGTACGGCCCGCGCCGATGATCTCCACCGGCTGGCCCGCCAGACGGGTCAGCACCGCCTCGATCTTGCCCTGAATGGTGTCCTTATCCGGCTGGCGCTCCCAGCCGAAAAACCGTGTGCCGTCATAGGCGATGGTAAATTTATAGTTCTGCATATTACTTCAGCTTCTTGATGAAGCAGCGGCGGCGCTTGTGCTGCTCGATGTCAAAGTCCTTCCACTGGGACTGGACCTTTTCGTTGGTCTCCAGCATGGGGCCGGTCTCGGCCTCCTTGATGCCCAGCTTGAAGCAGCCCAGCATGGCGTGGTAGAG
>CAKTMW010000071.1 GCA_934574095.1 uncultured Oscillospiraceae bacterium | reverse complement strand
GTCCAGCATCCCGACCAGGTCACCGTGACCGAGGTCGAGAACGGCGACGAGCTGACGCTGGAGCTGCGCGTTGCCCCAGAGGATATGGGCAAGGTGATCGGCCGTCAGGGCCGCATCGCCAAGGAGATCCGCACGGTGGTGCGCTCCTACGCCCAGCGTACAGGCGCCAAGGTTTCTGTGGATATCGTTGATTAAAAAATAACGGCACTCACGAAAGTGAGTGCCGTTATTTTTTACAGTACCCCCAGATGCTCCAGCAGGATCTTGACGCCGATCAAGATCAAAATTGTGCCGCCCACGAACTCCGCCTTGGACTTGTAGCGGGCGCCGAACACGCTGCCGGCCTTCACGCCGACGCAGGAGATGGTGAAGGTGGTCAGGCCGATCAGGCACACCGCCACCACAGTGTTCATCAGCTGGCTGGCGGCCATGATCTCTACCGGCACGCAGGCGAAGGTGATGCCCACGGCCAGCGCATCGATGCTGGTGGCTACCGCCATCAGGAACATGGTTTTCATGTCCAGCGCGGCGGAGGTGTATTCCTCCTCCTTGCTGAGCGCCTCGCGGATCATGTTGCCGCCGATCAGCGCCAGCAGCACAAAGGCGATCCACGACGCCACGGCGTTGATGTACTTCTCAAACCCCGCGCCCAGCAGATAGCCGATGAAGGGCATCAGCGCCTGAAAGCCGCCGAACCACACGCCGCAGATGGCGGCGCTGCGGAAATTGACCTTCTGCATGGCAAGGCCCTTGCACACCGACACGGCGAAGGCGTCCATGCTCAACCCGATCGCCAGCAAAAACAGTTCCAACAAACCCATAGTTACTTCCTCACTCCGCATAAAAATGAGCGGATACAACTCGTATCCGCTCATGTAAGCACTTGCTAACCTGAGACACATACGGCCTTCCGACTGTATGAGTCTCATCAATTAAGGTATACCAGGCGTTTGCCAGCATGTTGGCATACCGCGCGCAGCCGCGCCGACTACTCCCTCAACGGATGTAGTATAGCAGATAGGGGAGGGAAAGTCAATCAGGAAAGTGGGGAGGATGCCCAGCAGTTACAGCTTCATTTTGGCTGCATACTCTTTGAGGATGCAGTTGATTTCCTCTTCATTTTGATAGAATATATCGTCACATTGCTCCAGTATAGCTTCCGCGTCCTCGTCAGATTCGCTGTCGGTCAATTGCTGGTAGGCGCGATATGCGTCTCGCAGATTCTTTTGCAGCTTTTCCGATAGAACAGTTTCTAAAGCTGCCATTTCTTTCTGCAAATCGCCGGTATTCGGTATTTTCAACGTTGAGGAAATACTGGTCGTGTCCGCCGTTGTTGATCTCACTTTGATAGGTCATCAATTCTGCATAGGGCGTGTCCGCACGATTTTCTTCCCATAGGTTCCACATCTTATTCCACTTTTCCTGCTCGTCGGATAATTCCGTTTTGTTTTTCCTGAAAAGATCAAATAGTCCCATTTTAATCAATGCTCCTGCAATTCCCAATTCGAGGTGTTATCCGGTGTTGCCGATAAGCTGAAATTTAATGCTTAACGCAGATCATCCTGGTCAATGATAAATTTCCTGCATGCTTCACAATAGAATACTTTTACCGTCATACCCGCATCGATTGACGTCAGTTTGATTCCTTTCACAAGTGGAGTGAAGTTCAATAATCCTCTATCCCGGTCGTCCGGAACCCATTTCAGCGCATATCGGTCTTGAGAAATGCTTCCAACGCGCATTTCCTCTTTGCAAAATGGACATTTCATATGGTTGACACCTCCAAAAACAACTTCCGATTTGCTGGCGGATATCCTTCGCAGGAAAAACGGATCTGGTCTTTCCTGCTTTTATTGTACCATGTCCATTCCCGCTGCCGCAAGAGGAATTCGCCGTTTTGCCGCGCAAAAAATCCCCCTCATGAGGTCCTCATGAGGGGGATCGGTCATGTTAACCCTTCCACTCCACGTACAGCTCGCGGACGGCGTTGGGGTCGGCGGACTTTGCCGGGGCGGCGGGAGTTGCCGCAGGTGCAGCCTTGGCCACGGGATGATCCCGCTTTTCGATGAACTTGGGGGCTACCTGAGGGAACAGGGCCAGACTCAGGACGTCCTCCTCGCTCTTGGCGATGTCCTTGTACTCAGCCTTGTACTTCTCCAGCTCCGGCTCCAGCAGGTCGGCGGGACGGCAGGTGATCACGTCCTCGGGGGCAATGCCCGCCTTGGCGCGGACTTCCTCGTTGACCTCGCCGGGCAGCTTGCCGTATTCGCCCTTCAGCATGGCGCGGCTCTCCTTGGGGAAGGTTTTGTACCGCTCGCCCATGATGATGTTCATGACGGCCTGGGTGCCTACGATCTGGCTGGAGGGCGTTACCAGCGGGGGATAGCCGAAGTCCTTGCGGACGCGGGGGATCTCCGCCAGCACGTCGTAGTATTTGTCCTCCTTGCCCGCCTGCTTCAGCTGGGAGATCAGGTTGGACAGCATGCCGCCGGGCACCTGATACAGCAGCGTATTGGTGTCCACACGCAGTACCTTGGGATCCAGGATACCGGCGTCCTGCAGACGCTGGGCCACCTTGCGGAAGTGGACGGCGGCGTCGGACATTTTGCCCAGATCAAGGCCCGTATCGCGGGGCGTGCCCTTCAGCGTGGCCACCAGAGACTCGGTGGCGGGCTGGCTGGTGCCGTTGGCCATGGGGGAGAGGGCGGTGTCCACGATATCCACACCGGCATAGGCCGCCATCAGCAGCGTCATGTCGCCGGTGCCGGAGGTGTTGTGGGTGTGCAGGTGGATGGGGACGGAGACGGTCTCCTTCAGCGCCTTCACCAGTGAGTAGGCATCCATGGGCAGCAGCAGGTTTGCCATGTCCTTGATGCAGATCATGTCCGCGCCCATCTGCTCCAGCTCCTTGGCCAGCTTCACGAAGTAGGCCTCGTTGTGGATGGGGGACATGGTGTAGCTGAGGGTAGCCTCCACTTGTCCGCCGTACTTCTTGGTGGACTTGATGGCCTGCTCCAGATTGCGCACGTCGTTGAGGGCGTCGAAAATGCGGATAATGTCGATGCCGTTCTCGATGCTCTTGCGGCAGAAAGCGTCCACCACGTCGTCGGCGTAGTGTTTGTAGCCCAGAATGTTCTGGCCGCGGAACAGCATTTGCAGCTTTGTGTTCTTCACGTGCTTGCGGATGGTGCGCAGCCGCTCCCACGGGTCCTCGTTCAGGAAGCGCATGCAGGCGTCAAAGGTAGCGCCGCCCCAGCACTCCAGCGAGTAGTAGCCGATGGAATCCAGCTGCTCCAGCGCCGGCAGCATGTCCTCGATGGTCATGCGGGTGGCCGCCTGAGACTGGTGGGCGTCACGCAGGATGGTATCGGTGATCAGCAGGGGTTTATTCGATAAAAATTCCATAGTTTACCTCCTATTAGCCGAAGAGCGAAATTAAGACGCCTGCGGCGATGGCGGAGCCGATAACGCCGGCCACATTGGGGCCCATGGCATGCATCAGCAGGAAGTTGCCGGGGTTGGCCTCCTGACCGACCTTCTGGCTGACGCGGGCCGCCATGGGAACGGCGGAAACGCCGGCGGAGCCGATAAGGGGATTGATCTTCTCCTTCAGGAACAGGTTCATGAACTTGGCCAGCAGGACGCCGCCTGCGGTACCGAAGCCGAAGGCCACGATGCCCATACCCAGGATCATCAGGGTCTTGGGGCTGAGGAACGTCGCGCCGGTGGCGGTAGCGCCCACGCTGACGCCCAGGAAGATGGTGACGATGTTCATCAGCTCGTTCTGCATGGTCTTGCTGAGACGGTCGGTGACGCCGCACTCCTTGGCCAGATTGCCGAACATCAGGCAGGCGATCAGCGGCGCGGCGGAGGGAACCAGCAGCGCCACAAAGATGGTGACCACGATGGGGAAGATGATCTTCTCCTTCTTGCTGACCTCACGCAGAGGCTTCATGACGATCTGGCGTTCCTTTTCGGTGGTCAGCGCCTTCATGATAGGCGGCTGGATCACGGGAACCAGCGCCATATAGGAGTAGGCCGACACGGCGATGGGGCCCAGCAGCGCCGGGGCCAGCATGGCGGTGACGAAGATGGCGGTGGGACCATCCGCGCCGCCGATGATACCCACGGAGGACGCCTCAGCGCCGGTGAAGCCCATCAGGCGGCAGCCCACGTAGGTCAGGAAGATGCCCAACTGCGCGGCAGCGCCCAGCAGCAGGCTCTTGGGGTTGGCGATCAGCGGGCCAAAGTCGGTCATGGCGCCCACGCCCATGAAGATCAGGCAGGGGTAGATGCCCAGCTTGATGCCCAGATACAGCACGTCGATGAGGCCCACGGAGACGGTCTGTCCCACGGCGACGCCGTTGAGCACCGCTTCGGAAACGCCGGAAGCCTGCATCTCGGCGATAAACTCCGCCGTGATGGGGTTGCCGCCGAACAGATCCCAGTGGATGTGTCCGCCGGCGAAGAGTATCTCGTGATACATCTCCGCGCCGGGCAGGTTGGTCACCAGCATGCCGATGGCAATAGGCACCAGCAGCAGCGGCTC
>CAKTMW010000070.1 GCA_934574095.1 uncultured Oscillospiraceae bacterium | reverse complement strand
CGCACCATGCCGAAAAACAGGGTGTCAAACAGCCGCTGGGCCTCCTGGGTATCGGTGAACTCGATGGCGCCGGAGATGCCGAAGCCCGCGTTGTTCACCACCAGGTCGATGCGGCCCTCCGCCGCCAGAACCTGAGCCACGGCGGAGCGAAGCGTTTCCTCTTTGGTGATATCCGCCACAATGTGGGGGATGCCGGGCATGCCCTCGGCGCGGCGGCTCAGCTCATAGACGGTATAGCCGTTCTCCCGCAGGGCCAGGGCCGTGGCCCTGCCGATACCTGAGGTACCTCCGGTGACGATGGCGACTCTCTTATCCATGGCGCTTCACCATCACGTCGGAAATGATATCCATGGCCTCGTCCAGCAGGGCTTCCGTGTGGGAAGCCATATAGCTGGTGCGCAGCAGCGCCTCCCCCTCCGGCGTGGCGGGGGGCAGCGTGGGATTCACATACACGCCCCGGTCGTAGATCTCCGCCGCCGCTTCCAGTGTCCAGTAGGTCTCGTAAGTATACAGGGGAATGATGGGAGTAGGCGCTTCCAGCGCGCTCTCCCGGATCTTGACACCCCGCTCCGTAAAGCCCTTGCGGGCGTACAGACTCAGGTCCCGCAGCCGCTCCGGCAGCTCCGGATGGGCCTCCAGATGCCGCAGGGCCGCCAGCGCCGTGGCGCAGTTGGCGGGCGGGATGGAGGCGGAGAAGATAAAGGGACGGGACGCGTGGCGCACGAACTCCGCCACCTCGGCAGAGGCCGCCATGTAGCCGCCCAAGGACGCCAGGGACTTGGAGAAGGTGCCCATGTAGACGTCCACCTGATCCTCAAGGCCGAAATAGCTGGCGGTGCCGCGGCCGCCCTCGCCCAGTACGCCCAGACCGTGGGCGTCGTCCACCATGACCCGTGCGCCGTACTTTTTGGCCAGGGCGCAGATCTCCGGCAGCTTGGCGATGTCGCCGCCCATGGAGAACACACCGTCGGTGACGATGAGGACGCCGTTTTTGCCGTCGATCTTCTGCAAAATGCGCTCCAGCTCTGCCATGTCGCTGTGGCGGTAGCGCAGCATCTTGCCGTAGCTCATCTGGCAGCCGGCATAGATGCTGGCGTGGTTCTCCTTGTCGCAGATCACGTAGTCGTGGCGGTCCACCAGCGCGGAGATGATGCCCACGTTGGACTGGAAGCCGGTGCCGAAGGTGACCACACCGTCCTTCCGCAGGAACCTGGCCAGCTCCGCCTCCAGTTCCAGATGCAGCTCCAGTGTGCCGTTGAGGAACCGGGAGCCGGAGCAGCCGGTGCCGTAGCGCTCCAGTGCCTTGACGCCTGCCTCCACCACCTCCGGCTGGATGGTCAGACCCAGGTAATTGTTGGAGCCCAGCATGATGCGGCGCTTGCCCTCCATGGTGACCTCCACATCCTGACGGGACTGCAAGGCGTGAAAGTAGGGGTATACGCCCTTTTCCTTCAGCTCACCGGCCAGGGACGGGGCATAGCATTTTTCAAAAATATCCATTGTGCCTCCTTGTGGCATGTAATAATTCGCATTATGTGTGCTTTTATTATACTGATGGGCGGTTATTTTGTCAATTTGCTTTTCCGCGCCGCAAACGCTGGTAAAAAATGGGATTCTATCCTTTGCCGCCGCTGCCTGTTTTTAACGGGCATAGCGGAACTTTTTCGACAGAAAATAACCCAGTCACCGGTGACAGATCAGGCGAAGCGCGGCGGCGTTTCGCCGAGAAAGGGTGATCGATTTGTATGAGACGCGAAAAAAACGATGGCTTTCCCTTCTCTTCTCCTGTCTGCTGGCGTTTTCCCTCATCTCCCCCGCGTGGGCGGCGGAAGGAGAGCGCACCTTGATCCCGCTGGGTAAGGCGGTGGGCATCAAGCTGTTCGCCGACGGCGCGCTGGTGGTGTCGCTGGAGGGCAGCGATACCCTGAAGGTGGGCGACCTTCTTCTGAAGGTCAACGACACCCGCGTACAGTCCACGGAGCAGCTGCAATCGCTGCTACAAAAAAACGGCAGTACGCCGGTCTCCATGCAGGTGCGGCGCGGCGAGCGGCTGGTGACCTTTACCGATACGCCCCAGTGTGGAAGTGACGGCGTTTACCGGCTGGGCGCGTGGATCAGGGACAGCATGGCCGGTATCGGTACGCTGACCTATTACGACCCCCGGACCGCCAGCTACGGCGCGCTGGGCCACGGCATCACCGATGTGGACACGGCGCAGCTGATGACCCTCAGCGGCGGCTCCATCATGGAGACCACGGTGAAGGCGGTGAAGCGGGGCCAGAAGGGCGACCCCGGCGAGCTGCGGGGCGATTTCACCGTGCAGCGTGACGTGGGCACCTTGACAGCCAACACCAACGGCGGTATCTTCGGCAAGGTGGCAGACGCCGGATTCATTGACCAGGCCCAGGCCATTCCCGTGGCGGCGGCCCATGAGGTGAAATGCGGTCCGGCCACCATTCTCTCCACCGTCAACGGCAGCGAGACGCGGGAGTATCAGGTGGAGATCCTGCGGCTGTACAGCGGCGGCCAGGATACCCGCAATCTGATGCTGCGGGTGACGGACCCCCAGCTGCTGGCGGCAACAGGCGGCATCGTGCAGGGGATGTGAGTGATATATAATAGGGACAACACGGGAAAGCCTTGATTTTACAAGGGTTTCTGGCGTTGTCCCTATTTTCACTGACATGAAATAGGCCGTATTTGCGCAATACGAAATCCACCGCAGCTGCCCAAGGGAGGTGATCATCTCAAGCAGATCGATTCAGGTCTCATTTTTGAAGGGAGCTTCTATTTATGAAGGATTCAACTATCATTGCCATTACAAATTCCAAGGGTGGTGTCGGGAAAACGATGACGGCCTTGAACCTGGGCGCCGCGCTGACCGCTGACCGCTGAAGGCCAGAAGGTCTTGCTCATTGACAACGACCCGCAGGGCAATCTGACTGCGGCACTGGGATATACCGCCGGCGAGATGAAGCACACACTGGCTTCCCTGCTGCTGGCCGCCATCGACTATCCGGAGGACATTGCGCAGCATCTGCAAAAGGCTATCCTACATAGCGATACCGGCATGGACATCATTCCCGCCAATCGCAGGCTGGCAGATGCCGCGGCCCGGCTGCAAATCATGCAGCTATCCCAGTATCAGCCCTACGGTGACAGCAGCCGCAGCTGCGAAGCAATGCTCAAGCATATCACAGATACCTTGCGCGACACCTATCGCTATATCATCATCGACTGCGGACTGAAGCACGAGCTGCTAACGGTCAGCGCGCTGACCGCCGCAGATTACTGCATCATTCCTGTGCAGGCTCACTACCTCGCCAGCGAGGGTATCCCCGATGTACTGGAGCTGGTACGCACGGTGCAAGCCCACTTCAATCCCTCGCTGAAAATCGCCGGCATCCTGCTGACCATGTATCAATCCCGACCGCAGCTCTGCCAAAGCGTCCGGGCAACAGTCAGCGAGGTCTACGGCGAGGCGTTCCATGTGTTTGAACGTCCCATTGAGCAGACCATCAAGGTGGCGGAATGCCCTGCCGCTGGTATGAGTATTCTGGACTACGCGCCGAAGAACCCCGCCGAAGAACCCCGCCGCAGTCTGGCGCGGGAGGTGTTGTCGCTTGGTTAAGGGCAACAACATGAAAGACCTGCTGAAGCAGCGCATGAGCGCTGCCCAGCAAGTCTCGGAAGTGGAGATCGGTAACAGGGCTTACGAGAGCCTTATCGACCCGCTTCCCGCAGCAGCTTCTACGATCCGCGAGCTTCCGGTAGACAAGCTGCGTCCTTTTTTCACCACCGATATCGGATTTCACCCATATTCCCCGGAAAAACTGCGGGCATTTGCCCAGCAGCTTCTTGAACAGGGCTTGCTGGAGCGCATTATTGTCAGGAGCATCCCCGACAGCGATGAATATGAGATTCTGGCCGGACACAATCGCACCGCAGCGTGGCGTATGGCCGGGCATGACACAATTCCTGCCGAGGTGGTCGCGGCCAATGATGCCCGCGCCATTATCATTGCCACAGCTACCAATCTGCTGCGGCGGCAGGAACTGACCATCATTGAGCGAGGCAAAGCATACAAGGCTATGCTGGAGGCTAAGCGGCGTCAAGGTGAGCGGACGGACTTAGGAACTTCTGGCGAAAATCGCCAGAAGTTCCTAACAAGAGAAATCGTAGCAGATTTCTTTGGCGTTACAGAATATGAACTCCGCAAGGCTGTCAAGCTGGCAGGTCTGATCCCGCCGCTGGCGGATATTCTGGAAAACGATCCCCGGCACTTGCCGCTGAGCTGTGCGGATATGGTCGCCGACTACGATGAAGCCTCACAGGAGGTGTTTGTGGAGATGTGCCGCATTGAAGGATATCGGCTGAACAAGGCCACCCTGAACCATATCACGCAGAAATGTCCGCCGCCCACAGCGGATAAGCAGGCCATCTACGCCGCATGGTGGGAAGCCCGCGCTGCCGCAGATAAGAAGCATTCCGCCCCGTCTAAGAAGATCACCTTCGACCGCAGGAAGTTTGCGACGTACTTAGAGCAGATCGGCAGTGAGGCGGAGTTAGAGGAGATGTTTCTGGAGTTTCTAAAGGGAGTTGCACATAAACGCGCAACTCCCTCCGGATAAAAGCGGCTTTGGTAACTTGGGTGATACCCCTTTCGCGATAGCTGGTCAGTTGACAAGCCTACAATACAAAAGGCTAACCTTCACTACCTGACTGACGAAGCGGATCATTTCCTCCTTGCTGTACTTGTCATAACCCTCTACAA
>CAKTMW010000069.1 GCA_934574095.1 uncultured Oscillospiraceae bacterium | reverse complement strand
CACCTTTAGCTCAGTTGGTAGAGCACCTGACTCTTAATCAGGGTGTCCAGGGTTCGAGTCCCTGAAGGTGTACCAGAATTGCAGTGCATCCTAAACTTTGCCAATCGGCTTTCAGCCGATTGGTCATGGACTCGGTGCTGTAAAACCTGCCACCGGCAACTTTTACTTAGCACCGACTGAAGGTGTACCATAGAAAATCACCGACCCAATCGCCGGTGATTTTCTATATGGCCCGTTGGTCAAGTGGTTAAGACAGAGGCCTCTCACGCCTTTAACATCGGTTCGAATCCGGTACGGGTCACCAAAAAAGTAAAGCACCGCAAAGCGGTGCTTTACTTTTTTCATCCGATGAAAAGAGAGCAAGTCAAAGGACCTGCTCTCTTTTTGCTTAACCGATATTGATCTCCGCCACGGAGTAGATGGCAGCCTTGCCGCTCATTTTGATGCGCGCCCCCTCCTGAGTGCAGTACAGCGTACCGCCGCGGGGACTGGCCTGATAGGCCACCAGCGTGTCCTTACCCAATGTTTTGACCCAGTAGGGCACAATATGGCAGTGCCCGGAACCACATACAGGGTCCTCCGCCACATTGCACTTGGGGGCAAAGCTGCGGGACACACAGTCATTCTCGCCGCTGCCGGGCGCAGTGGCATGCAGCAGCAGGCCATCCAGCGCCCGCACCTTCTCCTGGTCCACCACCATGTTCCGCACCGTGGCCTCATCGTCAAATACACACAGCAGGTCCCGGCCCATATAGGCTGCCTTAGGCATGGCCCCGTTCATGGCGTCCGCCATGGCTTGGGTCACCGGTGCGCTCTTCAGTTCATAGGCGGGGAAGTCCATCTCATACAGCTCCCCCTTCCGCACCACCGTCAGGTCGCCGGACAGCGTGGTAAAGGTGATCTCCTTCCATTCCGGTGCCACATAGGTCATAATGGCGCAGGCAGTACCCAGTGTGGCGTGACCGCACAGATCGATCTCTCCACCGGGGGTAAACCACCGCAGATGGTACTTCTCCCCTTCCCTCACGGCAAATGCCGTCTCGGACAGATTATTCTCACGGGTAATGGCCATCATGGTGGCCTCGTCCAGCCACTTGTCCATCACACACACGGCGGCGGGATTGCCCGCAAACACACGGTCGGTAAAGGCGTCCACAACATACTGGCGCATAGGGGAATCACTCCTTAACGTTGTTTATAGTGGCCCCAGTATCACATACTCCCCCGCCATCCGCAACCGCCTTTTTTTACTGGTTCCTAACACCGAGGCGCTCCACAGAATACGTCGTTCTCCTTGTCAGCTCATCCGGATTTGGGCCTTGGGTAACGCCCTATCCTATCTCCAGAAAGTCCCTCAACAGAGCAAGGCGCTGCCCGCCGCTCACGCCTCTCTTGAACTCGGAAAAATTTCATCTGTCAGCTGTTTCAATTCCTCATACATAGGCAGTCCCGCCAATGGCGACAGCGCTCCCACCGTCTCGCGGAACAGCCATGCCTGTTTCTCTCTGCCGCGCTTGAAGCGGTTCCACACCGCATCACCCTCCTCAGCAAGTCCTGTATGGATGCCGCGCAGGTTTGCCAGCTTATCGGCGCACATAAGCATCTGATGGTCCCGGCTGCCCTGGCGCAGATCGTCCAGTGCCGCCAGCTTACGCTCCTCCCAGCTTTTTTCTTTATCCTCGCTGTCCTCCGCCACCAGTTCCGCCACGTACGCCTTCTCCAGCTGCTCGCGGGTGATTTCCGCGTCCTCGATGGTGTCATGTAGGAAACCGGCGCAGATCAGTTCCTCGCTTGCGCCGTTGCGGGCCAGTTCCATCGCCACCTCGACGGGGTGCACGATGTACGGCTTGCCGTCCTTCCTTTTCTGTCCGTCATGGGCGTGGTAAGCAAAGAGAAATGCTTTTTCTATCATGTTCTGTCGTCCTCCCTTTCTGTTTTTATCAAATAACCGATATTATGATAGCATATTTTTCCAAAAGCCGCAACACATCTCAGGAAATAAGCAACCCCGCCGCACCGGGCCAAGTGTCCGGTGCGGCGGGGTTATCCTTACTGTTCGGCGTAGCGGGCCAAGAAGTGGCGGGTGCGCTCCTGCTGGGGATTGTCAATGACCTCCCGTGCAGGGCCCTGCTCCACAATGACACCGCCGTCCATAAAAATCACCTGATCCGCCACATCGCGGGCAAATGCCATCTCATGGGTGACGATGATCATGGTGGTGTGCTGCTGGGCAAGGCCGCGAATGACCTTCAGCACCTCGCCGGTCAGCTCCGGGTCCAGGGCGGAGGTAGGCTCGTCAAAGCACAGGATATCCGGCTTCATGGCCAGCGCACGGGCAATGGCCACCCGCTGCTGCTGTCCGCCGGAGAGCTGGTGGGGATAGTTCTCCATGCGGTCGGCAAGGCCCATCTTCTCCAGCAGCGCCCTGCCGTCAGCCAGAATGGCCTCTTCGCTTTCGCCGGTTTTCTCCGTTTTCGCCATCAGCTTACGGGCCAGCGTCACATTCTCCAGCGCCGTATACTGGGGGAACAGGTTGAAGCTCTGGAACACCAGGCCGAAATGCAACCGTTTCTTACGGATATCCACCTCGCGGCGGGTAGCGGGGTCAGCGGCGTCAAACAACGTCTCACCCCGGACGGAGATGACGCCCTGGTCCGGCGTCTCCAGAAAGTTCAGGCACCGCAGCAGTGTGGTCTTGCCGCTGCCGGAGGAGCCGATGATGGAGAGGGCCTGCCCCTCCTCCAGCGAGAAGCTGATGTCCTTCAGCACCGAGGTGTCGCCAAAGTGCTTTTCGATGTGTCTTACGTCCAAGATCGCCATGGTGATACCTCCTTACTTAAAGTAGCTGAGCTTGCGCTCAATGTAGTTGAACAGAATGGTCAGAATGCCCACAAAGGCCAGATAGAACACCGCCGTATAGAACAGCGGCCAGATGATGCCGGCGGACTTCATATAGGACTCGCCGGCCTTGATGAGCTCCGTCACCGCGATGATACGGGCCAGAGACGTATCCTTCACCAATGTGATGATCTCGTTGGACATAGGGGGGACGATGCGCTTCACCATTTGCAGCAGCGTCACCTGGAAGAATATCTGACTCTTGGTCATACCCAGCACCTGACCGGCTTCCTGCTGTCCCACGGGAACGCCCTCGATGCCGCCCTTGTAGATAACGGCAAAATAGCAGGCGTAATTGATGACGAAAGCCACCACACAGGCCGCCATACGGCCATCGGAGAAAAAGGCCCAGATGTTATTATCGAACCACTTTCCGGGGCCGTAGAAAATGATGATCAATTGCAGCATCAGCGGCGTACCGCGGATGATCCATACGATCACATTAAACAGCCAGCTCACCGGCCTGCACCGGCTGCGCAGGGCAAAGGCTATGACCAGTCCCAGCGGAATGGAAAACAGCAGCGTCAGGAAAAAAATCTTCAAAAGCTCGCCCATACCCTGAAGCAGCGAGAGGGTGACGGTCCAGAACATGTAAAAACTCCTTTAAGTGTGATGGGGTCTATTGCGTACTATCAAAAAACGTAACGGTAGAAAAGCCGCCCAAAGGCAGAGAGCGGAAACCGCTCTCTGCCGATGAGATATTCTGCGGAAAATTTACTTGGTGATGACTACCTGCGCGTTATTGCAGTAGGCGTTGGAGCACTCCATGGCTGCCAGCACACCGTCGGTCAGGGTCATGCCGTTCCACACGCAGTCGATGTTCTTGCTGTCCAGCTCGTTGACCTTCATGTCCCAGTCGATGACCACGAACTCAAAGTCAACGCCCAGCTTCTCGGCCACCAGCTTGGCCATGTCGGCATCAAAGCCGATCCACTTGTCGTTGGCATCCTTGTAATCCATGGGGGCGAACTCGGTGATACCGACCACCAGCTTGCCCTTCTCCTGGATGTAAGCCACATCGCTGTCAGACTCGGAAGCGGTGAACTCGCTGGCTTCCTGCTCGATCAGGGATTCCTGCACACCGTAGGTGGTGGCGATCTCCTGCATGGTGCCGTCGGCATAGGCCGCAGCCAGCACGCTGTTGATATAGGAGGCCAGGTCGCTGCCCTTGCGGCAGCCAACGCCGTACAGCTCAGTGGTCAGCTTCTGGTCGGTGACCTTCAGATTGGGGTAGCTGGTGCCTTCGCCCACCATGGCGCCAGCCATCAGCAGGTCGATGATGGCGGCGTCGGAGGTACCGGCGTCCACTTCCATCAGTGCGTCAGCCTGGGAACCGACGGAATTGATCTTCCAGCCGTTCTCGTTGGCCACTTCTTCGCCGGCGCTGCCGGCTTCCACGGCATAGGTCAGCTCAGTCGGGGTGTCGCTGTTGTCGTCAGTGTTTGCATCGGGGGCCGCCTGATTACCGCAGGCCGCCAGGCTCAGCACCATAACCAGTGCCAGCAGCATTGCCAAAAACTTTTTCATGTTACGTTTCTCCTTTTTCTTGGCCGCCTCTGTGGACGCCGTGTGTTTGTTTTTAGTATGGTAATACTCTACCACTTTATCACGCTAATGTAAAGTGTCATTGCTGACAAAAGACGCCAAAATTTCCGCGCCGTATTTCACGAATCTGACAAAACGTCCCCATACAGGACGGCAATGTCAAAAAGCCTCGCAGAGTTCGCGGCGCGGACGCCGCGAAAAAGTCAAATCATTTTTCTGACGACACATGCGTCAGAAAAATTCTTCTCGGCCGCCAGTGTGTCCGAAGGACGCGCGCAGTCGGCCGTGATCCTCTTTTGCGCAAAATCAATCAAAACCTCCGGCTAAGCCGGAGGTTTGACCAGGCCCTATAAGGGCCTATTACGGACGAAGCCCCTTAAGGGG
>CAKTMW010000068.1 GCA_934574095.1 uncultured Oscillospiraceae bacterium | reverse complement strand
GGCGCAGCGATCTACGCTGACGTACAGAACTTCCTCAGCCGCCCGATTATCGGACATACTCCCCGAAAGTTACCGGCTCACGCCGCAATCTTTCGGTTCATCGCAGTTGTAAACGCCTCCGGGTGTGCAGCACCCATCACACGCGTACTTGCCTATAATAAAGGAAAATCCTCCTGTTGTCAAGAGGCTTTTCTCTTATTTTTCTAAAAATTTCAAGGAAATTTCGGCATTCTGCCTGTCCCCGCTATGGTGAGGGACAAGTGTGCGTAGGGGCGGAGGTTCTACCCCGCCCGCCGTCCAACGGAAATATCATCGTATCACGAGCGAGAGGGGCAGAGCCCCTCCCCTACACATATCCCCCGGTTCCTACACCATCGTCTGCACCGTTCCCACAAACAGCGGCACATCATCGTCACTGAAGACCACAAACAGGAACGGCCGGTTCAAATTCATCTCCACCACGGACGGCGGCTCCATGGGTGCGCTGTCATTGACGGCGATCTCCGTATAGGCGGCAGCCTCCACGCCCTCCTCGTCGATCTTGACCCGGGCAGCCTGCATGACGCTGCCCACCACCACGCCGCTGTCCGTCAGCGGCGTAAAGTCCGCCTTATCCGCATCAAAAGCATCGGCCACGCCCAGCGCCCTCAAAACATCCTTCAATTCAACAGAGGACTTCACATCGAACTTCGGCACCGACCAAATCACCTGAGCGCTGTCGTACTCCCCCGTCAGCTCCTTCAGAAAGCCCTCTCTCTGCAGCAGACTCTCCGGCGTCACACCCTCGTCCGGCAGTACGAACACCATCCGCCCGCATTCCAGCGTCTTGGGCGCGGCGGTGTAGCCCTCGCCCTTCCGGTAGGTTCCCTCGCCCGTCTGGTGTAGGAAGTCCACCTGCTGCTTGCTGCCGTTGGCGGCGGTAAAGGTATCCGTTTCCGTCTGACTGCTCTCAAAGGCCCTCCGCCAACCGGCCTTATAATATATGGTATTGTACAGCCGCAGCAGGTTCTCCTCCACCGTGCGGATGTTTCCCGTCTCCTCGGACAGCAATCCGCCGGTCTGCTGGTTCAGCCAGCTGGCGATGGCCGCGTCGGCCTCCTCCGTCCCCATGGGCACCCGATAGGAAGACGCGAAATACCACTCCGCCAGCGTGTCCGCCGCCGTCTGCTTCACATCGGCGTTTTCCCGCAGGAACGCGGCATTGGCCAACCGGCACACCGCGTCGCCGTCCTGATAGACGCTCATCCACAGGCGGTTGATCTGCTGCCGCAGCGTCTCCGTG
Organism: uncultured Oscillospiraceae bacterium; assembly: GCA_934574095.1. Classification (GTDB taxonomy): domain Bacteria; phylum Bacillota; class Clostridia; order Oscillospirales; family Oscillospiraceae; genus Vescimonas. The sequence continues at coordinate 4,045 of CAKTMW010000068.1, read as the reverse complement.
TCGGCGCCGTCCAGCAGCGCCATCACCTGTCGCTTCGTCTCGCCGTCCGTCAGCTCCGTCAGCATTCCCAGCGCCACGTACAGGCTGATGGGAGAATAGACGGTATTCTCCTGTCCGGCGAAAATTTCCGTCGCCGTCCTTCCGGCAAAGTCCAGCACCGCGCCGTCATCCACGTTCTCGCCCTTGCCCATCTGCCGCAGCTCCCCCCGATAGGCTTCCTGCGCCGCGAAATAGGCGTCCCAGTCCCCCTCGCCGTTGTCGTTGAAATAGTCCTCGTAGCGAGGCTCCTCGGGGTAGACCGGGTAAGCTGCCTCCTTGACGGCATACGGCCTCAGATCCACCGCCGCAACGCCTCCCCCCTGCGGCTGTCTTACATCCGTCTGTGTCCCGCAGCCTGCCAGCATCAGCGCCGCCAGCACGCCGCACAGTATCGCTCTCATTCGTTTCATGTTACATTCCCTCCATGGTCTGTACCGCGCCCACAAACAGCGGCGCGCCGTCCTTCCAGATAACGAACAGGAACGGCCGGTTCAGGTTCATCTCCTCCTCGGGCATCTCCTGCGGCGGCGCCGCTGCGGCGTTCGTGTCCACCTCGGTATAAGCGGCGGCTTCTATGCCCTCCTCGTCGATCTTCACCCGCGCCGCCTGATTCACGCTCTCCACATATGCCGGCTGCTCCGTCAGTGGCGCGAAATCCGCCTTATTTTCATCAAAGGCGTCCGTGACCCCCAGCGCCTGCAATGCGTCGTTCAGCTTCAGCGAATCGTGGAGGTCGAATTTGGGTACCGACCAGTTGACCCGCACCTCAAGGGCGTCCACAAGCAAGTCCTCCGCTTCCTGCAGGAAGTTCTCCCGCTGTAAAAGCTCCTCCACCGTTACGCCCTCGTCCGGCAGATAGAAGGTCATTCTGCCGCCGTCCTTCAGATACAGCGACGCGCGCCGGTAGCCCTCGCCCCGCGCTACATCCTCTCCCTCAATGGAAATGTGCATGAAGTCCGCTCTCTGCTCCGTGCCGTCGGCGGCGGTGAAGATATCCTCCGCCGTCGCACCCCCGAAGAACTCAGCCTGCCACGCCGCCTTATAATATATAGTATTGTACAGCCGCAGCAGGTCTCTTTTCTCCGTCCTGATGGCTCCGGTATCGTCAGTCAGCAGATCATTGGTCTGCCGATCCAGCCACGCGGCAATGGCCTTGTCCGCCCCGCTTGTCCCCATAGGCAAACCATAGCTGGACGCGTAATAATCCTCCGCCAGCACCTCCAGTGGCTCCTTATGGAACGTCATCGCTTCATTGAGGAACGCCGCGTTCCCCAGCCACAGGGCGCTGTCCTTCTCGTCGCAGTAAAGCTGCCGCCACAGGCTCTGCGTCCACTGCCGCAGCGTTTCGCTGTCGGACACGCCCAGCAGCTCCGTCACCTGTTCCTTTGTCCGGCCCTCCGTCACCTCTGTCAGCATCCCCAGCGCCATATACAGGCTTATCGGCGAATACACGGTATTCTCCCCTTCCGCAAAGATCTTCGCCGCCGTCTCGCTGCTGAACCGCACCAGCTCCGCCGTGTCCGCCCGCTCCTCCGTTTTCTGTGCCCGGGCGGGATAGCTGGCCTCCACGATGGCGTACTCCCCCGCCGTGCCGCTGCCGCAGCCCGCCAGTAGCAGCGCTGCCAGCGCGCCGCACAGTATTCTTCGTACTTTCTTCATCCTGTTCCCTCCTTGTGATGGTCTTTCCTATTAAATAGGACGGATAATTTTACCGAAAGGTTCCCGTTTTTCGTTCTTCACAGAAAATTTTCACTTTCCTCCTTTACTTTCACGCGCGAAAGCGTTAAAATATGAAAGTATCGGAGACATATGATAGGAAGCATATAGGAAAGTAGGAATAAGGGAGGAACCGCCATGGCCGTGCATACCACAAAATGCAAGATCGCCAAGAAGGAAAAAAGTGACCGCCTGTATAAGGCGATCCTGACGCTGGAGACCGAGGAGGAGTGCTATAACTTCTTCCAGGACCTGTGCACCATCCCGGAGCTGCGCTCCATGGAGCAGCGCTACGAGGTGGCCACGCTGCTGAACAACGGTCTCATCTACAACGACATTCTGGAGCGCACCGGCGCGTCCAGCGCCACCATCAGCCGGGTGAACCGCAGCCTGATCTACGGCGCGGGCGGCTACGAGGGCGTACTGGAAAAAATGCGTGAGCTGGAGGAGAAGGAAGCCAAGGAAAAGGAGCCGACGGAATGAGCGCCTATGACGCCCTGGCCGCCAGCTACGACGACCTGACCACCGACGTTCAATATGAAAAGCGGAGGGACTTCATCGAAAAGCTCTTCCGCCGCAGCCGCATCCCCGTTCACACCGTACTGGACCTGGCCTGCGGCACCGGCGCCATGACCTGGCTGCTGACGGCGCGCGGCTACGAGCTCATCGCCGTGGACGGCAGCGAGGATATGCTGGCCGCCGCCATGGGAAAATCCGGCACGGTGGAGGGCATAGCCCCCATCTTCCTGCACCAGTCCATGCCCAAGCTGGACCTGTACGGCACGGTGGACGCCGCCATCTGCTGTCTGGACAGTCTCAATTATCTGACCCGCCCCGCCGACGTGCAACGCACCTTCCAGCGGCTGCACCTGTTCATCGCGCCCGGCGGTCTGCTGGTGTTTGATATCAACACCGTGGAAAAGCTGGCAGCGCTGGACGGTCAGGTGTTTCTGGACGAGACGGAGGACACCTACTGCGTCTGGCGCACCGAGTACCGCCGCGGCCTGTGCACCTATTACGTGGATCTGTTCCGCCAGCAGGGCGACGGCGCGTGGGATCGTGAGCTGGAGATCCACCGCCAGCGTGCCTATACCGTGGAGGAGCTGACCGGGTGGCTGGAGGCCGCCGGTTTTACCGATATCCGCACCTGTGGTGACATGGTGCGCCGCAGTCCCCGTGAGGGCGAGCAGCGCATCTACTTCACCGCCATCCGCAAATAACCGCATAAGGAGTGATCCATACATGGATAGAATCGTAAGAGCTATTTCCTCCGACGGTCTGGTACAGGCCGCCGCCATTTGCAGCCGTGACCTGACGGAGCGTGCCCGGCAGATCCACAAGCTGCTGCCGGTAGGCACCGCCGCGCTGGGCCGCACCCTGTCCGCCGCCAGCCTGATGGGCAATGCCCTGAAGGACGGCGGCGCCAGCCTGACCCTCCAGATCAAGGGCGGCGGCCCCTTAGGCACCGTGCTGGCCGTGTCCGACAATCAGGGCAACGTCCGGGGCTACGTCACCAACCCGCAGGTGGACATCCCCCTGCGGCCCGACGGCAAGCTGGACGTAGGCGGCGCGGTTGGCCATGAGGGCACCCTCACCGTCATCAAGGACCTGCATATGAAGGAGCCCTACGTGGGCACCATTGACCTGCTGGGCGGCGAGATTGCCGAGGACGTGGCCGCCTATTTCGTGGAATCCGAGCAGATACCCACCGCCTGCGGCCTGGGTGTGCTGGTGGACCGCGACCAGAGCGTCAAGGCCGCCGGCGGCTACCTCATCCAGCTGATGCCCGGTGCCACTGAGGATACCATCGTCAAGGTGGAGGGCGGCATCATGGCCGCCGGCAACGTCTCCGCCATTCTGGACAAGGATGACGACCCGGAGCATATGCTGCGCCAGGTCATGTCGGACTTCGATTTGAAAATTCTGGAGACCACCCCCGTGGAGTACCGCTGCTATTGCAGCCGTCAGCGGGTAGAGCGGGCCCTCATTTCTCTGGGCAAGGACGAGCTCCGGCAGATTCTGGACGAGCAGGGCCATTGCAGCATGACCTGCCAGTTCTGCGACGCGGTATATGACTTCTCCGGCGACGAGCTGAAAAACCTCATCGCCGGCCTGTAAGACACCGGAAAATTTTTTAGAAAATTTTTGATTTTCTTGTTGACAGTTGGGAGTTCATTTAGTATAATAACACTCGCCGTTTACGAAAACGGTAGGGACGGGAGCATAGCTCAGCTGGTTAGAGCACCTGCCTTACAAGCAGGGGGTCACTGGTTCGAGTCCAGTTGTTCCC
>CAKTMW010000067.1 GCA_934574095.1 uncultured Oscillospiraceae bacterium | reverse complement strand
CTGGGCGGCGTCGTGGGTTCCTCCCGCGCCTGCGTGGACGCCGGCTGGATCTCCGCTGACCATCAGGTCGGCCAGACCGGCAAGACCGTCCATCCCAAGGTCTATGTTGCTCTGGGTATCTCCGGCGCTATCCAGCACAAGGCTGGTATGCAGGATTCCGAGTGCATCATCGCCGTCAACAAGAACGAGACCGCTCCCATCTTCGAGGTTGCCGATTATGGCATCACCGGCGACCTGTTCAAGGTCGTTCCCGAGCTGATCGAGTCCATCAAGGCCGCCAAGGCTGCCAAGTAAGGTTTCGCTCAACAAACATAAAGAAGCTGTCCGGTTTCACCCGGACAGCTTTTTTTATGTACCCAATAACCCCGTTTTATGTACCAATAAAGGCGGTTAATGTACCGATAAAAGGGCAACAAAGGGCAACCTGCTGCCTATAAAATGAACACATACCCATAAAGAAATAGACTATTGATTTTCCCCACTTTCCTGTATGCTATTCCCAACATGAGAAAAAGGGGAGAAGCAAAAAATGAAGTGCATGCAGCAAAAACAGAAGCTTTCCAATGGAAAAAATCGCAAGAAGTCACCGTTCGCCGCCTGTGCAGCGAAGAAGTTCCCGCCGCTCTGGCTCTGACATGGGAGGTTTTTCAGCAGTTTGAGGCCCCGGAGTATACGCAGGAGGGAATCGACTTTTTCCGGGCCAGCCTGCATGATGTCCAACGCATCCGAGCGCTGCGGTTCTATGGCGCTTTTGACGGCGATGCATTGTTGGGTACGCTGTGTATGCGCCAGCCCCAGCATATCGGCGGATTTTTTGTCAGGGATGCGTATCACCGCCGGGGGATCGGCCGCGCTTTGTTTCAGGCCATGCGGCAGGACTATGAGCGGCAGGAGTTCACCGTCCATTCTTCGCCCTATGCGGTGGAGGTCTACCGTCATCTGGGCTTTGCGCCCACCGACACGGAGCAGACGGTGAACGGACTGCGCTTTACCCCCATGCGCTTTTCCAGAGAGGGCAGCGAGAATGTATAAACGGAGCGGGAATGGCTGGCTTTGATGCTGGCAGTAAGCATTTCCTTGACGTTGTGTCCGTTTTCCGGTATAATGAAAGCAACAAAGAAGGAGGATACTCGATGGAATACTTTGCCATGATCGGCCTGCTGTTTGCACCGGTGGTCTGTCTGCTGTGTACCGGATGGTTTTTCGTCCGCTGGAAGAATGAGCACGAGAACGAAGCGCTGGCCCAGAAAAGCCGCAAGATCTGCCGCGGCTTTCTGATTGCCACCGTGGCCACCCTGATCGTCTTCGGCGGCCTGCACCTGATGTTCCCCATTGCGCTGTAAAAACAGGGAAGCTCCCTTATTTCGTGAAAAAGCCGCCTGATGGCGGCTTTTTGCATATCCGGTTGCCCCCGTGGGGGCAACTCTTTTTTTGCCTGTGACCATGGGTGTAGGATGAGATCACACGAGGCGGGGGCGGACGCCCCCTGCACGGCAAAAGGAGGACGTATGGGCGTATATGGCTATATCCGCGTGTCCAGCGTGGATCAGAACGAGGATCGGCAGCTGGTGGCGCTGCACAGCAAGGGCGTGGCGGACAGAAATATTTTCCTGGACAAGCAGTCCGGCAAGGATTTTGAGCGGCCCCAATATAAGCGGATGGTGAAAAAGCTGAAGCCGGGCGATTTGCTCTATGTGCTGAGCATCGACCGGCTGGGGCGGGACTATGGGGAAATTCAGCAGCAATGGCGGCTGCTGACCAAGGAGAAGGGGGTGGATGTCTGCGTGCTGGACATGCCGCTGTTGGACACCCGGCAGGGAAAAGACCTGATGGGGACGTTTATCGCCGATCTGGTGCTGCAGATTTTATCTTTTGTGGCGCAGTCGGAGCGGGAGAGCATCCGCCGCCGGCAGGCGGAGGGCATCGCGGCGGCCAAGGCGCGGGGAGTGAAATTCGGACGCCCGCCGCTGCCCCTGCCGGAGAATTTTTATGAAGTCCACCGGGCGTGGCGGGCGAAAGAGATACCCCTGAAGCAGGCGGCGGCTGCCTGCGGCATGCCGGTGGGCACCTTCTATGGCAAGGCGGTGAAATTTGAAAAAGGGGATTAAGGGGAAGTGCAGGGAATTTGGAAAGGTGTACCTTTACAAATTGCAAAGGTACACCTTTCATAATACAAGTATACAGGAATTTGCTGATTTTTCAAGGATAAAATAAGCGGTTCAATGTAGAAAAATGGAGTTTTGAATTGTACACATAAGCAAATGGAGAGAAAATGAAAGGAAAGGTTAATCAATGAAAAATAGCTTCTTTTCTCCACCGGGCTGGGTCAAGGTTGTTGTCTGGGTCGTGGCGATCCTCGTGACTGCTATGGGGCCTCCGGGGGCATTGTTTGTAGCGCTGCCGGTAGCGATCATTTATACGAATTTGCCGTGGCTCATTTTTCGTATATCCGAAAAGGCCAAAGCGAAGGACAATGAGGAATGGAAACACCGGGAAATAGAGAGAACAATAGAGGAATCCTCTACGGTCACTTTCCTGAAAACACTATTTGAAGATGTCAAATTCATAAACGAGACCAGCGGCGCAGACAGGCTTCAATTTGATCATGCTGAGATAACGCTTCAAAGTGAACAGGTTTATTCAGACATGTACCTCTATACGACAGCGGACAAAAAGCACATTGAGTTTATAGAAAAGTATCAGGCGCTGCTGCACAGGTGCCTGATGGGCGAAGAGGGTCTGAATAAAGAAAAGATTTTCGAGGAATTTCGAGCCTATTACCCAAATGAGAAGAATGAATATATCGCTAAAAATCCTGACTTTCTGAAGACCTTGGAGGATGACGGATTAAGTTGGTTTGAAGCAGTAACAGATAATAACGGGAATGTAACTTGCTATAAGTATATGGTTCTTTCATTTAAGAAGATATACGCCGATGAGAACGTTTGTAATCCATTCTTTATAGCAGAGGCAATTACCAAATGGGCTGTGGGAGAAGGGTATTTGGCCTACTATACCCATGACCGCGAGAACGGCCGCTACGAATTGACGATACATTTTTAATTTATAAGGAGGAAACACAACATGAAAATGCCGGACAGCGAGTATAACGTATTGATAAAAGTGATCTCGAATTGGCAAGGAACCAAGGAGGATCTGCAGGCAGTTTATGACAAGATCGCCTGGACATATGAGGACGGCCCGGAGATGCTTCGCCGACTGGATAAGTATCAGCGTAAGTGGGGCATGAATCTGCACTGAGACCGCTGCATTTGCCGTGCGGGTCGTCGGGGACGCCGCCCCTTACGAGCATACTGCCGGTGGGTGGTGTGTAGGGGCCGACGACTCTGTCGGCCCGCATCGGAAATGCCGTTGTCATTGACAGGGCGGACAGGGTCGTCCGCCCCTACAGGACGATCCCCAAGTCAGCCTTGCGGCTAACAGCCCCTTTACACAAGGGGGCCAAGGGTTGGCGAAAAGAGGAACAAAAAATGAGACTGCGTGAGCAGTCTCATTTTTTATCATATTCAGGAGACAATCAATCGTCAAACACGGGGTAGCCATCTTTCAGGCTCTCATCATAGATGGCTCTCTCGCCGCCGATGAACTTGGGGCGGACGCGGGCGGCCAGCAGAATGGCCTGGCCGATGTGGTTCTGCTGCAGGCGGACGGGAACGGCCACCTTCTTCAAATGCATACCGATCAGCGTACCGCCGATGTCCAGCCCGGCATCGGCCCGGATCTCCTCCAGCGCCACAGGATGGCGGAAGCTGTGATAGGCGGCGGTGGCAAAGGAGCTGCCGGCCTTGGGTTGAGGCATCACGTTGACGATCTCGCCATTGGGGACGGCCTCGTGCTCCACGATGAGGGCGCGGTTCAGGTGCTCACAGCATTGAGCGGCGATATAGACCCCCATGGGAGCAAACACGCTGTTCAGCCCCTCAAAGATGGCGTTGGCCACCTCGGGCGTCGACCAGCTGCCCACGTTGTGGCCCACCACTTCGCTGGTGGAGCAGCCCACCACCACGATCTGACCCTTGTGGAGTCTGGCGGTCTCGGCCAGCTGACGGGCGGCGTTGGCGGATTCTTCCTTTACCTGCGCCAACAGGTTCTTATTCTCTACGTCATGAACGGTTCCTGCCATAAAAAACACCTCATTTCAACGTATTGGAAAGCGCTTTGCGGACGCACTGCCACGGTAAGTTGCAGTGCGTCCGATTCAATAGCATTATTATAGCACAGTTAAATTTTTTCCGCAATACGGGTCTTTTGCATGACCTTCAGCAGCACGAAGCCGATGACCAGACCCATGGCGGCCTGCACCAGATTGCCGGGGATGCTGGCGGCGGCGCCGATGCCCTTGCCCAGCAGCAGACCGGCATAGCCGAAGTAGCCCACCACCATGATGATCTCGCCCACCACGCCGCTGACGATGGCGGCGGCACTGGTACGGCCCATGGCCTTGAAGATCAGGGCGGCCACCAGCGCGTCAAGTCCCTTGATGACAAAGGTGCCGGGCGCATAGTAGCCATAGCCGGACAGCAGGTCGGTCAGCATGGAGCCGATACCGGCGGCAGCGCCGCCATACCACGGGCCCAGCAGCCAGCCGGACAGCAGCACGAAGCAGTCACCCAGATTCACATAGCCGTTCATGGGGGAGGGGATCTGCACCACCATGGTGGCTACATACGTCAGAGCGGCCATCAGAGCGCTGACCACCAATTTACGAATTTTTTTATCAGACATTGTCATTGCCTCCTTGCATTTCTTGCTGGAGTGTATTATAGTATTCTTTGGTATTATTAAAATATCCAAAATGAGACAAAATGTGCATACCAGATGGAGGGGCCACATGTTGACCTATACCTTTGAAAAAAGCGGCGGCGTGAGCTTATACGAGCAGCTCTACCGCCACATCAAGAGCGACATTCTGTCCGGTACGCTGGCGGCGGGAGAGAAGCTGCCCAGCAAGCGGGCGCTGGCAGCCCATCTGGAGGTCAGCGTCATCACGGTGAAAAACGCCTATGAGCAGCTGATCGCCGAGGGCTACATCTGCGGCGTGGAGAAGCGGGGGTATTACGTGATGCGGATCGACCAGCCGCTGACCGCCGCGTCTTCCGCCATGGCGGAGACCATCGCCGAGCCGCCGGAGCGCCAGTGGTTCATGGATTTCGTCACCAACTCCACCGCCGCCGAATACTTCCCCTTTGCCACGTGGACGAAGCTGCTGCGGCAGACCATTCTGGAGCAGGACACCCATCTGCTGCGGCCTACGCCCTCCACCGGCGCGCTGGAACTGCGGCAGGCCATCGCGGACTATCTGCACCAGTTCCGGGGCATGACGGTGTCGCCCCGGCAGATCATCGTGGGGGCCGGGACGGAGACGCTGTACACGCTGCTGATCCAGCTGCTGGG
>CAKTMW010000066.1 GCA_934574095.1 uncultured Oscillospiraceae bacterium | reverse complement strand
TCCTCCAGCTCCTTCTGGATGCAGCGGCGGAGGTTCCGGGCGCCGTAGGCGGCGGAATAGGACTTCTTCACCAGCACATCCACCACGGAATCGTCATACATGAAACCGAAGCCCTTGTCGGACAGGGATGTTTTCAGTTCGTCCAGCATGATGCGGGCGATATCCCGGAAGTTATCCTCGGTCAGCTGGTGGAAGTAGATGACCTCGTCCACGCGGTTGATGAACTCAGGCCGCAGAAACTCCCGCAGGGCCTTCATGACCCGCTCCTTGCCCTGGTCGCCGGCGGATTTACCAAAGCCCACCGAACCGGCGGCCTTGTCGGAGCCGGCGTTGGAGGTCATGACGATGACGGTATTCTCGAAATTCACCTTGCGGCCGTGAGCGTCGGTGATCTGGCCGTCGTCCAGAATTTGCAGCAGGACGTTCAGCACGTCGGGGTGGGCCTTTTCGATCTCGTCGAACAGCACCACGGAGTAGGGCTTGCGGCGAATTTTCTCCGTCAGCTGGCCCGCCTCGTCATAGCCCACGTAGCCGGGAGGGCTGCCCACGATGCGGGAAACGGAGTGCTTCTCCATAAACTCGGACATATCCAGACGGATCAGGCTCTCCGGCGCGTTGAACAGGTCGTCGGCCAGCTGCTTCACCAGCTCGGTCTTGCCCACGCCGGTGCTGCCCACGAAGATGAAGCTGACGGGCTTATGCTTGGGGCTGATGCCCACCCGGTTGCGGCGGATGGCGGCGGCCACGGCGGCCACGGCCTCGTCCTGTCCCACGATGTGCTTCTTCAGGCGCGTTTCCAGCTGGCTCAGCCGCTGGAATTCCTCCTCCTTGATCTTGCTGGCGGGGATTTTCGTCCACATTTCGATGACGCGGGCGATGTTGTCCATGGTCAGGGTAGGCGTACCCTTGGCCTTGATGGTCTCCAACTCCTGCTGGAAGCGGAGCTGCTCGCTGCGCAGCTGGGCGATGCGGGCGTAGCGGGCGTCCATCTGCTCCGGGGTCTGCTCCTCCTCCGGCGTTTCGGAGGAGAGGGTCTCCAGCTCGGTAGCGATGGCGGCCAGCTGCTTTTCCAGCTCCATGCGGCGGTTGATGTCCGCGTCGTGGAGGTTCATGTCGGAGCAGGCCTCGTCGATGAGGTCGATGGCCTTGTCGGGCAGATACCGGTCGGTGATATACCGCTCGGACAGGGACACCGCCTGACGCAGTACGCCGTCGGGGATGGAGACGCCGTGGAACTGCTCGTAGTAGTGGGCGATGCCGCGAAGTATCTTCAGGGTATCCTCGATGTTGGGCTCGTTGACCGTCACCGGCTGGAAGCGGCGCTCCAGTGCGGTGTCCTTTTCGATGTGCTTGCGGTACTCGTTGAAGGTGGTGGCGCCGATGACCTGAATCTCGCCCCGGCTGAGAGCGGGCTTGAGGATATTGGCGGCGTTCATGCTGCCCTCGGCGTCGCCCGCGCCCACGATGTTGTGGACCTCGTCGATGACCAGGATGATGTTCCCGGCCTTGCGTATCTCCTCGATGAGGCCCTTCATGCGGCTCTCGAACTGGCCGCGGAACTGAGTGCCCGCCACCAGCGCCGTCAGGTCCAGGAGATAGACCTCCTTGTCCCGCAGCTTGAAGGGCACCTCCCCGGCGGCGATGCGCTGGGCCAACCCCTCGGCAATGGCGGTCTTGCCCACGCCCGGCTCGCCGATGAGGCAGGGGTTGTTCTTCTGGCGGCGGTTCAAAATCTGCACCACACGCTCGATCTCCTGCTCGCGGCCGATTACCGCGTCCAGCTTGCCCTGGCGGGCCCGCTGGGAGAGGTTGATGCAGTAGTTATCCAGGAACTTCCGCTTTTTCTCGGTCTTGCGGCCGCCGGACGCCGCGCCGCCCTCGCCGGAGGGCTGCTGGGGCTGGGCGGGGGAATTGCCGTTGTTGCCGAACAGGCGGTTCAGGAAGGGGAAGGTGGCGGTCTTGCCGCTCTCCTCGTCATCGTCGCCGTCGTCTCCGGTCTCCGGCAGCTCTTCTGCGCCGCCGAAAGCCTGCATCATCTCATTGGAGATGTTGTCCAGGTCCTCCGGGGTGATGCCCATGCGCTTCATCATCTCGTCCACCTGGGGCAGGCCCAGCTGGGCAGCGCACTTGAGGCACAGGCCCTCGTTGACCTGCTCGTTCTTTTCGTTGAGGCGGGAGATAAATACCACCGCCACGTTTTTCTTGCATCTGGAACAAAGAGTAGGCTGCATATGGTTCCTCCAAATCAGAAACTGGCGCGGGCGTTTTGGTGCCCACGGCCAATAGAATTGCGGTTTCAGGGTGTATTTTGCGTTATCATGCGGCAGTATGTGGTCATGCCGCCCTACGGAAGGGTATCGGTGGTTGGGTCGTAGGGCGGGGTGCCCTCACCCCGCCGCCAAAAATACGACGGACTATCGGTATCCGCTTCGCACGGGCGGCCCTTGCGGCCACCCAAAAGGGGTATTTCGCGCTTCCGAGCGCGAGGCACTTTTGCCCGCAGCGGCAAAAGTACCCAAAAACGCTGCTTAAACCTGCGGTTTAAGAATCCGCCCGCGCCGTGCCCTTTTACGGACTTGATACTCTATACCACACGTTCGCAGAACACCGTTGATTCCGTTCTGTATGACGCATTGACTTTCGTTTTGCGCCGCTGCCGCTGATCGTATCAACGACGAAATCACACGCGTTGTTCGCGGCGGCATGTGGGGAGAGAGCCGTGCGCTGCCAGTGGCAGATGAAACACGGCGAACGAGTGGCAACGCTCGGATCGCTCCCCACGCCAGTGTGAGCACTGGCTCGCAATGACAATGTAGGAGAGGACAACTCTGTCCACCCCGCCGTTCATCGCAGGCATTCTTGTATACCGAACGGGCGGATGTGGGCATCCGCCCCTACAACAGTGTATCGCACCCGCTGCATGATTTTCTCACACCCGCTCACCCCAGCATGGCGATGATGTCCATGGGGCTGTGCCGGGTGAAGTATTGCAGAAGATACGTATGGCGCAGCGTGGCGGCGTCCACCAGACCGGTCCACTGGACCACGCTGGCGGCGGCGAACATCATCAGCGCACCCAGGCACAGGCCCAGGGCCGCGCCCGCCAGACGGTTCAGCGTCCCCAGCACCGGGGCCCGCTCCGCCAGACGCAGGGGACTGGTGATCAGCCGCAGCAGCAGCGTCAGTATCAGAAACGACAGCAGGAACAGTACGCCGTAGACCAGTGAGCGGATCATGCCGGTGACAGCGCCCTCCAGCATATTCTTGCCCGCCTCCACGGCGCTGTCCATGGCCTTTCTGGCGATGCCGGTGATGGCGTCGAAGTCCACCAGACTGGCCAGGGCGGCGTTATCCGACGCGGCGGCGGCGCTGACGGCCTCGTCGCTGTGGCCGTCGGTCAGACGGTCCAGCATATACTGCTGGACGCGGGGCGTGACCCACTCGGTAACAGGGTCGGCCAGGGTGTTGGCCAGAATACCGCTGCCCAGCAGGGCCACCGCCAGGATCACCACGCTCAGCAGTGTGCGGAGAAAGCCCCGCGCGCCGCCCAGGATCAGGCACAGCAGCAAGATGGCCGCGATGGCCAGGTCAAATATGAGAGAAATGGACATAGTGTCTCCTTTTGCCTTACGGCAGATACAGCGACGCGCCGGAGGCGCCCGCAAGAACGGCGCTGCCGTCGTCACGCATCAGGACGGCGCGGGCCTCGCTGACGTCCGGCAGGGTGGCCACCTCGGTGAGATACTTGTCGTAGATGGTCAGCCGGTCGCTGAACAGCACGGCCACATAGCGCCCGGCGGTGGACATATCCAGCACCTCGCCGTCAATATCGCAGCCGCCCAGCTCGTTGCCGTCGTTGTCCACGGTGATGAGGCTGGCGTAGCCGCCAGACTTATACCGGCTCAGCAGCAGCGCGGCCCAGCCGCCGTCCCCCACCGCGCAGCGGCGCAGGAACTGCCCGCCGTAGGAATAGGAGGATTTCAGCTTGCCGCCGGTGTCCAGCAGGTACAGGCCCTGTTCCGTGACGGCGCAGAACTCCCGCTGCATGGTCTCCAACGCGTAGGCCACGCCGCCGTCCACCGGTGTGGAGGCGATCTCCTTATCGCTGTCGGTATGGTACAGCACCAGGAAGCTCTGGAATTTGCCGTCCTCCTGCCCCATGGTAACGGTGGCAAGGGTACGGTCGTCCCGGCCCAGGGCGGCGGTCATGACGAAGCGCTGGGCGGAGTTGTAGGTGAATACGGGCTCCCCCTTGCCGTCCCAGACGGTGACGGCGGCCTTGGCGCCGCTCCTGTTATAGGCGGCGGTCACATAGCCGTGGGGGTTGACGGTGACGGAGATCAGCTCGCCCTCCGTCTCCTGCTGCCAGCGCAGGCCCTTGCTGTCCAGGGCGTACAGGGCCGTGCCGCCGATGTCGTAGGCCACGGCCACGTCGCCGCCGGACACCAGATCAGGGTGCAGGAAGCGGACGCTGTTCTGATACAGCACCTGGCTGCGCTCGTCCAGCACACGCACCTGATTGGCGGCCACCGTCACCAGACTGCCGCCGAGAGCAGCGAAGCGGCTGGTGGCGTCGTTTTCATAGTAATAGAGTCTGGCGCAGCCGGTCTCGTCCTTTTCGGCGCGGGCGTAGATGACGCTGCGGCGCAGGCCGTCAAAGCTGTTGGCGTCCCACAAAAGGGCGGCGGCCACCACGCCCAGCACCACCACTACCGTCAGGGTCAGCCACAGCCATTTGCGGGGCCTTTTCTTCTGCCGCAGACGGCGGGGCTGCTCCTCCTGCAAATCTCCCCGGGGGAGATCATAGATGCTCTGGGTGTCTTTCTTCACGGTCTCCCTCCTCTTTCTCCGAATCTGGGCGCGTCAGCGCTCCAGCCGTTCATCATTGTACCACACGCGGGTCAGATACAGCCCGCCCGGCGGCGCGGTGGGCCCCGCCAGGGTGCGGTTGCCGCTGTCGAGAATGACGGGGATATCCTCCGGCGTCAGCTTCCCCTCGGCGGCGTACAGGACCGTGCCGGTGATGGCACGTACCATATTATACAAAAATCCGTCGGCGCATACCTTCAGCTCCAGCAGCTCCTCATTCCGGGTGACGCGGCAGTAGTAAATGGTACGCACCGTGCTGCGGACATTGGTGCCCACAGAGCGGACAGCGGCGAAATCGTGGGTGCCCTCGAACATCCGGGCGGCGCGGTCCATCACCGTTTCATCCAGCTTTTTGGGGTAGAAATAGGCGCGGTTCACGTAGAAGGGGTTCTTGATGCGGGAGTTGTAGATGCGGTAGGTGTACTCCTTTTTGACGCAGGAGCCGATGGCGTTGAAATCGTCCGCCACCTCAAAGGCGGCCTTGACGGCGATATCCTCCGGGATATGGGTATTGACGGCAAAGGGCAGACGGTCCAGCGGAATGCGGGAAGCGGTGCGGAAATTGGCCACGTAATGCTCGGCGTGAACGCCGGCGTCGGTGCGGCCGCAGCCGGTGAGCTTCACGCCGTGGCCGCAGACCATGCCGAGGCCCCGCTCCAGCGTCTGGGCCACGGAGACCTCCGTTTTCTGCACCTGCCAGCC
>CAKTMW010000065.1 GCA_934574095.1 uncultured Oscillospiraceae bacterium | reverse complement strand
ACCCGTTACGGTATGTATTCCGCCAACTTCGTCGTCAACGCCATGTCGGGCGCTGGTGAGCTGGCCAAGTTCCTGCCCGCCGTGATCTTCATCATCGGTGCCGCCATCGGCTTTGCTACCGGTACTTCCTGGGGCACCATCGGCATCATGGCCCCCATCGTTGTCCAGGTCTTTGACTACAACACCCAGCCCATCCTGTGCACCATTGGTCTGGCGGCTGCCTGCTCCGGCGGAGTTATGGGCGACCACTGCTCCCCCATCTCCGATACCACCATCATGGCTTCCGCTGGCGCTCACTGCTACCACCTGAACCATGTGTTCACCCAGCTGCCCTACGCTCTGACTGTTGCCGGTGTTGCTTTCGTCAGCTTCATCCTGGCCGGCCTGATCCAGAACGTGGTCATCTGCCTGATCATTGCCTGCGTCCTGATGGTCGCTACTCTGCTGGTCATCAAGGCTATCGTCAGCAAGAAGCACGCCGGTATCTTCGAGGAAATGGCCGAGGCCAACAAGGCTCTGGCTGCCCAGAAGTAAGCCGGTACCTGCTATCACATGGTAAAAAAGAAAGCCCCATCGGGGCTTTCTTTTTTTGCCCCTTTGCGGAGAAAAAGGCTGCGCAAAATGCCAAATTAACGAAAAAATAGAAACATGCAAAGAAAACGTGTAGCAGCTGCCTGCGAAAAATGACGAAAAACGGCCGGAAAATCACGTTAAGAAACCGGGAAAATAAATTGCAGAAATTAACAAAAACCATATAAAACCAATGAAAAGAAAACGTGGAATGTGATAAATCCACGCAAAAACGCATTAAAATTGGAGAAAAGGGAGAAAGTGCGGTTCATAATTTGTTCAAAATTACCCGCCCTTGTGATTTCTGAAATATTGACAACCGTCATAAAACGGGTTAAGATGGAAAGCACCATAAATCATGAGGAGGTAAATCTCATAATGGAAAAGAAAAGCACAAAGATAGCGTATTTCGTTGCGCTGGGTGTCTTTATCGTGCTGCTGGTGATCCTCGGCTTCGCGTTTAAGGATGCTCCGCTGCCTACCTTCGATGTCGATGGCGAAACGATCGAAGCGGCAACCCCCTTCGCGGGCACTTTCTGGTCGCTGCTGCCCCCCATCGTGGCCATCGTGCTGGCCCTGATCTCCAAGGAGGTGTATTCCTCCCTGTTCCTGGGCTGCCTGGTGGGCGCACTGCTGTACACCGGTTTCGCCCCCTGGGACACCGCTGTGGCGCTGGTAGGCGCTGATTACGGCATCGTCTCCGTTCTGGCCGACAGCTACAACATGGGCATCATCGTGTTCCTGGTGGTGCTGGGCATCATGGTGGACCTGATGAACAAGGGCGGCGGCTCCGAGGCCTTCGGCCGCTGGGCCAAGAAAACCGTCAAGTCTCGCGCCGGTGCGCAGCTGATGACCATGCTGTTGGGCGTGCTGATCTTTATCGACGACTATTTCAACTGCCTGACCGTGGGCGCCGTCATGCGTCCCGTTACCGAGTCCCACAAGATCTCTCGCGCCAAGCTGGCCTACATCATCGACGCTACCGCCGCTCCCGTCTGCATGATCGCCCCAGTGTCCTCCTGGGCTGCCGCCGTGTCCGGCTACGTCAACTCCGACTCCGTCAACGGTATTGAAATGTTCATCAAGCAGATCCCCTGGAACTACTACTGCCTGCTGACACTGGTCATGATAGTGGTCATCTCTCTGCTGAACATCGACTACGGCTCCATGCTGACCCACGAGTACAACGCGCAGGTCAAGGACGACCTGTTCACCACCCCTGAGCGCCCCTTTGCCGGTGCTGATGATTACGAGAAGCCCGCTTCCGGTAAGTCCTCTGTGGCTGACCTGCTGGTTCCCGTTGTCGTTCTGATTATCGTCTGCGTGGTTTCTCTGATCTGGTCCGGCGGCTACTACGATGAAGCGAACGTCGAGAGCTACAAGCACTTCATGGTGGCCTTCTCCAACGCCGACGCTGGTTCCGCTCTGGCGCTGGGCGGCCTGATCGGCTGCGTGTTCACCTTTGTCTACTTCTGGGTGCGCGGCGCTATCGGCTTTGAAAAGTCCTTCGAGTCTGTGCCTCAGGGCTTTATCCAGATGATCGCGCCCATCCTGATCCTGACCTTCGCGTGGACGCTGTGCTCCTTCACCCGTTACGCCATGTACTCCGCCGAGTTCGTCAAGAACGCCATGGCCGGTGCCGGTGACCTGAAGGTGTTCCTGCCCGCCGTGATCTTCCTGATCGGCGCGGCCATCGGCTTCGCTACCGGTACCTCCTGGGGTACCATCGGCATCATGGCGCCCATCGTCGTGGCCGTGTTCGATTACGACGTGGAGCCCATCCTGTGCACCATCGGTCTGGCTGCGGCCTGCTCCGGCGGCGTTATGGGCGACCATTGCTCCCCCATCTCCGATACCACCATCATGGCTTCTGCCGGTGCCCACTGCTTCCATCTGAACCATGTGTTCACGCAGCTGCCCTATGCCCTGACCGTTTCCGGCGTGGCATTTGTCAGCTTCATTCTGGCCGGCCTGATCCAGAACGTGGTCATCAACCTGATCATCGCCGTGGCGCTGATGGTCGGCACTCTGCTGGTCATCAAGGTCATCGTCGCCAAGAAGCACGCCGGTATCTTCGAGGAAATGGCCGAGGCCAACAAGGCGCTGGCCCACCAGAAGTAAGCGGATTTCTCAAGCGCACTGAATACTTCCAATAAAAAATGTCACAGCGGGCGCATGCCCGCTGTGGTCTTTTTTGCGAGACAGCTGTATTACGTAGGGCGGCATGACCACATGCCGCCGTATGTAGCACAGGCATCATGGGCCGTGCGTAGGGGAGGGGTTCTACCCCCGCTCGATTTACGATGGCATTTCCGCTGAACGGCGGGGCACCCCAGGGCGCTCGTTCCGATTCGCTCCGCCGCGTGGTCACCCCGCCCTACATCCTGTGCATTGAGCAGCCATAAGCAAAAATATAAAAGGGGCGGGAACATTTCCCGCCCCTGATGCGTCTCTATTATGTTTGCAGGTTTTTATACCTCGATCCCGTACTTCTCAAACCGGGGGATCAGGCCCTGCCGGGGATGAGGATCGCCGTCGTCGGGGATCTGCGCCAGATCGTAGCCGGGATAGTCGTTGCCCTCGATGATGGCGGGGCCCTTCTCCGTCATGCAGATGTCCCAGCCAACGTAGTGGAACTCCGGGTACATCAGCGCCGCCTTCAGGGCCAGGGCCTTGACCTCCTCGTGCATGGGCATCTGATAGCCCTTCAGCTCGATGCCAGTGGTGGGGTGGCGGTCGTACTTCTTCAGCTCCTCGTCGTGGCCCTGCCCGGCGATCTTGCCGGTGTCCAGATCGAATCGCATGGTGATGCCGCCCCGGCCCATGTTGTCAAAGGCCATCCCGCCGGTGCCCGCCTTGCAGGCGGCGTAGATCACCAGCGGCTCGCCGTCCTTCACGAAGGTGGCCACGCGGATGCAGTTGATGGAGTCCGGGTGCAGCGCCGCCGCCTGGGGATGCTGGCGGATGACCTCCTCGCAGATGCCGAACCGCTTCTCCGGCCGCTTCACATAGGCCCACATGGCATCCACATCGTCGAAATCCTTCTTGTACAGCTTCTCAATGCCGCTGCCGCAGTCCCCATCGATGGGCTTGACGATCACCGCGTCCTTGTCCGCCACAAACGCCTTGAACTGCGCCGCGTCGGCGGTGAACAGATTCAGCGCCTCACGGCCCATCAGGGGCCGGAACTTCTCAAAGAAGGCGTTTTTGTCGTTGAAGATGGCGGCGTCGGTGCGGTTGTTTACCCGCCTCACGAAGGCAGCCGACCGCACCCGGGTCAGATAGGTGGAGCGCTCCGCGTCGTTCAGGTCGTAAAATTCAAACATCATATAGTCCGTGGGCCCGGCGCCGTAGCGCTTAGCGCACCGCAGCATGTCGGTAAACAGCGCCGCCGTGGGCTTGCCGCAGATGGCGTGGGCCTTCTCGGCCGTCTGCCAGACCCGGCGCAGCGGCACGCTCTTGGCCGCCTGACGAATGGAACTCAGTTTCATAAAGGCAAAACATCCTTTCATAACAGGTGCTTATCATTATACCAAATTCATCGTAAAAGGAAAGCCCCTCCTACATAAAAAATTGAAAACCCAGCCATAACGAAGGCAGATTTTACGAAAAAACTTCCCCGCCCCTCTTGACAGGTGTACCGCATCGTGGTATAAGTGTATTAACACGCTTAATACACTACACTCGGAAGGAGTGACTCTTATGATCCATCTGGACTATCGGGACAGCCGCCCCATCTACGAGCAGGTGAAGGACAGCCTGCGCCGTCTGATGGTCACCGGCGTCCTGGCCCCCGGCGACAAGCTGCCGTCGGTGCGGGCCATGGCCTCGCAGCTGTCCATCAACCCCAACACCATCCAACGCGCCTATGCCGAGCTGGAAGCCGAGGGCTACGTCATCTCCGTCACCGGCAAAGGCAGCTTCGTGGCGGAGGGCGACACACAGAATACCGCCCGCCGCGCCGAGCTCACCGGCAAGCTCCGCCCTCTGCTGGAGGAGCTGCGGAGCCTGGGCATGACCCGTGAAGAGCTCCTGCGGCTCTGGGAAGGAGAGAAGAAGTAATGTTAGAAGCAAAAAACGTCGTCAAAACCTTTGATGGCTTCCGCGCGCTGGACGACGCCAGCCTGACCGTCCCCAAGGGCGCAGTCTACGGCCTGGTGGGCCCCAACGGCGCAGGCAAATCCACCATTATTCGTCATTTCACCGGCGTATACCGTCCCGACAGCGGCTCTCTGACGCTGGAGGGCCAGCCTATCTACGAAAACCCCGCCGTCAAGCAGCGCATCTGCGTGATCCCCGACGACTGGTTCTATTTTTCCCAGTGGTCCATCCGGGAGATGGCCCGGCTCTATAAGGGCATGTACCCCTCCTTCAGCCAGGAGCGCTACGACAAGATGCGCGAGGTGTTCCCGCTGGACGACCGCCAGATGATCCGCCGCATGAGCAAGGGCATGCAGAAGCAGGCGGCCTTTTGGATCACCATGTGCTGCATGCCGGAATACCTGATCCTGGATGAGCCGGTGGACGGCCTGGACCCCGTCATGCGCCGTCAGGTATGGTCGCTGCTGCTGGGCGATGTGGCCGAGCGGGGCACCACCGTGCTGGTATCAAGCCACAACCTGCGGGAGCTGGAGGATGTGTGCGACCATGTGGGCATTATGAACAAGGGCAAGGTGCTGCTGGAGCGCAGTCTGTCCGATTTGCAGGATAACACGGTGAAATTACAGGTGGCCTTCGCTGGCGACGAGCCGCAGCTGCCGGCGGGACTGAACGTCCTGCACCACGAGAAGATCGGCCGCGTACACACCTACATCGTCCGCGGCGATCAAAGTCAGATTCTGGCGCAGGTGTCGGCGCTTCAGCCCATTCTGCTGGAGGCTATTCCCCTGACGCTGGAGGAGATCTTTATTTACGAGCTGGGAGGTGTTGACTATGCGGTTCATGATATCGTCCTCTGATCGGGCGCTGGCCCGCGCCGACTTCCGCCGCTTCTGGCCGCTGCTGTTCG
>CAKTMW010000064.1 GCA_934574095.1 uncultured Oscillospiraceae bacterium | reverse complement strand
GCCTTGAAGGAGGCCTTCTTGCCCTCCACGTCGGCGTCGAAGGGATCCTTGACGAAGGGGTTGGGGAAGATCCAGTTCTTGGAGATGATCTCGCACAGGGCGCGGGGCATGACGCAGCCGTTGCGGCTCAGGGCCATGTTGATGGTAGCGGCCTGGTCCAGGATGGGCATGATGCCCACGTCCACGGGCATGGTGATACCGGCGGCGCGGATGGCGTCCAGCCAATAGCGGAACTGGTCCATATCCCAGCACAGCTGGGTCATGATGTAGTCAGCGCCGTTGTCCTGCTTCTGCTTCAGGAAAGCGATATCCGCCTCCAGGGAGCGGCACTGGATATGGCCCTCAGGGGAACCGGCCACAGCGATGGTGAACTTATCGCCGAACTCCTGACGCACGAACTTCACCAGCTCGGTGGCGTAGTGCAGGTCGCCGCCGGTGCCTTCCCAGCCGAAGGGCAGGTCGCCGCGCAGAGCCAGCATATGGTCGATGCCGTGGTCCAGATAGTTCTGCAGCTGCTCCTTGATACCCTCCTTGGTGTTGCCGATGCAGGTAAAGTGGGTAACGGGAGTGCACTTGCCGTCCTTCTTGATCTTGTCCAGAACCTCCAGGTTCTTGCCGACGTTGGAACCGCCCGCGCCGTAGGTGCAGGAGATGTAGTCGGGATTCAGGGTGTACAGCTTATCCAGAACGCCGTTCTCGCCGCACAGCTTCTCCATGCCCACATCCGTCTTGGGGGGGAAGACCTCAAAGGAAAACGCGGCTCTCTTGCCGAAAATGTCCTTCACGCTCATAAGTTACCTCCTTAGTATCCAATACATACGTAATTTATCATGATCCCGGCGAGGGGATATAGATACAAGCTTTACTGGCGCAAAATCTAACGATTTTGCTGCCAAGAGGGATCGCGGCCGGCTGTGCGCGTCCTTCGGACACACTGGCGGCCGAGAAGTATTTTTCCACGTACACGCCGCGGAAAAAATAATTTGATCCTTTCGCGCCTGCGGGCGCGAATTCTGCGAAGCTTTTTTACAGCTCCGTGAACAGGAACTTCTGATACATGCCCGCGCTTTCCACAAACACGGTCATCTCTCCGGGGCGGCCCTCTTCGGCGGTGATGTATACCTCGCCGCCTTTGATCTCCCGCCGGACCCATTCCACCGGGTCGTCGGCGTCCACCTCAAAGAACAGCACGTCCCGCATCTGGTTGCGCTCACAGCTGTTGGCGATCTCACGCACCACCTCGTACCGCTTCATGAATGCCTCCTAAAAAAAGGAAAAACGGCCCCCTTGTGTGTTCCAGAAAACGATGTTCGCCTTTCTCACCACAGGGCCGCGCGCTCCGCGCTTTTGCCGGGGTAGTAACGGCGTTTTTCACCGTATTCCTTTCCCCTTGTTATTTTTTCTACAATTAGAAATTATACTTGAAACCATGCGGTTTTGTCAACCTTTATTTCGTGCAAATCCCACAAAACAACCATTTCGTTTTGCGCGTTTCACAGTTCGTTTACACGCTGTTGTTAAAATAGCCGTATCGTTATGTGAATTTTTTGACAATTTGACGAAAAATAAAAATTTCCGATTTTTGCCTTGTATTTTGCCGCCGTCCCTAGTATGATACAGGCAGTGTGCACAGACCGGAACTCTTCTCCTTCTGTGAACACATCCCTTGCTGCAAGAGTAGAAGTGGCGCGTTAAGTGCCGGTCGGATGGGAGGTTGCCGCCGGACGAAGGAGCTTGCTCCGCGATGCCATCTTCGCATCCGCTGTTGCAGAGTACGGTACGCCGTGCGCGGAACAATCGCATACCCTTTCCCCAACCTCCTCCCACATTTTTGTTAGGAGGCCTTTTTTATGTCCAAAAATCCCGAAAAGTCCGGATGGAGCGTGCGCTCCATCGCCATCTGCGCGCTGCTGACGGCGCTGAGCGTCATTCTGGCCCGTCTGCTGATCCCCATGCCCAACGAGACCACCCGCTTCTCCATCGAGGCCGTGCCCATCTTCATCGCGGGCATGCTGTTCGGCCCGCTGCCCGGCGCGTTCACCGGCTTCGCCGCCGACTTCATCGGCTGCCTGTTCACCCCCTACGGCTACAATCCCATCTTCTGCGTGCCGCCCATTCTGTACGGCCTGTGCGCCGGACTGTTTCGCCCGTGGCTGACCCAGAAGATCTCTCCGCTGCGCATCGCCGCGGCGTTTCTCCCGGCCATCGTGCTGGGCTCCATTCTCTATCAGAGCGGCTCGCTGGCCCTGATCTACGGCGGCGACAGCAAGCTGGCCTTTTTCGTGACCAAGCTGGCCACCCGCAGCGTACAGTTCGCCGTCACCGGCGTCCTGGATGTGCTGCTGGTGTGGGCGCTGTGCCGCTCCCGCGTATTCACCGCCGCCGGCGTGTGGCCTACCGCCGCCCAACCGGCGCAGAAAGGAGTGTCAGGACAATGACACTGGACGAAGCCTTACATTACATCCACGCCGTCTGCTGGAAGGGCAGCATCCCCGGTCTGGAGCGTATCAGCGCCCTGCTGGACAAGATGGGTCATCCGGAGCGGACGCTGAAATTTGTTCACGTCACCGGCACCAACGGCAAGGGCTCCACCTGCGCCATGGTGGCCTCGGTGCTGCGGCAGGCGGGCTATCGCACCGGCCTGTACACCTCGCCCTACATCGTCCGCTTCAACGAGCGGATGCAGATCAACGGCGAGCAGATCCCCGACGACGAGCTGTGCGCCATCACCGAGGAGATCAAGCCGCTGGCCGACAGCATTTTCGAGCAGCCCACCGAGTTTGAGATGGTCACGGCCATTGCCTTCGCGTGGTTTGCCCGCCGCCAGTGCGACATCGTGGTGTGCGAGGTAGGCATGGGCGGCGAGTTCGACGCCACCAACGTCATCGGCGCTCCCGAGGCTGCCGTGCTGTGCAACATCGGCCTTGACCACACGGAGGTGCTGGGCGACACACTGGAGAAGATCGCCGCCACCAAGAGCGGCATCATCAAGCCCGGCTGCGAAGCGGTGCTGTACCGCTCCACCGACGGCGTGGAAGCCGTGGTGGAGCAGCGCTGCCGCGAGGTGGGCGCAGCGCTCCACAAGGTGGACTTTACCCAGCTGCACCTGCGGCAGCATTCGCTGGAGGGGCAGGTCTTCGACTTCGGCGGCAGGGAAAATCTCCATCTCCCCCTGCTGGGCGAGCATCAGCTCCACAATGCCGCCGTGGCGCTGACCACGCTGGACGTGCTGCAAAAGCGGAGCTGGAACATCACCGAGGACGATATCCGTCAGGGACTGTCCCGCGTCATGTGGCCTGGCCGGTTCCAGATCATCCGCCGCGCCCCGCTGTTCCTCATTGACGGCGGCCACAATCCCCAGTGTATTCAGGCGCTGGCCCAAAATATCGCGGATTATTTGCCGAACCGTCCCCTGACGGTGCTGACCGGTGTATTGAGCGACAAGGATTACCACTGCATGTACCGCAGTGTGGCGGATCACGCGGTGGAGTTCATCACCGTCACCCCGGACAATCCCCGCGCCTTGACGGCGCAGGAGCTGGCGAAATATCTGGCCAGCTTCGGCAAGCCCGTCACCCCCTGCGACACGGTGGCGGAGGGCGTCCGTCTGGCCATTGACCACGCGGGAACGGACGGTACGGTGCTGTGCTACGGCTCCCTGTACCTGCTGGGCGACGTGATCCATTCTGTCAACGAAACCAAATGACCCCAAAGCGGCAGGCATCCCTGCCGCTTTGGTTTATCCGAACGGCGGCAAGCGCTGCTCTGGCACTGTGCGTAGGGGCGGGGTGAACGCGGTGAAACAAGCGCTCTTGGGGTATCGGCCCTTACGCGGCCGCCGCATATTCTTGTCCTGTCATTCCGAACCAGTTCGCAAACTGGTGTGGGAATCCGCACCCCCCGCCGCTGGGAGATTTCGCCCTCCGGGGCGAGGCACTTTTGGCTGCTGTCCCAAAAGCGTCCTGTTGCGGTGCCCAAAATTTCTGCGCTGCCTTACGGCGTACGCTTGAAATTTTGACCGCTGCCACTCGCTCACCTCGCTGTATCCGCCACCGGCGGCGCTCGGATCGCTCCCCAAAAACACCACTTAAACCTGCGGTTTAAGAATCCGTCCGCGCTATTTCTTTCGCATAATAGAGACTCTTTCCCACGCGTCCACAGGTTCTGCCGGTCATCGCTACGTATGACGCATCGCCTGTTCGCCTTGCGCCGCTGCCACTGATGCAGTACGACGCAGGGGATAAATCGCTGTTCGTGGGCCGTCGGGGACGCCGGCCCCTACGAAGTATCACAGCCCCGTCAAAGGAGACCGCCATGTTTGCTGATTTACACATCCACATGCTGCTGTCCGGCAGCGACTGGAAGGCCGCCATCGCCGGACACCAGCCCCATCCGGACGATATTTTGATTAAAGAACGTCTTTCCACCTATCAATCTGCCGGAATTTCGTATCTTCGGGATGGCGGCGACCGGTTCGGAGTCTGCCTGCGTGCTAAGGAATTGGCCCCGGAATACGGCATCACCTACCGTACCCCGGCGTTTCCCATCTACAAAAAAGGCCACTACGGTAGCTTCATCGGCCGGGGATGGTCGGATTTCGCGGAATACCGCGCATTATTGGCGGAAGCGCAGGCAAGCGGAGCGGATTTCATTAAGCTGATGGTCTCCGGCCTGATGGATTTCTCCGCCTACGGCGTGCTGACGGAGGAGCCGCTGATCGGTGCGGAAATGCATGATCTCATTGCCGCCGCCCACGATCTGGGCTTTGCCGTCATGGCCCACTGCAACGGAGCGGATGCGGTGAAAAACGCCGTGTTGGCGGGCGTTGACAGCATCGAGCACGGGGCGTATCTGGATGACGATGCCTGCCATATTCTGGCAGAAAGCGATACCGTCTGGGTGCCCACCCTCTCCACCATCGGCAATCTCATCGGCAGCGGACGGTTTCCGGATGATGTGGCGGAACGCATCCTTCGGTCGGCCCAGGAGAATATCCGAAAAGTCGCTGATTTTGGCGGTCATATTGGCTTGGGATGTGACGCCGGGGCGTTCCGCGTCCCCCATGTGGAGGGCACATTCAGCGAAGAAAAGTGGCTGCGGGAGACCCTGGGCGACATGGCTGACGGCATATTGTCCGCCGCTGAAGGACAAATCCGGGCAAAATTCTGATTTTTATTGGTACATTACCATCGATTGACAAGGGTAGACACGGTTTTGGCGGGCAGAAATGCGCCCATACTGCGTCAAGTCCCTTGACAATACGGCAAGTATTCTCTGCGGGCCTTTTCTTGTCTGGACACATTTCTGCTCCGACAAAACTGCAAAGCACCTGCCAGCGATGGATTTTCGAGTGATTTTTGGTTTTTGAGACGCAGGCTTGCTGGCGCAAGTCAAGGCGAAAAGGGCAAAAAGCGCCGGAAAGGCACACTGTCAGGCGTGTTTGCCCTTGTTAATCGATGGTAACGGCCTTTATGGGTACATTAAAGGGCGTTATTGGGACATCAAAAAAGCGGCATTCGGGCAAAGCCCGAATGCCGCTTTTTTGATTTGGAAAAATTCCCTTACATGAGGGGCTCCATCTCCAGAACGGGATGGCCCACCTCGGTCAGGAAGGTGTACAGCTCCTCCATGTCGGTGGTGAC
>CAKTMW010000063.1 GCA_934574095.1 uncultured Oscillospiraceae bacterium | reverse complement strand
CGGATTTCGTCAGATTGAAGCGCTTCTTTGCGCCGCTATGGGTCTTCAGTTTAGGCATAGTTGTTTCTCCTTCCTACGATTGCGTGGTCACAAAAGAATACAAATTTTATTTACCGGCCTTGGGAGCCAGGAAAATGGACATATTGCGGCCTTCCATCTTGGCGGATTTCTCCATATTGGCCACCTCGCCGCACTGCTCGGCAAACTTGGTCAGCAGGTCGCGGCCGATCTCGGTATGGGCCATCTCGCGGCCGCGGAACCGGACGGACACCTTGACGCGGTTGCCGTCAGACAGGAACTTCTGGGCGTTCTTCAGCTTGGTGTTGAAGTCGCCCACGTCGATGCCGGGGGACATGCGGATCTCCTTGATCTCCACCACATGCTGGTTTTTGCGGGCCTCTTTTTCGCGTTTGCTCTGCTCAAAGCGATACTTGCCATAGTTCATGAGTTTGCATACGGGGGGGACAGCCTGGGGCGAAATCTTGACCAGGTCGAGACCGCGCTCTTCTGCGATGTGCAGCGCCTCGGCGGACGACACGATACCCATCTGCTCGCCGTTTTCGCCGATGAGACGTATCTCGCGGTCGTTGATGTCCTCGTTCAGTTGATGCACTACCTTGCTAATACTACAAGCACCTCCAATCAAAAATAAAACGCGAATGCAACTATGCATCCGCGCAACATCAAAAAGCCGCTTTTACGGGCTTTTGTAAATCGCTGTTGACCTCTTTGCCATCGGCGGGAGGTGAGACGGATGCACCGACCTTCTTTGTTTTGCAGAAGTATTATACCTGTTCCCTTCCGGTTTGTCAACAGAAAATTCACAGGATTTTTTATTTTTTCCATGCATAAGGGGCGTTTTCGCGGGAAATGATAGGCTTGCACAAATAAAGGAGGTGCAGATTCATGGAAAACAAGAATTGCAAGAACACCAAGGACGTTCAGGACACCCAGAACAATACCCAGAACAATACCCAGAACACCCAGAATACCAAGAACACGAAGAACGCCAAGGACAGCAAGAACTGCCGCTAACGGCGCAACAACCAACACATCGGGTATTGCGGACAAGACCGCGGAGCAGCGCTCCGCGGTCTTGTTGTCTTGGGGAGTTTCGCGCCCCGGCGCGAGGGAAGGTTTCGCCCTCCGGGGCGACCTACTTTTGCCGCCATGGGCAAAAAGTACCTCGTGGCCGGAGCCACGAAACTCCCCTGCGCCGCAGGCGCGAAATATCTCACGCCAGCTTGTCGGGATACACCCCTTCGTCGTGGAGCTTCTGCAGCGCCGCCGCCACACGGGGACGGTCCTCGTGATAGGTCATGCCGAACCACTGGTCGGCGGATTCCAGCACCGACACCGTCAGCTGGCCTTTATCCATCAGGTCGCCCACCATGGCAGGCAGCAGGCACTCGGCCTTGATATCGTCGCCGACAGTACGGAGGAAGTCGTGGAAATACCGCTCCATATCCTCATAGATGGCAGGCGAAAAGCCCCAGAAGTTCATGGACACCACACTGTCGCCGTCCAGGTCCCGGCGGGCGCCGTCCGCCATGTCGGCGATGCTGCCGTCGGGGAACAGCTGTATCTTCATAGTCTCGCGGATATCGGTCAGCTGGCCGTCCGCCGTATGGCAGACGCCGCGGGTAACGGTGCCGTACTTGCTGACGGTGTTTTTCAGAAGATAGCCCACCATGACGGCCTTGCCCCGCTCCGGCAGCGTCTGGAGCGCGTCGTACATAGTGCGATAGGCGTCCACGCCGTAATAGTCGTCGGCATTGATGACGCAGAAGGGCTCGTGGACATAGCTGCGGGTACACAGCACCGCGTGGGCCGTGCCGAAGGGCTTGGTGCGGCCTTCCGGGATATGGTAGAAATCCGGCACGGAGTCAAAGGTCTGCTCCGCATAGCAGAACTCCACCTTGCGGCCGTCCGGCGTATGGAGCGTCTCCAGCGCGTCGCCTGCCAGCCGGTGGATCAGGTCGCGGATCTCCGGCTTGATGACGAACACCACCTTATCAAAGCCCGCCCGCGCCGCGTCGTAGATGCCGTAATTCATCAGAATTTCACCGTGGGGGCCTACGCCGTCCACCTGCTTGTTGCCGCCGTAGCGGGAGCCCATGCCCGCCGCCATGACCACCAATGTCGCATGCCGCATGTTCGTTTCCTCCTGTTGCGGAAAATGTTCCGCCCTCATGATACCATGTTTCCCAGGAAAGGGCAACCGCCTTTTGCCTGCAAAATTTTTCGGGAAACTTGTAATTTTCTCTGGATTTTCCTCTTCCTCTCCCCTATAATAGATATATTGCGAAAAAATATCTCAGGAGGCGTTTCCCATGGAAAAATCCAAAGTGATGGGCCACATCTTCGCCATCATCACCATTCTGGTATGGGGCAGCTGCTTTGTGCTGACCAAGAACCTGCTGGTGGACTTTACGCCCATCCAGATCATCCCCCTGCGGATGGGCCTTGCCTACGTGACGCTGTGGGTGCTGCGGCCCAGGACCCTGAAACTGCCCTGGAAGGACGAGCTGATGTTCATCCTCATCGGCATCACCGGCGGCAGCTTCTACTTCTATCTGCAAAATACGGCGCTGGACCACACCTACGCCGCCAACGTCAGCATTCTGGTGGCCATGAGCCCCATTCTGACGGTGCTGCTGGCGCAGCTGTTCAGCCGCAACAACGAGCGGCTGGGCAAGTATGTGTACATCGGCGCGGTGATCGCCATCGCAGGCGTAGTGCTGGTGGTGCTGAACGGGCAGATGTCCTTCCACCTCAGCCCCGTGGGCGATCTGCTGGCGCTGGCCGCAGCGCTGATGTGGGCCATCTATTCCATACTTATTAAAAAGTACACGGAACAGTACGACAATTTCATCGTCACCCGCCGGGTATTCCTGTGGGCATTCCTCACGGCGGTGCCCCTGATGCTGCTGGCCGACGGTATGCCGGACCTGGCGCCGCTGTTCACCCAGCCCAAGGTGCTCATCAGCTGGCTGTTCCTTGGCGTGATGGGCAACGCCGTGTGCTTCGCCATCTGGAACATCGCCTTCAAGTCCCTGGGCGTGGTGGTGACCAACAACTACCTGTACGCCTCCCCCTTTGTGACGGTGTTCGTGGGCTGGCTGCTGCTGGGCGAGCCCATCTCCGTCATGAGCATCATCGGCGCGGTGCTCATCACCGTGGGCGTGATCTTCGCGTACAAGAAATAACCTGCGCAAGCAACAGAACTCCGTGTGCCGTTCGGCATACGGAGTTCTTCGTCTATCCTTCTCAGAAGGTGTATTTCTTCTTATATTCGTCGTAGTACCGGGCGAAGGAGGCGTCCTTCATGGCCTTGACGCTGTTGAGATACTCATGGGTGTCAAAGCTGTCGCTCTCCACCTCGATGACGGCCACGGCGATGTTGGAGCAGTGGTCGGCCACACGCTCGTAGTTGGTCAGCAGGTCGTTGAACACAAAGCCCTGGTTCAGGGTACAAACGCCCTGCTGGAGACGGTCCACATGGTGGGATTTCATCTCGTCGCACAATCCGTCGATGATCTCCTCCAGCGGCTCCACGCGGGCGGCCAATTGCAGGTCGCCGCGGGTAAAGGCGTCGATAGAAATGGCCAGTATCTCCGTGACGGCGGATTCCAGCACGTCCAGCTCTTGAAGGGCGCTTTCGGAGAAAGCGATCTTCTTCTCATCGATCTCCTGGCATACGTCGGCCACATTGCAGGCGTGGTCGGAGATACGCTCAAAGTCGGAGATGGTGTGGAGGTATTTGGCCACCTCCTCCGTCTGCTCCGGAGACAGGGACCGGGCGGTCAGCTTCATGAGGTAGGTGCCCAGCTTGTCCTCATAGCGGTCGATAAGCTCCTCGGACTCCTCCACCTGCTCATAGCCCCGGTCGGTGTATTTCCCCCGCAGCCCCATGGCCCGCAGCAGGTTGGTGCGGGCATACTCCGCCATGGAATCGGTGACCATGCGGCTCTGCTCGATGGCGAGGGCGGGGTGCTGAAGGAAGCGCTCCTCCAGCCGGTCCATATCGTGCTGCGCCATCAGCTCGCCGCCGGTATCGGGGATCAGCCAGACCACCAGCTTTTCCAGCAGGGGGATGGTGGGGGTCAGCACCACCACGGTGGCCAGACGGAAAAGGGTATTCATCAGCGCCACGGTGACAGTGGTCATGGTGACGGTCATAAAGGTAAAGTGGAAGATAGCGTTGGCGGTATAGAACACCAGCGCCCAGATGGCCGCGCCCAGCACGTCGATCAGCAGGTACACAAAGGCGGTGCGCTTGCCGCTGATATTGGCGCCCAGCGCCGACAGCAGCACAGGGACCGCTGCGCCGATGGCGATGCCCATGGTGATGGGCAGGGCGATCTCGAAGGTGATGGCGCCGGTTCCGGCCAGCACCTGTAAAATACCCACGGCGGCGCTGGCGCTTTGCAGTACGCTGGTGAAAGCAAGGCCCACCAGAATACCCAGCAGCGGGTTGGAGAACTTGGTGAGGATATCGATGAATTCCTGGCTCTCCTTCAGGGGCGCCACAGCGGAGGACATGGCGGTCATGCCGTACATCAGCACGGCGAAGCCCAGCAGAATGTTGCCCAGATGCTTGCGGGTGGGCTTGCCCTTCACCATCCGCAGCAGAATGCCCACGATGGCGAACATACCCGTCAGCGTGGCGGTGGAGAGCAGGTCCACCCAGCCGCTGCCGCCGGAGATACTGTTCAGGCACAGGATCCAGCCGGTAACGCTGGTGCCCAGAATAGCGCCCATGATAACGCCGATGGCCTGCCGCACCTTCATCATGCCGGAGTTGACGAAGCCCACCACCATGACGGAGGTGGCGGAGGAGGACTGGATCACAGCGGTGACGGCGGTGCCCAGCAGTACGCCCTTCAGCGGCGTCCCCGACAGCTTATAGAGTACGATCTCCAGCTTGCTGCCGGCCACCTTCTTCAGATTGTCGCCCATGACGGCCATGCCGTATAAAAACAGCGCAATGCCGCCCAGCAGCGATATGATGTCCGCAATTCCCATGCCCAAACTCTCCCATGCTATTATAATGAATTCTCACATACAGTATCAGTATACATGACAGCCGGAGGTTTGACAAGCTTTGTTAATTTTTCTACACAGCTTTTTCCTGTTTTTTCCATCCCGGCGTATCTTAACGAAAACCGTATTTGACAGAAGCTATTTTTTTCGTTAAAATAGAAAAAATACCCCTTTGCAAACCAGGGGAGGAAAGTGAGGAGTACCATCTAAAATGCTCAATGAGCGCAGTCTTTTGTCGCAGTTTTTCCATTTCGTGGCGGCCACGGTGGCGTCGCTGATGGTGTTCAGCCTGTATTCCATTGTGGATGGCCTGATGGTGGCCAGGGGCGTGGGTGAATACGCCATGGCGGCGGTGAATCTGGCGGTGCCCTTCACCAATGTGCTGTTCTCCATCGGCATCATCTTCGCCGTAGGCACCAGCACCATCATCGCCATCTATCTGGGGAAAGGCGAGGACAGGAAGGCCAACAGCCTGTTCTCCCAGAACACCGTATTGCTGACGTGCATCGGCCTGACCATCACGGCGCTGGTCTTTGTGTTTCTGGAGCCATTTGCCGTGCTGCTGGGCGCGAAAGGCGTCACGTACCAATATACCATTGATTACCTGCGGGGTCTCGCGCCCTTCGCGGTGTGCTTCATCGTGTCCTACAACATGGAGGTGCTCATCAAGACCGACGGCTACCCCCGCATCGCCATTCTGACGGTCATCACCGGGTGCCTGACCAACTGTGCGCTGGACTACGTGGCTATCTTCCTGCTGGATTGGGGCGTGTGGGGCGCAGCCTTTGCCACCGGCCTCTCCCAGCTGCTGACCTGCGTCATCTATCTGCGCCACTTCCTGCGGGGCCATAATACCTTCCACTTTGTCAAATTCAAAATGGATTGGCGCATCTACAAGCGGCTCCTCCCTATCGGCGTGGCCGACGGCGTGACGGAGCTGTGCAACGGCGTGATGATCTTCCTCTTCAACCGCGTGATCCTGCGGTGTCTGGGGGACGACGGACTGGTGTGCTACACCATCATCGCCTATGTGAACACGCTGATCATCAATACCATGCTGGGCATCTCCCAGGGCAGCCAGCCCCTGGTCAGCTACCACTACGGCAAGGAGGATACGGCAGGCTATCGGAAGCTGCTGCGGTACGGCTTCACGGCGGTGGGGATCATGACGGCGGTCATCTGCGCGGTGGTGATGGCCTTCGCGCCACAGATCGCCGGGATATTCCTGGACGCGGAGAAGCCGTGGCTGGTGACCGAGGCGGCGGGGGCACTGCGGCGGTATGGCCTGTGCTACCTGCTGCTGGGTGCCAACATTCTGATGGGCGGCTTCCTGACGGCGGTGGAACGCCCTGTGGGGGCCATCTGCATTTCCGTGGGCCGGGGACTGGCGTTTCAGGCTGCCGCGCTGCTGGCGCTGGCCTTCACCGTGGGCGGCAATGCCATCTGGTACGCGCCGGTGATCTCCGAAACCGTCTGCGCCGTGATGGCAGTGTGGTTTCTGAGAAGGTTTTTGAATCAAAACCTCCGGCTAAGCCGGAGGTTTGACCAGGCCCTATAAGGGCCTATTACGGACGAAGCCCCTTAAGGGGC
>CAKTMW010000062.1 GCA_934574095.1 uncultured Oscillospiraceae bacterium | reverse complement strand
AACGGCGCGGACGCGGTGACATACCCGGAAAAACAGCTGGCGAAGTGGGCGGCCATCCGCTACACCGCCAACCACATTTTCGGCTACATAGAGCTGGACGAGAAGCACGCCATCATCGAGGTCGCTGTACCGGAAAGCTGGCAGGGTCACAGCATCGGAGAGCTGGACATTCGCAAAAAGTACGGTGTCAACATCCTCGGCGTGAAGCGGGACGGAAAAACCGATGTGACCATCTCGCCGGAAACGGTGCTGGACGGCAGTCTGACGCTGCTGGTGCTGGGCGAGTATACGGCGCTGAAAAAGTGTTTTCGGCTGTAAGGCTGCGTCTGCCGCCGCTTGTGCGGTTGCAAGCGGGTCGCCGGGGTGATATAATTAAGCTGACAAATACGTCTTTTCCCAACAGAAACAAGGAGGTTCATTATGGAGTTCTTTGATGTCATTAAAAATCGCGGCAGCTATCGCGGTGAGTTTGAAAAGGCCGATATACCGCAGAAGGATCTGCGGCGCATTTTGGACGCGGGCATTCGCGCCCCATCCGGCTACAATCTGCAGACGACCACGTTCTACGCCGTCACGAATGAGACGTTGCGCCATGCGCTGGCAGAGATCTTTCCGACGAAAGCGGTAAAAACTGCGCCTGTCATTATTGTGGCTGCCTCGAAATGTGTTCATGGCGGCGACCATGATCTCCAGTTTGAGACCGAGGACTACGCCGCCGCCACAGAGAACGTCATGCTGGCGATCACAGCGTCCGGATATGCCGGCGTATGGATGGACGGCATGATGAAGTTCGAAGGCAATGCCGAAAAGGTGCGGCAACTCCTGCATATCCCAGAGGATGAACGCCCGCGTACTATTATCCCCTTCGGCAAGCCGGTGGATAACGTCACGCAGAAGCCCAAAAAGCCCTTTGACGAGCGTGTACATATTCTTTGAGGCATCTCTCGCTTTTTGCTCAGGATGCTACTATATAACGCAGGCCCACATGAGGAGTGATCTCATGAGGGCCTGCGTTTATTGCAATACCGGCAAATTTGTTTGCCGCGCCGGGGGTGGCCTCCTGCGTGTTCTGATAGCTGCTGCCGTTGACATCCGGGTACAGCCCCCAAGTGGGGTTGGTATGGCTTCCGTCAGGCCAGGTCGTTACGGCGCTCTGCTCTCCGTCCTCAAACAGGCGGACGGAATCCCCCTTGCCGAGGCCGAACACAAAGCCCTTTGCACCGCTGTCATCCTGATAGATCACCAAGAATCCGTTTGCCGGAATAGTCGTTCCATCAGGAATGGTATAGGGATCTTTGTCCTTATTGTCCTTCAGCACAAGGCCGGAGATGTCCAGGACTTCGTCTGTGGGATTGGCCAGATCCACCCAGTCTGGGCCGCCGTTGGGGTCGTTGGACTGCACTTCGTTGATGACCACGGGGTTAACGACCTTGTTCTTCTTGCCCTTTGTAGCAGTGGCAAAATCCTGAAATTCACCGGTGCCGTCCGGAATACGGGCGTAGACGCCGTTTGCGTGGGCGGTCCATTCATATTCGGCGATGATGCTGCCATTCCCATCGTAAATCGCGGCCTTATCAGCCTTGCCCAGCCCAAAGGTAAAATCTTTATTCTGCTCAAACACATAGAGCGCGCCGGGTGTCAGTGTCGTTCCAGCCGCCACCGGCGTGACATCCGCCTTGTGTCCCACGGGATCGTTGTCCAGCAGATACCAACCGGAAATATCCACGGACTGCGTGCCGACATTCATGATCTCCACCCGGTCGGTCGTGTCGCCGTTGGACTCCACCTCGTTGATCACGATGGTCGGCGCATAGTATTCGTTGGCGGTGCCCTTTGTCTCCTTGGTCAGGCGGAACGCACCGGTGCCATCGGGATAGCGCCCGTAGGAGGTCTTTGCCGCGTCGCCGTCATAGGAGGCATGCTCTGTCCAGCTATACTCATCCAACAAATTGCCGTCTTTGTCGTACAAGCGGATAGAATCGCCGGAACCAATGCCGATGGCTGCTTCAAACGTACCCTCTTCAAAGATTTTTGCCTGATCGTCATAGATCAGGCCGCCGCTCTTGGCATCCACCACCAGCAGCGCTCCCGCTGCGATCGTACTTCCCTCCGGGAAACGCCAGCGGTGATCGTCGGAATTGTCCCGCAGCTCGAAGCCGGAAATATCCAGTGCTTCCGTGCCGGTATTCATCAGCTCCACCCAGTCGTCAGGGCTGGAGTTGATCTCGTTGAGCACCAGCACCGGTTCAGCGGAAGGCTCTGGCTGAGAAGGTTCCGGCACGGCAGGTGCCGCGTTTGCCGCGCCTTTGGTAGCTTCCGCGTCGGCAAAGCTGCCGTCGCTCTGCCGGGACCATGTGCCGACCGCTACGCTGGTATAGGTATAGCTGTCGATCTGTTCTCCGCCGGCGTTATACAGGATGGCGGTATCCGCTTTGCCCAATCCGAAGTCGAAATTTACCGTTTCTTCAAAAACCAGAAATGCGCCGGGAGCCAGAACAGTCCCCCCTGTCAGCGGCGTGGTTTTTCCCTCCGTTTTTCTTTCTTCGCCTTTGTCATCGGTCAGATACCAGCCGGAGATATCTACCGCCTCTGCACCGGTGTTGGTGATCTCCACCCAGTCATTGCCTTTATTCGGAGCATCCGATTCCACTTCGCTGATCACAATGGAAGGCTGCTGCGTCTGCGGTTTTGGTGCAATATCTGCCGCCAGCGCCTGCGAAGGCAGCAGCATAGCCGCCGCCAACAGTATACTGAGAATTCTGTGTGTTCGTTTCATAAGACGCCTCCTGCGTAAGAATCTGGAATATCTGTCATCCCGATCCTTAGTGTAGGCGACCAACGTAAAATCCACAACATGAGCATTGTAAAATTATGGAGAGCGCCAGCATGTGATAAGCCGCACGGGTTAAGTAAAGAACATGCCCCTGCCCATCTCCGACCCAAATGGGAGCCTGACGCTCCTTCTTACAAAATTTCCAAAATCGTGAGACAAAATCGCCCAAGGTGCGTTATGATAGATGACGGCCGTCAAGAAAACAACTCTCCCAAAGGAAGTGAGCGATTTGACAGAGGAACAGGCCCTGCGGCAGATGAAACAGGGCTCACAGGATGCGCTGGCATGGTTCATCCAACGATACGGCGCGTATGTCAGCACCATTATTCACAACATCATCGGCCAGCGCATGTCCAACGCCGACGTGGAGGAGGTCGCCTCCGACGTGTTTCTGGCCCTGTGGAACAACGCGGGGAAGATCCTGCCTAACGCCGCCCGCTCATGGCTGGCCACGGTGGCCCGGAATACGGCACGCAGCCGTCTGCGCCGGGCGTCGGACACCCTGCCGCTGGACGAGGAGGCGGTCATTGTGGACGACCGGACGCCGGAAGCGGCGCTGGAGCGCCGGGAGCAGGCAGTCCGCGTCCGCATGGCGCTGCTGAGCCTGACCCCGGTGGATCGGGAGGTGTTTCTGCGGTTTTATTACTACTATCAGAAAACCGCCGACATCGCCGCGGACATGGGACTGAACGAATCCACCGTCCGCACCAAGCTGAACCGCGGCCGGGCGAAGCTTCGTGACTTTCTGCTGCGGGAGGACAATCATGACGAAACTGAGAAAGGAGGCGCGGCATGGAGTACAATATCTATGATCTGATGGACGAGTTCGCCGACGAGGATATCGAGCTTTCCCCCTACAACGCAGCCGACCTCCGCCGTATAGAGGAGCTGACAATGAAAAAGATCGAGGAACAGCAGGGCAGACGTCCTGCGGCAAAAAAGGCCGGCCGTATCGCAAGAGCATTGCTGGTCGCCGCCGTTGTCACGGCGCTGTGTACCGCCACGGTGGTGGCCGCCAAGCTGGGCGTGGCCGACAGCTTCAAGGGCTATTTCGGCGACCTGACGGCGGAGCAGAAGCAGGTGATGGAGGAGCTGGGCACCACGGATTTACAGCCCGTCACCAGCAACGGCACCACCATCACGCCGCTGGCGGCTATCTGCGACGAGAACAACTATTACCTCCGCCTGCGCATCGAGGCCCCGGAGGGAACGGAGCTGTACACGTACCAAGAGGGCGAGGGCAACATGCAGCCGTGGAATTATGCGGAAGGGCATGATTTTATCACCAGTGAGGGGTACGATATCCCCGGCGTGAGCTGTAACTTTGACTGGTTTGACGAGACCCCCGGCGACAACATTGTGGAGGTGGTGGTAAAGCTCAGGTCGTCATATCTGACTACTAGAGACGTCGCCGAACTCAAGGAAACGGAGGGTGAGGACTTCACCGTTCTGTCCTTTACGGACGGCAAGTCCAAGCAGCTGCGGTTCCACAACATCTGGTGGAAGCCGTGGAACACGGATCTCCCCTATGAGGTGCTGCTGGAGGGCGACTGGAGCTTTGAGATCGGCCGGAACGCCAAGCCGTCTCCCACGGTCTATGTGGACGCGTCCGGACGAACCACCGAAAGCGAATGGTCGGAGCCGGGATATCCCCTCACGCTGGAATACTTCCGCATTTCGCCCCTGGCCGTGGTGGGTGAGTACAGCTACCCGTATGATGAAACCATCGCCGAGGGCACCAATGTGGGCTACGGTGTGAAGAACTTCGCACTGGTGATGAAGGACGGCAGCGCCGTGGAGATCGGAGCAGACGGCTCTGCTGTACAGGGGCCGGATTATACCTCCATCGACTACTGCTTTGACGCCCCCATCGACGTGACGCAGGTGGATCACATCGTCTTCGGCGACCAGATCATCCCCGTGCCGCAGGCGGGGGAGTGAGCGGTAAGCGAAAAGAGCACGGCAGACAGGTGTAGGGGCGCATACGCGGAATGTCCTTGCATCGTCATTCCGAACCAGCGACCGATGTCGCTGGTGTGGGAATCCGTATCCTTATCGCTGTGTCACGAGGGACGGATTCCCACGCCAGTGTGAGCACTGGCTCGGAATGACAGCCCAAGAGAAGGTATCTACAAAAACCACCGGGCGGGGTACGCATTGCGTACCCCGCCCGGTGGTTTCTATGCAGAAGCAGCGGGAGAGAAAATTACTTCTTCAGATATTCCAGTGCGATGCGGCTCATGGCGGAAACGCCGGAGACCATGACCTTTTCGTCAAACACGATCTTGCCGTTGTGGAGGGACACCGGATTCTCGCCGTGGCCCGCGTCGATCATCATGAAGGCGCAGGGGGTGCCGGTCAGCTTGCCGAAGAAGCTGAAGTCCTCGCTGCCGGAGAAGGGCTGGGTGATATACCGCACGGCGCTTTCGCCCAGCTCGGCAGTGGCGGAGGATTCCACCAGATCGATCATGGCGCTGTCGTTGTAGGTGGCGGCGTAGCCCTCCTCCAGATTTACCTCGATATCGCAGGCAAAGGCGATGCCGATACCCTTGCAGATGCGGTTGACCTCCTCAATGGCAGTCTCCCGCACCTCGTCACCGAAGGTGCGCAGCACGGCCACCATTCTGGCCTCGCCGGCGGTGATGTTCACCGCGTCGCCGCCGGACATGGTGCCCACCGTCAGCACGGCGGTAGCCAGCGGGTCGGTGCGGCGGGAGACCACCGTCTGCAATACGGTGATCAGATACCCGGCGCAGGCAATGGCGTCGTGGGCGGTGTGGGGCGCGGAGCCGTGGCCGCTCTTGCCGTGAACGGTGATGTGGAACAGATCCACCGCGCTGGTGAAGTAGCCCTTGTAAAGATTCAGTGTGCCCACGGTGTCATTCTCGGAGGGACATACGTGCTGGCCGAAGATGGCGTCCACGTGGGGGTTCTCCATGACGCCAGCGGCTACCAGCTGGCGCGCGCCGCCAGGCATGGTGTCCTCGCTGGGCTCGAAGATGAACTTCACCGTTCCGGCGAAGCTGTCCCGCAGGTGGCACAGCGTCTTGGCAAGGCCCAGCAGCATGGTGGTGTGCAGGTCGTGGCCGCAGGCGTGCATCACGCCCTCCTTCTGGCTGGCAAAGGGCAGGCCCGTCTCCTCGTGGACAGGCAGGGCGTCAATGTCCGCCCGGAAGGCCACGCACTTGCCGGGGCCTTTTCCGCCGTGGAGCAGTCCTACCACGGCGGTGGGCAGGGGGGACTGTACCTCGTCCATGCCCATTTTTTCCAACTCAGCGCGGATCAGGGCGCTGGTACGTACCTCGGTCATACCCACCTCAGGGTGGGCGTGGATATCCCGGCGGATAGCCACCAGTTCGTCGAAAATGCTCTCGACGTAAGCTTTGATCTCGGACATGATAGAAAGACTCCTTTCAACGGGCTGCGCTTACAGCCACTTGCACATGACGCCCGCCACCAGCACGGAGGTGATGGACACCGTGACCATACCGGCCACCAGCATCTTGGGCATGATCTGTGCGCTGATGTAGGCCTTTTCCTCCTCAGTGGTGCCGGTGCTCTCGGATACCTCGTTGGAGATGATGACCGTTCCGGGGAAGCCAAACAGGCAGGAGCTGCCGATGGCCATGGACATCTGCCAGCTGTAACCGAATAGCTTGCCCACCAGAATGGAGGCAAGGGAGAAGGCGATGGTGCCGATGACCACGCAGACCAGCAGGGGAACCACCATGCTGCCCACCATTTCGGGGGTAGCGGAGGCCAGATTGGTGAAGATGGAAAGGGTGATGATGGGCATGACGATGCCGGTGGCGTTGGCCTTGCCCAGCGCGTCCTCATCCAGGAAGCCCAGCTCCTTCAGCAG
>CAKTMW010000061.1 GCA_934574095.1 uncultured Oscillospiraceae bacterium | reverse complement strand
GTCATCTGTTTATCCATATGTATACTATATCATATTCAACCGTTGATGGCTCATCTTTTCATGCGGTGTTGCCTTAAGTAAAGAAATTACAGAAACAGGGTGTTATATGTATCACAATCATCATCTTCATGAGACCAAGCATCTGAAAGAGGCCAATCTCTTACAGGAGGAGAAATACCGTCACCTGACCGCCGACCCGGTGGGCAGGCTGGTGTGCGAGATGGCGGTGCCCACCATCATCTCCATGCTGGTGACGGCGGTATATAATCTGGCGGACACCTTCTTCGTGGGATTGATGCGCTCCAACGCTGCCACCGGCGCGGTGGGCGTGGTCTTTTCGCTGATGGCCATCATCCAGGCCACCGGCTTTTTCTTCGGCCAGGGCAGCGGCAACTACATCTCCCGCCAGCTGGGCCGCCACGAGACCGAGGACGCTGAGACCATGGCCATCACCGCTGTGACCCTGGCCTTCTCCGCCGGTGTGGTGCTGCTGGTGCTGGGACAGATATTCCTGCGCCCGCTGGCGCTGCTGCTGGGCTCCACCGAAACCATCCTGCCCTACGCCTGCGACTATCTGCGCATCATTCTGCTGGGCGCGCCGTATATGACCGCCTCCTTCGTGCTGAACAACCAGCTGCGCTTTCAGGGCAGCGCCATGTACAGCATGATCGGCATCGTGGCCGGCGCGGTCATCAACGTAGGGCTTGACCCCCTGCTGATCTTCACCTGCAACATGGGCATCAAGGGCGCGGCGCTGGCCACCATCATCGGCCAGCTGTTCTCCTTCGGACTGCTGCTGTTCGGCTGCACCCAGGGGGGCAATCTGCGGCTCCACCCCAGTAAGATTCGCTTTACCCGCCATATTTTCAAGGAGATCATCCGGGGCGGCTTCCCCAGCCTGTGCCGCCAGAGCCTGATGGCCATCTCCACCATCTGCCTGAACGTGGCCTCCGGCCTGTACGGCGACGCGGCCATCGCCGCCATGAGCGTGGTAGGCCGTATCATGACCATGGCCAACTCCGCGCTGATCGGCTTCGGCCAGGGCTTCCAGCCGGTGTGCGGCTTCAACTACGGTGCCAAGCTCTATGACCGGGTGCGGCAGGGCTTCCGCTTCTGCGTTAAGTGGGGCACACTGTTTCTAGTGGCAGCCTCCATCTTGGGCTACGCCTTCGCGCCCCAGCTGGTAGCGGTTTTCCGGAACGACCCGGAGGTGGTGGCCTTCGGCACTGTCGCCATGCGGTGCCAGTGCATCACCTTCCCGCTGGCAGCCTACGCGCTGGTCAGCAATATGATGACCCAAACCATGGGCAAGACCCTGCCCGCCACCATTCTGGCGGCGGCCCGCCAGGGATTGTTCTTCATCCCCGCCGTGCTGCTGATGCCCCTGTGGCTGGATCAGCTGGGCGTACAGCTGGCCCAGTCGGTAGCGGATGTGCTGTCCTTCCTGCTGACGCTGGTGATGATGCGCCGGGTATTCCGCAACCTGCAAGCGGAGGAGAACGCCGCCATGCTGCTGCGCCACCAGCGGACATCCGAGCCTTATGCCGCGGAAAATGCCCCGGAAAACCCGGAAACCACCTGATATCCCCCTTTACAGCCCACGTTTTTTCGGATATAATAGATTAGTTACTGAAATCTGCCAATAAGGAGACTGACACATATGGCCGTTATTGAATACGATGATTATAAGCAGAAGCTTCTGGCGCTGGAGCCCACGCTGGGCGAGCTGGAAAAGGCCCTGGGCATCCCCAAGGCCCGCGAGGAGCTGTCCGCCCTCCAGAAAGAGACGGAGCAGGACGGCTTCTGGAACGATCTGGAGCGCAGTCAGAAGGTGAGCCAGCAGATCAAGCGTCTGGAAAACAAGATCAAGAAGCATGACCGTCTGGTCAGCGAGTGGGAGGACACCCTGACCCTGTGCGAGATGGCCCAGGAGGAGGACGACGCCTCCCAGCTGCCCGATGTAATGGAGGGCTATAATACCCTGGAAAAGGAGATCAGCGAGCGCCGTCTGGCCGCCCTGCTCTCCGGCGAGTATGACGCCAACAACGCCATCCTCACCTTCCACGCCGGCGCCGGCGGCACCGAGGCCCAGGACTGGACGGAGATGCTCTACCGCATGTACACCCGCTGGGCCGAACGCCACGGCTACACCTATCAGCTGATGGACTACGAGGCCGGTGAAGAAGCGGGCATCAAGTCCGCCACCATCCTCATCGAGGGCGAGAATGCCTACGGCTACCTGAAGAGCGAGAACGGCGTTCACCGTCTGGTGCGCGTCAGCCCCTTTGATGCCAACGCCCGCCGCCAGACCAGCTTCGCCGCGCTGGAGGTCATGCCTGAGCTGGCCGACGACAGCGAGATCGAGATTCGGCCTGAGGACATCGAAATGCAGGCCTGCCGCTCCTCCGGTGCAGGCGGCCAGCACATCAACAAGACCTCCTCCGCCGTCCGCCTGACCCACCTGCCCACCGGCATCGTGGTGTTCTGCCAGACGGAGCGCAGCCAGTTCCAGAACCGCGACAACGCCATGAAGATGCTGAAGGCCAAGCTGGCGGAGCTGAAGCTCCAGCAGCACGCCGAGAAGATCAGCGACATCAAGGGCGTGCAGATGAAGATCGAGTGGGGCAGCCAGATCCGCTCCTACGTGTTCATGCCCTACACCCTGGCCAAGGACACCCGTACAGGCTATGAAATGGGCAATATCCAGGCGGTGATGGACGGCGATATCGACGGCTTTATCAACGCCTATCTGACCGCCGCCGCCAACGGCGAGCTGAAATAAAAACGATTTCAACAAAAAATGCTGTGCCTTTCGGCACAGCATTTTTTAGGTCTTGTTTAGAGAGTGTAGGGGCGGGGTCCTACCCCGCCCGCCGTATAACGAGAGCGTCTGCGTTTGTTGACGGGCGGGGTAGAACCCCGCCCCTACGCACAAGCATTACAGCGTACTTTTTTATACCCGGTACACGTCCTTCTCCGTCACAATAAGGGCAAACCGCTTGTCGTGCGCCTCCATGGGTACCTGATCCGACAGCAGCTTTTCCCGGCACAGCAGCGCCGCCGGGCCGTGATAGCGGTCGAAGAACCGGTCATAGTAGCCGCCGCCCTGTCCCAGCCGGTCGCCCCGCAGGTCGCAGGAAAGGCAGGGCGTCACCACAAAATCGATATCCTCCACCGTCAGCAGCGGGCAGTCCTCCACCGGCTCCAGAATGCCGTAAGCGCCCGGCTTCAGCTGCTCCGGCGACGTCACATGGCACAGCGCCATGCTGTGTCCCGCGCCGCACCGTGGCAGGCACAGCGTTCTGCCGCTGTCCAGCACGTCTTGCAGTAGCGCCGTGGTGTCGATCTCCCGCTCCGTGCCCACAAAGGCAAACACCACCTTTGCCGCCCGGTACTCCGGCAGTTCCGTCACGCGGCGGCAGATGGCCGCGGCGCTCTCGTCCCGGTAGCTCTGGGGCAAAATCCGCTCCATGGTGCGCAGCTTCTTCCGCAATGCTGCCTTCTGTTCCGCAACCGTCATCTCCCGTTCCTCCTTGGTAGAGCGCTCCGCCTTCTGGCGGCGGGCGATCTCCATCATCCGCTCATACATCTCGTCGCCCACACATTTGCGGGCATACTGGCACCACTGCACACAGCTGAGGGCGTCGTTATACGCCACAAAGCCGCATTTGTCGCAGGCCACCTGGGTATCGGTGGAAAATATCTCGATGGTGTTGCCGCACACGGGGCAGATTTTCTCCCGGATGGTGGGGGTGCGGGGCTTTCCCTGACAGCCGTCCATGATCATGGTATCGTCCTCCTTGTTTCAGTAGAGCAGCCGCCGTCCCGGCTCACCCGCCGGGAAGAAGTCTGTCTCCTTCACAGTATGTCCCTTTTCCAGCACCAGAAACTGCGTTTTCCACTGTCCGGCCACCAGATTTTCCAGCACCCGGTTGCTGCCGGTCACATAGTCCAGATCGCAGCGGATCAGGTCGGCGCACTGCTGCATCTCCGCCACGAAATCCTCGGCGTAGCAGTCGTACACGCCGGTGTCGATCATGTCGGCGTGGTGATAGCCCTCCATGAATCCGCCGAAGATGGACGTGCCAATCTCCATGCCGTACCGGCGGCAGATCTCATCCTTGAAGGCCGCCACCGAGTGCTCGCCCCGGTCGCAGTCCCGGAAATAGATGTGGCCCTCCTGCTTAGCATCGGAGCGCAAGGTGTCGTCGGTTTGCAGCATCATGGTGACGCAGTCATCCATTTTCGGCAGCACCACCCGGCAAGGCAGGGTCACACCCTCCCACACGCCGCCGCAGCTGCACACGCAGGACAGCACCGTGGTAATGCTCTCCGGCAACTCGGCCATGGTGCGCAGCAGCGTCTCATGCATCACCGCGGGCTCCTTGTGGTTCTCCCAGCTCAGCTCCCGCACGGGAAAGTCCGTGCCCAGCTTCCGCTGGGCCGCGTCCAGATGCCGCCGCACCGAGGCGCAGCACAGGATCAGCGTATCGTTCTTGTCCAAGGCACATGCCTCCTCACAAAACCCATAACCTCCGGCAAAGCCGGAGGTTATGGCGGTTATTCTTTACTTCGCCTTCCGCAGAAAGCCGAACCACATGACGAAGCCCACAAACAGGCCGCCCAGAATGTTGCCCAGCGTCACGGGGAGCATATTCCCGGTGAAGTAGGT
Source organism: uncultured Oscillospiraceae bacterium (assembly GCA_934574095.1). Lineage (GTDB taxonomy): Bacteria > Bacillota > Clostridia > Oscillospirales > Oscillospiraceae > Vescimonas. The sequence continues at coordinate 2,258 of CAKTMW010000061.1, read as the reverse complement.
GCCCCAGGTCAAGGCATCCAGATTCAGACCCGCTTCCACGGCGGAAGCCGCATAGGCCGGCACGCTCTTGGCAAACAGGCCCATGGTGCAGTAGGTCATGTCGGCGATGGAGTGGTTGAAGCCGCAGGTGACGAAGAACATCACCGGCGCCCACGCGCCCATGAAGCGGCCCATGGTGTCCTTTGCGCCCAGACTCAGCAGCACGCCGATGGTCACCAGCACGTTGCACAAAAAGCCCATGAAGAACGCGTTCTGGAACGGCATGGTCATCTTGCCCAGCGCCACCTTCATGGCATACACCGCCAGCGCGTTGCTTCCGGCGGACAGCCAGCCGAACTTGGCGCACAGCACCGCCACCAGAAGTGAGCCGATGAAGTTGCCGATGTACACGAACAGCCAGTCCCTCAGCATGGCGGCCACGCGCACCTTTTTCTCCAGCACGCTGATGAAGATCAGCGTATTGCCGGTGAACAGTTCCGCGCCGATCAGGATCACCATGCCCAGACCGAATGCGAACATCAATCCGGAGATAGCCCGGATGGTGCTGTTGTTGTCAAGGCCATAGCTGACCATGTTGGTCACGCAGGAGGGGAAAGCGATCAGCATACCGGCCAGTACGCCCAGCAGCAGCATTTTGCTGACGGGCAGGCTGCTCTTTTTTACACCGGCCTCGGCGTAGTTGGCCGCGATCTCAGCAGGAGCAAACAGATTCATTTTCCGCCCTCCTTACGCCAGCGTGCGTTCGGCGGCCTCCACCACATGGCCGATCAGCACGGAGGTGGTCACAGCGCCCACACCGCCGGGCACGGGGGTGATGGCCTCCACGATAGGCTCCACCTCGGCGAACACGGCGTCGCCCGCCATGCCGCCCTTACCCTTGGAGGTCACCTTGTCGGGATCCCAGTTCATGGACACGTCGATGACGATCTGGCCGGGACGGACATAGTCCTTGGTCAGGCTCTTCAGCACACCGGCGGCGGACACCAGAATGTCGGCCTCGCGGGCCACAGCCTGCACGTCCCTGGTCTTGGTGTGGCAGATGGTAACAGTGGCGTTCTTGCCCAGCAGCATCATGGCGGCGGGCTTGCCCACTACCAGAGAGCGGCCGATGACCACGGCCTTCTTACCGGTGCAGTCGATGCCGTAGTAGTCCAGAATCTCCATGCAGGCCTGGGGGGTGCAGGGCGCGAAGCCCAGCTTCTTGCCCATGAACACACCGGCGTTGGACAGGTCGGTCATGGAGTCGATGTCCTTGCAGGCGGCCAGATGGTTGCAGATCTCGTCCTGATCCGCCTTCAGATGCTTGGGCAGGGGGCGGAACAGCAGGCAGCCGTGGATGCTGTCGTCGGCGTTGATAGCCTCGATCTGCTCGATCAGGGCCTCCTTGGTCACGTCCTCCGGCAGCAGGAACTTCACCACGTCCACGCCGATCAGCTCAGCACGGGAGGTAGCGCCCTTCTCATAGGACAGGTCGGAGGGATTCTCGCCGCAGCGGACGATAGCCAGCTTCGGCGTTACGCCCTTTTCCTTCAGCGCCGCTACCCGCTGCTGCAGGCGTTCGTTCATGGCGGCGGTCACTTCTTTACCCAGTAATTGCTTTGCCATATTCGTTTCCTCCCTTATTTGAAGAAGCCGGTCTTAACGGTCTCAAAAATGCCGTCGGCCTTTTTGCCGTATACATCCAGCATGTTCAGGCACTTGGCGTTCATCTCTTCCGCCACGGTGCGGTTTTGCAGCGTCTTGGTGTTGATGAACACGTTCAGCGATGCCGCCTGCAATGCCGCCTTCACGATGGTGGCACCGCAGCCCGCATCGGACACCGCCAGCCGGGAACCCTTCTCGGCAAATACGGCGATGGCGTCGATGGCCTCGCAGCACAGCTCCATGATGTGCATGGGAACCCGGCATGCGGTGATGGTGGCCTCCTCCATGATGCGGGGCCGGTCGGGATCGTCCTTGGGGATGCCATAGGCGTTGGCCAGCGGGATGAAACCCTCGGCGTCGGCGGGCACCTGATCCAGCAGCTCGGTCTGAAGGGCGTCGCACTTCTTCTGCAATGCGATGATCTCCGCCTCCACGTCGGCGTATTTCTTCTTGCCCACGGTCAGGGAGCCGACCATGTTGCCCAGCGCTGTACCGGTAGCGGCTACCAGTGCAGACGCACCGCCGCCGCCGGGAGCCGGCTCGTTGGAAGCCAGAACCGTGACAAATTCACGGCAGGATTTGGTGGTATAATCCATAGTTCTCTCCTCGTTTTC
>CAKTMW010000060.1 GCA_934574095.1 uncultured Oscillospiraceae bacterium | reverse complement strand
AGGGCAACACCCTATCTTTTAGCAGAGTTATTGTCGGGAAAAGTGTATTTTGTATTTGTGCGGTGTTACCTTAAGTCTTTTATTCTCTCCCTCCGGCGCTTCGCGCCACCTCCCTCACAGAGGGAGGCTTTCACAACCCGCTATAAAACCAAAAGGAGCCGCCCATGGACACCCTCACCCTCTCCCTCATCGCCCATATCCATACCCCCTTCGCCGAGAAATTCGGCGTCCCCTGCCAGAGCGGCCTTGCCCCTACGGCGGGGCGGATCGTCTTTGCGCCGGAGTACCGCAATCCCGACGCCCTGCGGGGTCTGGAGGGCTTTTCCCACCTGTGGCTGGTGTGGGTGTTCGACCGTGCCGCCCGTGACGGCTGGTCGCCCACCGTGCGTCCGCCCCGTCTGGGCGGCAACCAACGCATGGGCGTGTTCGCCACCCGCTCCCCCTTCCGGCCCAATCCCATCGGCCTCAGCTGCGTGGAGCTGTCTGGCGTGGAGTGGGACACCCCCGATGGCCCGGTGCTCCATGTCCGGGGCGCCGATCTGGTGGACGGCACGCCGATTCTGGATATCAAGCCCTACTTGCCCTACTGCGACGCAAAGCCGGACGCCACAGGCGGCTTTACCGACGGCCTTTCCGCCAAGGCGCTGACGGTGGACTGCCCGCCCGCTTTGCTGGAACGGCTGCCGGAGACCGACCGTCCCGGCCTGCTGGCGGTGCTGGCCAACGATCCCCGTCCCCGGTATCAGAACGACCCCCAGCGCCTGTACGGCATGACCTACGCGGGACATAACGTCACCTTCCGGGTGGAGGGTGATAAAGTGACAGTCGTTGGGGTGGAGTGAAAAGCCGAAAGCATAGCATAAAAGCCTCCCTTGTGTAAAGGGAGTTTCGCGCTTCCGAGCGCGAGGTACTTTTGCCCACAGCGGCAAAAGCACCCAAAAACGCTGTTTGAAACCTAAGGTTTCAAAACTTCCTGCGCGCTACACATTGTGTAAAATGATAAATCTCTGCCACACGTTCACGTAAAATTCCCATTTTCGTTTCGTTAAAAGGACCGTCTCTGCTCCTGCGCCGCTGCCGCTGATTTTCATAACGAACAACCTTTTTGGTTCTACCGTTGCGCCGCATAAGCGGCAGCGGCGCAAGAAGAAAGTCGATGCGTCATTCGCAGCGATGACAAATATTTGCTGTGAACGTGCGGTAGATGGCTGTATATTTATAACAAGGGATAGCGCGGGCGGATTCTTAAACCGCAGGTTTAAGCGGCCTTTTTGGACACTTTTGGGGCCGTGGCCAAAAGTGTCCCGCGTCCGGAGACGCGGAATATTCCTCGCGCCGGAGCGCGAAATACCCCTCTACAAATCTTATAAGGAACAAATTACCTATGAAAAACATTACCATCTACACCGACGGCGCGTGCAGCGGCAACCCCGGCCCCGGCGGCTGGGGCGCGATCCTGGAGTGGCAGGGCCATGAGAAGGAGCTGTCCGGCGGCGAGGCCCAGACCACCAACAACCGCATGGAGCTGACCGCTGTGCTGACGGCGCTGGCGCTCCTCAAGGAGCCCTGTATCGTGGAGCTGTACAGCGACTCCAAATACGTGGTGGATGCCATCGAAAAGGGCTGGCTGTACGGCTGGCAGAAAAATGGCTGGATCAAGGCCGACAAAAAGCCCGTGCTGAACGTCGACCTCTGGCAGCAGCTCTTGCCGCTTCTGGCCCGCCACGACGTGCGCCTTCACTGGGTGAAGGGCCACGCGGAAAACGAGAAGAACAACCGCTGCGACCAGCTGGCAGTGGCCGAGAGCAAAAAGTTCAGATAACGCCGAGGGATTCGGTAAAATCCGCTGCTTTTCGCCAAAATAGTGCCCTTCGTTCACAAATCGTTTCCAATATTCATAGAAAGTTCATAACCAATTCAAGATTCCGAAAAAAATATAGGGTAGGATAGACTCATCCAAAAGGAAGCCAATCCTTATGTGATTTTTCTCTCTCTCCTAACAAAACACACAACAGGAAACGCCAGCCCGTCGGGCTGGCGTTTCCTGTATGTTGGGAAGAAGTAGAGATATGGTAGGATTGCGTAGGGGCGGGGTTCTACCCCGCCCATTCAGCATATCAGGGAGATTTTCGATAGATGAAGGGAGGGGCAGAGCCCCTCCCCTACGCACCTATACAAAGCCCCCTTTGTGTAAAGGGGGCTGTCGAGCGAAGCGAGACTGGGGGATTGTCGTCCAACGGACAACCCTTCCGTCAAAACGAAGTTTTGACACCTCCCCTTACACAGGGGAGGCTTTATCGTTCCGCTTTTTCATACCTCCACCGTGAAATCACCCTCGGCGGCGCGGCATAGCTTCCGCTGGCGCTCCCGGCCCACCGCCTCCTGCAAGGAGACGATGATGGCGTTGGACACGAAGAACCCCCGCGGCGTCAGCCGCCAGCCCTTTTCCGTCCGCGCGGCGAAGCCGTGAGCCTCGTACTGCACCAGCAAGTCCTCCATGGGCTGGAATTTCTGGCGGAACTGCCGCTCGAAATATTTGCTGTCGATGCCCTGGGTGGTGCGCAGCGACAGCATGATGTACTCCAAGTCCCTGTCCAAAGGCGGGATTTCCTCCATCTCCGACAGCCGCAGCTCTCCGGCGATGTAGCTGTCCAGGTCTCGCTCGTAGGCGAAGCGCACGCCGCCCATATCGGAGTGTGCGCCGGGGCCGAACCCCGCGTATTCGCCCAGCGTCCAGTATTTCAGGTTGTGGCGGCTCTCGTACCCCGGCTGGGCGAAGTTGGAAATTTCGTACTGTTCATAGCCCTTCTTTTGCAGATAGTCCACCGTCCACAGATACATATCCGCTTGTGTGTCGTCGTCCGGCAGATCGGCGCTGTCGCGCTGCTGCCACAGGGGCGTGCCCGGCTCCACCTTCAGCCCGTAGCAGCTGAGGTGCTTCGGCTCCAGCGCCGCGGCGGAGCGCAGTGTGTCCTGCCACGCTTCCAGCGTCTGGCCCGGCAGGCCGTAGATCAGGTCAAGGCTCAGGTTGTCAAACCCTGCCATCCGCGCCGCCGCCACCGCCGACAGCGCCTGTTCCCACGTATGTACCCGCCCGATGCGCCGCAGCAGGTCGTCGTCCGCCGCCTGAACGCCCAGCGAAATGCGGTTGAACCCCGCCTTCCGCAGCGTGCGCAGGGCTTTCCAGTCGCCGGCACTGTCAGGGTTGGCCTCCAGCGTGATCTCCGCGCCGGCGGCCACGTGGAACCGCTTTTTCACGGCTTTCAGCAGGTGTGCCAGCCGCTTCTCCCCCAAGTAGCTGGGAGTGCCGCCGCCGAAATACACCGTGTCCACCGTGTGGGCGGTGCAGCGGGGCGCCACCTCCTCCAGATGGCGCAGCAGCGCGGCGGCGTAGGCGTCCATTTTCTCCTCGCTGTGGGGCAGGGAGTAGAAATCGCAGTAGGCGCACTTGCTCTTGCAGAAGGGGATGTGCAGATACAGGCCCAGTGTTTGCTCCATGTCAGTTGTCCTCCTTCCACGCCCGCTGGATCATGGTGATGGCGCCGTAAAAGCAGTTGACCTTGCAGGAACGGCAGCCGATGCACCGCTCCACGTCCAGATCGTAAAAGCCGTCCGGCCGCTGGAACATGCACTCCACGGGGCAGAACATGGCGCACCATCCGCACCCGGTGCAGGATACCGGGTCGATGACGGCGTATTGCAGCGGCTTGCGGCCAAAGAGATAGTAGTTGTCGGGTAAGCTCATGGTGATGTACCTCGGTGTTGTTTTGGTTGGGATGTTTCGCACCTCGGCGCGACCTACTTTTGTCAACAGTGACAAAAGTAGGCAAAAGCACCGGAAGGAACCTCCGGTTCCTTCACCTCCAGGCGCGCTATAATTCGTGCAAAATTGTAACTGTGTGCCGCACGGTCACGCAGAATTTTCGGTTTCGTTTCATAAATAGGATTGTCTTTGCTCCTGCGCCGCTGCCGCTGATGCCAACGCCGAATAACGCTTTAGTGTCTACCGTCGCAATCGTGAGCGGCAGCGGCGCAAGAAAAACGTCGATTCGTCACACGAAACGAAATCAACCGTATTCTGTGAACGCGAGGTATAAGGCAGAAAATTAAAAACAAGGTATAGCGTGTGCGGATTCTTAAACCGCAGGTTTAAGTGGCGTTTTTGGTTACTTTTGCCGCCAAGGGCAAAAGTAACTCGTGGCCGGAGCCACGAAACATCCCCTGCGCCGCAGGCGCAAAAACTTTTTCAACTATTTATTATACGCCAAACGGCAATTTTTATCAATGCATGATTTTCCACCGGCGGGACAAACTATCCCCAAAACATTGAAAGGCCGTGGAAATCATGGACATGTCACCCAAGCAATATCAGGAGTATCTGAAAAGCATCAACCCCAAATCCCCCCTGTGGAAAAACGTGGCGCTGGCGTTTCTGGTGGGCGGCGCCATCTGCTGTCTGGGCCAGGCCCTCAGCGACTGGTACAAATTTCTGGGCCTGAAGCTGGAGGATGCCGCCACGGCCACGTCGGTGTCGCTGGTGTTTCTGTCGGCGCTGTTCACGGGGCTGGGCCTGTACCATAAGCTGGCTCGCCATGCTGGGGCGGGTACGCTGGTGCCTATCACGGGCTTTGCCAACGCCGTGGCCTCCCCCGCCATTGACTTCCGGGCCGAGGGCGTGGTCACCGGCACGGCGGTGAAGATGTTCACCGTGGCGGGGCCGGTAATTGTGTTCGGCACGGCAGCCAGCGCGGTGTACGGGTTGATTTTATGGGCGGTGAAATAAGAGTTCCGCGCTCCGGCGCGGGGCACTTTTGCCCACAGCGGCAAAAGTATCCTGTTGCGGTGTCCAAAATTTCTGCGCTGCCTTACGGCGGACGCTTGAAATTTTGACCGCTGCCACTCGCTCACCTCGCTTCATCTGCCACAGGCAGCGCTCGGATCGCTCCCCAAAAACGCTGCTTAAACCTGCGGTTTAAGAATCCGCGCACGCTGTTCCTCTTGCGTATTTGCTATCTTTTACCGCGCGATTGCAGAACACAGTTGAATTCGTTTCATGTGACGCATCGACTATCTTCTTGCGCCGCTGCCGCTCACGGTTGCAACGGTAGACACTGAAGCGCTGTTTGGCGTAGGCATTAGCGGCAGCGGCGCAGGAGCAGAAACGATCCTTTTAACAGTACGAAAACATAAGACCCGCGTGAACGTGTGGTGGATGCTTACAATCTGGTACAATGTACAGCGCGCAAGGAAGTGAAGAAACCATCGGTTTCTTCCGGCTCTTTTGCCCACTTTTCTAGTCGGCGTGTTAAGAAAACATGCCGGTGGCATGTTTTTAACGCCGATCTCGGCGGCTACGCCGCCGTAGCATTCATCTGGGTTTGCAACGCATGGCGAAAGTGGGCCGCCGGAGGCCGCCCTCACCCCGGAGGGCGAAACTCCCTAAATAAATTTTCCTATGCATCCTCCCCCATTCTGTGGTACAATACCATGGATGAAGGGAGGTTTGCCTATGTTCAAGCGCGTCTATGTGGAGATCACCAACGTGTGCAACCTCTCCTGCGTGTTCTGCCCCGGTACGGAGCGGGCAAAGCGCTTTCTGTCCCCGGCGGAGTTCCGCCTGATGGCCGAAAAGCTCCGGGGCCACACCCGCTACCTCTATTTCCACGTGATGGGCGAGCCGCTGCTGCACCCGCAGCTGTCGGAGCTGCTGGCCATCGCCCATGAGCTGGGCTTCCGGGTGTGCGTCACCACCAACGGCACGCTGCTGGCGGAAAAGACCGCCGCCCTGCTGTCCGCCCCGGCGCTCCACAAGGTCAGCGTCTCCCTCCACAGCTTCGAGGGGAACGAGGGCGGCGACATGGCGGACTATCTCCACGGTGTGTGGAAATTCTGCGCCGCCGCCAGCGAAAAGGGCGTGCTGTGCGCCCTGCGTTTGTGGAATGAGGGCGGCGCGGAGGCACGAAACGGCGAAATTCTGGCCTTTTTATCCACCATGACCGGCACAAATGTGGAAAACCTGCCGCATGACCGGGCGGGCAACCGCCGTCTTGCGCCGGGTCTGTTTCTGGAATCCGCCCAGAAGTTCGACTGGCCGTCGCCGGACGCGGCGGAGGGCCGCGTCCAGTTCTGCTACGCCCTGCGCCAGCAGATCGCCGTGCTGTGCGACGGCACGGTGGTGCCCTGCTGTCTGGACGGCGAGGGCCGCATGGCGCTGGGCAATCTGTTGACCCAGCAGCTGCCGGACATTTTGCAAACGCCCCGTGCGCAGGCCATCCGGGAGGGCTTCTCCCGCCGCCGGCCTGCCGAGGACTTGTGCCGCCGCTGCGGCTATGCCCAGCGGTTCAGCCTATGAGAGGAAACGCCATGGAAGCAACCCCCCAACAACTGAAAGCTCTGCCCCCTCCCCTGCTGGCGTGGTACGATGAGAACCGCCGGGTGCTGCCGTGGCGAGAGCAGGTGTCTCCTTACCGCACGTGGGTGTCGGAAATTATGTTACAGCAGACCCGCGTCACAGCGGTGCTGCCGTATTTCCAGCGGTTCATGGATGCGCTGCCCACGGTGGCGGCGCTGGCCGACGCGCCGGAGCAGCAGCTCATGTCGCTATGGCAGGGGCTGGGGTATTACAGCCGCGCCCGGAATCTGCAAAAGGCCGCGCAGGTCATCATGACCCGGCTCAGCGGCGTGTTCCCCGCTACATACGAGGGTCTGACCGCCCTGCCGGGGGTGGGCGACTACACGGCGGGCGCCATCGCCTCCATCGCCTTCGGCCAGCCCGTCCCGGCGGTGGACGGCAACGTGCTGCGTCTGGCGGCGCGGCTGACCGGCTGCCATGACAACGTGCTGGAGCCGAAAACCCGCGCCCGGTTTCGCCGCTGGATGGCAGAGGCGATCCCGCCCGACCGCCCCGGCGCGTTCAATCAGGCGCTGATGGACCTGGGCGCCATGGTGTGCCTGCCCAACGGAGCGCCCCTGTGCGGCCAGTGTCCCGCCCGGACGTTCTGCGCCGCCTGCGAAAAGGGCTTGCAGCGTCAGCTTCCAGTGCGGGAGAAGAAAACCGCCCGCCGGGTGGAGCAGCGCACGGTGTTCCTGCTGCGGCGCGGCGGCGCGGCGGCGCTGCGGCAGCGGCCCGCCACGGGGCTGCTGGCGGGACTGTGGGAGTTCCCCAATGTCCCCGGCGCGCTGACGGAGCGTCAGGCGGCGGAGCAGCTGGCGGAATGGGGCCTTGTCCCCCACCGGTGGGGAAAAAGCTTCACCGACAAGCACATTTTTACCCACATCACATGGGAAATGACGGTGTTTACCATCACCGTACAGGGCGCAGGCCCGCCGGAATGGGTCTGGTGCCCCGATGAAGAGAGGGAGAAATATCCCATCCCCACGGCGTTTGGGAAGCTGGAGAAAGAATAAGAAGTTTCGCCCTCCGGGGCGACCTACTTTTGCCAATAGCGGCAAAAGTAGGCAAAAACGCCAGAAGGAACCTCCGGTTCCTTCACCTCCGGGCG
>CAKTMW010000059.1 GCA_934574095.1 uncultured Oscillospiraceae bacterium | reverse complement strand
TCGCCGTACTGGCTCAGCTCCTTGGTGATGTAGCTGACGGTGATGCCGCTGCCGTCGGGGGTCACGCCCTCGGTCAGCGGGGTCAGCGCCTTGTCAAAGGAGCCGAACTTGCGCCACTCCACGGTCTTGCCGCCGCCCACAGGCAGGGGCTTGGTGGCGGCGAACTGGTTGTGGACCAGCGCGGGCTTGGCGTTTTCCAGCAGCTCCATGCCGTAATAGGTCTTCATTTCGGCGCTCAGACTCTGGGTGCCGGTGGTCTGCACATTGCTCTCCGCAAAGCGCTGCAAATCAAAGGTATGTGTCATTGCCATAGTGATACTCTCCTTACTATAATAATGTAGTGTGAAATACGCTGCTCCCCGGCGGCGGGAGCGCCTTACGCCCGAATAGGGGAAGTGCCGTCCGCGGTAGGCCGCGACCCCGCCCGGCTTCACCGGGCATCTATATGAAAAGCCTGCCCTGCCCACCCTACCGCACAATGTGACCGCAGCGGCGGCATGTGGTCATGCCGCCCTACGAAGCGGTACGGTAGAATTCCGTAGGGCGGGGCCCATGTGCCCCGCCGCCAAATATCCGGTACGGTATCGTCAAACCGTTGTAGGGGCGGATGACTCTGTCCGCCCTGCCGAACAGCGCAGCAGTTTCTGCCGTTCCACCGTATCAGCGGCAGCGGCGCAGGAGCAGAGACGATTCGATCATGATGCGATAACGGAAATCCTGCGTGAACGTGTGGTACATGGTCACAAAATTCAAAAATGGTATAGCGCGCAAGGAAGTGAAGAAACCATCGGTTTCTTCCGGCTCTTTTGGCTACTTTTCCAGTCGGTGCGTTAAGAAAATATGCCGGTGGCATATTTTTAGCATCCGATCTCGGCGGCTATGCCGCCGTAGCATCCGCTGTGGTTACACAGCGTGATTGGGAAAAGTTGCCCGCCGGAGGCCGTCCTCGCCCCGTCGGGCGAAATTCCCCTCAAAACCGAATCTTCTCTCCCCGCTGCACCCGTCTCCGGATATCCGCCAGCTGGGCGGAGTCCAGCGCCTTGGGATCGGTGCGGGTCACGGCGCTGCTGCCGTGTCCGCCGTTCTCCGCCACGCGCCGTCCGCCGCTGGCGATGGCGCGGCTGCACTGCTCCGCCGCCCGCTTCGCACCGTACCGCATGGCCTGGGCCAGCAGCTCACGGCTGTGTACCACCTCATAGGCGGTGCGGCCGTCCCCCCCCGCCGCGATCAGGCGGCCGAAGGCCGGATCCCGCATCTCCCGCTGCCAGTCGAAATCGCCGTATACCCGGCGGATGTCCTCCGCCTGGCAGGCAAGGCGCTCCACACAGCCGTTTTCAAAGCTGCGTTGCTCCGCCGCCTGACGGCGCAGCGCCTCGTTTTCCTGCCGCAGCGAGCGCAGCCGTCCGTCCAGGATCTTCTGCACCCGCTGCTGAAAGGGTTGCTTGCACCGCCCCTGGATCAGCTCCTCAAATTCGGCGGCGCTGTCCGTCTCCGGCGTGGTCTGATTCATTTCCTGTTCCTCATGCATGGCTGTCCCTCCTTGTCCGCAGGTCTTTCACCTTTATATAGTCTCCGTAGTGCCGCTCCAGCAGGAGCACACCCTGCCGCGCCACCTCCAGAATCTCGCTGTCCGCATCTGTGATGAGGGAGCAGAAACCGTTTCCGAAATAGCCCAGCAGCAGCCGATCCTGCCGCTCCAGCGCGGCGGCGGTGGCCTCCATCAGAATGCTGACGGCGGCGCACAGAATGTCCTGCCCTCTGGGGCCGCTGCCGCTGTGACCCCGCGCCCACAGGGCGTTGTCCTTCAGCGTGACGTGGATCACCGGGGCCGCACCACCTCTCTGGACTGCTGGCGGCTGCGCGCCATGGCGTCGGCGGACGCCGCCTTCACGGCGCTGCCGGGGGCGGCTTCGCCGCCTGCCTGTTCCGCTGTCAGCGTCTCCGCCAGATGGGTGCCCTTTGCCTCGTCCACCACCTGGGCCAGCTGCAAAAGCTGCTGCCGCAGCGCCGCGATCTCTCTGGCCTGGGTCTGACCGCCGGAGATGATCCGGGCCAGCTGATCCTTGTTCTTGAATTCCATCAGCTCCAGACAGCGCAGCGCCTGGTCTGCCAGGTCCTCCCGGAAGAAGCCCATCTGGAACAGCTGCAAGGCCAGCTGATTGGCCTCCGCCGTGCGGTAGGGGCTCTCCCGCTCCGCGCCGATCTCCAGATCGAACTCCGGCACCCGGTAGGACACGTTCACGCCGTCGTCCATCACCCTGGGCAGCAGGCCGCTGCGGTCATAGCTGACGAACTCCTCCGTTCCCATGGCGCCCAGCAGCCGGAACTGCCGGGGCAGCTCATAGAACTGGCGGATCAGCTCGATGCACAGCGTCACCACGTCGGCAAAGGCCTCGTACCCGTCGTCGATCATGTTGCGGCTCAGCTTGCCACTGCTCTCCTGCAAGGCGGCGATGGCGGTGCCTGCCGTTACGCCGGAGGCAGTGCCGCCGTTGGCCACGTCCCGGTTGCCTGCCGTCTCCTTCATCTCGCCGATCTTGTTGTTCAGGATCGCCACATACACGCTGTCCAGACTGCCCGCCCGGATGGGCGCGATGGAGTCGCTGCCCAGATTGCCGTTGGTGTGGACAAAGGGCCGCGTCCAGTCGGCGTACTCGTTTTCGTTCACCGCGCCGTCGGAGCGGATGAAGAACCGGGGCGTGGCGTTGGCCAGCGTGTTTTTCAGGATGGCCTGATTCATCAGGTCGATCTGCTTCTGGGGGCTCTTGCACAGGTCGATGTAGCCGTAGCCGCAGGGCGTCCCCTCCTCCGGGAACAGCACGTCGAACACGAAGGGGTATTTCCCGTGGTCGTACCAGCCCCGCTGGGCCATGCTGGGGCCGCAGGGCACCTGCCCCATCACGGGACGGCCATTTTCGTCCGCGCCCATCAGCTGCGTCTCGGTGGGCTGAACCGTGTCGTTCTCCGTGGCATACAGCACCGTTTCCCCCGCGTACTTGCAGTATTGCAGTACCTTTCTGCCCTCCACGCTGGTGTGATAGTACCAGTCCACCACCAGCGACTTGTTGCTGGTGTCCACCGTGTCGTCGTAGAGATAGCGGCTCAACGTGAAATTGCCCCGTCCCAGCTTGCCCTCCAGCTGGGGATACTCCGCCAGCAGCTTGCCGTTGTCCACCAGCTCCGTGGAGAAGAAGTGTGCGCTGTCCTGAATGTCCGTCACGCCCGGCTCCCAGAACAGGTTCAAAAGGTCCATCCGCTTCACGCTGATGTCCCCCAGCCCGCCCAGCTTCGTGCCGTCCCAGAACACGCCGTACACGGCGCAGCCGGACTTCAGCTTGTACCACCAGGCGGAGGAATACGTCCGCTTGAACTGGTTCTTCTTCAGCACCACCGGCAGGATGCGGCTCAGCCGCTGGGCCTCCTGCCGGTCGTCCGGCTCGCGGGGCAGCACCGTGGGAGCGGGATAGCAATCCATGGCGTCGGCGTGCTTGGACAGGATGCAGTTCACCAGCCAGCCGCTGGCAGGCTGGGGGTCGCCGCTGTTGCCGCCCTGCCCCTCCTTTTCCATCTGCTCCCAGTGGCGCAGCTTCCAGAACTGCTCGTTGTCGATGATCCTCTGCTCCAGCCGGGTCTTGCCCGCTTTATAGGTTTTCAGAATGTCGTTGGCCCTACGCAGCTCCTCCGGGCCGATCCTGGGCCGCGCCGGAAGCGCGTCCGCCGCCGCCATAGCTGCCGCCGCGTCGCGGGCAATGACGGACTGCGCCGTGTCGTTGTGTTCCATACGTACCTCCTTGCAGATATTTGGGATACCGTGGAGCCGGTCTCCGCATCCTTACGGCCACGGCGGAGACGGGTTGCCCGCAAAAGGGCAACGCCCGGTAAAAAAGTGGTAAATTTTTTGTAACATCTCCAGAACAGGCGGAAAATGCCGCCGTCCGTGGCCCTTTGCAAGCTTGACGGCGGCGGCGTACCGATGTATAATAAACTGATTTATTATCTGTATGGAGGAAAATGGGTTATGTGGATCGCGGACGGCTGGCAGGATTACGAATTGCTCTCCTGCGGCGGCGGAGAAAAACTGGAGCGCTGGGGACGCCAGATTCTGGTGCGACCTGACCCCCAGGCCATCTGGGAGGCAGACAAGCGCTCAAAGTTGTGGCGGCAGGCCAACGCCCGTTATAGCCGAAGCGCCACCGGCGGCGGCCATTGGGAGAAAAACGACCTGCCCCAGAGCTGGCCCATCCGCTATAAGGAGCTGACCTTTCAGGTGAAGCCCATGAACTTCAAGCATACGGGCCTGTTCCCGGAGCAGGCCGCCAACTGGGACTTTGCCATGAACGCCATCCGCAGCGCGGGGCGTCCCATCCGTGTGCTGAACCTGTTCGCCTATACCGGCGGCGCCACCGTAGCCTGCGCCAAGGCGGGTGCCAGCGTCTGCCATGTAGACGCAGCCAAGGGTATGGTGGCGTGGGCGAAAGAGAATGCCAAACTCTCCGGCCTTGCCGACGCGCCCATCCGCTGGATCGTGGACGACTGCGCCAAGTTCGTGGAGCGGGAGATTCGCCGGGGCAAGACCTACGACGCCATCATCATGGATCCTCCCAGCTATGGCCGGGGCCCCTCCGGCGAGGTGTGGAAGCTGGAGGACAGCCTGTATCCCTTCGTGAAGCTGTGCATGCAGGTGCTGTCGGATCAGCCCCTGTTCGTCATCATCAACAGCTATACCACCGGCCTGGCCCCCTCCGTGCTGGGCTATATCCTGCACCTGCTGGCCTGCCGGCGCTTCGGCGGCAGGGTCACGTGGGACGAGCTGGGCCTGCCCTGTACCGAGTCCGGCATGGCGCTGCCCTGCGGCGCCACAGGCCGCTGGGTCAGCGAGTAATACCATTTCATAAGGAAACGATAACGATTATGTCAACAATGCTGCAAACCGAGCATCTCTCCTTCACCTATCCGGCGGAGGAGGGACAGCCCTCCACCGCCGCGCTGGAGGACGTATCGCTGTCCATTAAAAAGGGCAGCTTCGTGGTGGTGCTGGGCCATAACGGCTCCGGCAAATCCACTCTGGCCAAGCATATGAACGCGGTGCTGCTGCCCAGCGGCGGCGCGGTGTATATCGAGGGCATGGACACCAAGGATGAGACCCTGCTGCTGGAGATTCGCCGCCGGGTGGGCATGGTGTTCCAGAACCCGGATAACCAGATCGTCGCCAATGTGGTGGAGGAGGACGTGGCCTTCGCCCCGGAGAATCTGGGCGTTCCCAGCGAGGAGATCCGCCGCCGCGTGGACGACGCGCTGGCGGCGGTGGGTATGTCGGAATTTACCCGCCACGCGCCCCATCTTCTCTCCGGCGGACAGAAGCAGCGGGTGGCCATCGCCGGTGTCATCGCCATGGCCCCGGAGTGCATCGTCCTGGACGAGGCCACCGCCATGCTGGACCCTGCCGGACGGCGCGAGGTGCTCTCCGCCATCCGCACATTAAATAAAGAGCGGGGCATCACCGTGGTCCTCATCACCCACCATATGGACGAGGCCATGGACGCCGACCGTCTCATCGTCATGAACGACGGCAAGCTGGTGATGGACGGCGCTCCGGCGGAGGTGTTCACCCAGGTGGAAGCCCTCCGCGCCATGGGCCTTGCGACCCCCGACACGGTGGAGCTGTTGTACGGCCTGCGGAAAGGCGGCATGGACGTGCCGCTGGACGCCCTCACCGTCGACGCCTGCGCCGCCGCCATCTGCAAAGCATTGCGATAACCACGGCACCTCCCTGAAACCACCCGTAGGGGGCGGCGTGCTCGCCGCCTGCCGGATCATGTACGTTGAACGTGCGTAGGGGAGGGGTTCTACCCCTCCCACCCGATACCCCGCCCCTACACCCAACCATCGATCCCCCCTCCGTAGGGTGGGGCCCATGTGCCCCGCCGTCCGATACCCTGTCTTGCTGCAATAGAAAATAACCCCTGTGAAAAAGCCTCGCAGAGTTCGCGTCCGTAGACGCGAAAGAATTGAATCATTTTTCTGACGACATGTGCGTCAGAAAAATACTTCTCGGCCGCCAGTGTGTCCGAAGGACGCGCGCAGCCGGCCGCAAGTCCTTTTGTCGAAAAAATCGAAGATTTTTCGACAATTTTAATGAAACGAGGAACCCAACATTGGAACCCATCATTCGTGTCGATCATCTGACACATACGTATAGCGCCGGAACGCCCTTCCAGCGCAGCGCCGTACAGGATATGTCGCTGGATATCCTGCCGGGCGAGTTTCTGGGCGTCATCGGCCATACCGGCAGCGGCAAATCCACCCTCATCCAGCACCTCAACGGCCTTTTGAAGCCCACGGACGGCCACATCTACCTGAACGGGCAGGACATCTGGGCCGACCCCAAGAAAATTCGTCAGGTGCGCTTCCGGGTGGGGCTGGTGTTCCAGTATCCGGAGTACCAGCTCTTCGAGGAGACGGTCTATAAGGACGTGGCCTTCGGCCCCAAGAATATGGGCCTGGACGACGGGGAGATCGACCGCCGGGTGCGCCAGTCGGTGCAGGCCGTGGGCCTCAGCGCCGACGTGCTGGAGAAGTCCCCCTTCGCCCTGTCCGGCGGCCAGAAGCGCCGTGTCGCCATCGCGGGCGTTATGGCTATGGAGCCGGAGGTGCTGATCCTGGACGAGCCCACCGCCGGTCTCGACCCCCGCGGCTGCGAGGATATCCTGTCCCTCCTGCGGGACTATCATACCCAGCGCGGCAGCACCGTGGTGCTGGTCAGCCACAGCATGGAGGAGATCGCCCGCAACGCCCAGCGCATCATTGTGCTGGACAAGGGCGGCGTCCGCATGCAGGGCACGCCCGCGGAGGTGTTCGCCCGCGCCCGTGAGCTGGAAGCCGTGGGCCTTGATGTGCCCCAGGTGACGAAGATCGCCCACGCCCTCCATGAAAAGGGCGTTGCCATCGACCCGGCGGTCTATACGGTGGAGGCGCTGCAAAAGCAGCTCCTCGCCCTGAAAGGGGGCCGCGACCTATGCTGAAGGATATCACCCTGGGTCAGTATTTCCCCGGAAATACCCTCATCCACCGGCTGGACCCCCGCACCAAGCTGCTGTGCGTCATTCTCTATATCGTGGCGCTGTTCAACGCCAAGAGTGTCCTGACCTACGCCGTCATGGCGGTGGTGCTGACCGCCTGCATCCTCATCTCCAAGGTCCACTATAAGGCTTTGACCCGCGGATTGAAGCCGGTCTATATCATCGTGGCCTTCACCGCCATCATGAACCTGTTCTTCTCCGGCGGAACGCCGGTGGCGGACGTGTGGCTGCTGCGCCACATCACCTACGAGGGCATCCGTTCCGCCATCGCCATGGTGCTGCGCATCGTCATGCTCATCATGGGCACCTTCCTTCTGACCTATACCACCAGCCCCATCAGCCTGACCGATGGTCTGGAGCACCTGCTGTCTCCGCTGAAAAAGCTGAAAATGCCCATCCATGAGCTGTCCATGATGATGTCCATCGCCCTGCGCTTCATCCCCACCCTCATCGAGGAGACGGACAAGATCATGTCCGCCCAGAAGGCCCGCGGCGCGGACTTCGAGTCCGGCAACATCTTCCAGCGGGCCAAGGCCCTGGTGCCCATTCTGGTGCCGCTGTTCATCAGCGCCTTCCGCCGTGCCGACGAGCTGGCCACGGCCATGGAGTGCCGCTGCTA
>CAKTMW010000058.1 GCA_934574095.1 uncultured Oscillospiraceae bacterium | reverse complement strand
ACCGAGAACGTGGGCGGCGACGGCACCGTCAAGAAGCAGCCCAAGAAGGTGGTCAAGATCGGCCGCAACGACCTGTGCCCCTGCGGCAGCGGGTTGAAGTGGAAGAAGTGCGACTGCAAGGAGTATCACTCCTGAGTCCTTACGAGCCAAGACCTTATATGAGCCAAACCGGGCGGCGGCATCTGCCGCCGCCCAACCTTAAACTGGCAAAAAAGCTATCGCTTTTTTTGCCAATTAAAATTCGCTCCGACCCGCGCTCCTCCACGTGCTTGCACGTGGAGGAACACTCTCTCCGCGCAAAGTGTTTTTCACCACGTACACGCCGCGGTGAAAAACGATCAAAATGATTCGCCGCCTACGGGCGGCGAACTCTGCGAGGCTTTTGCACCAAGGCGCAAAATGTGTCCAAGGAGGTACTATGTTCCACACCAACACCAAAAACGGTCTCACCATCTTGACCGCCGATACCCTCTCCGGCGTGTGCCACGGGTTTTCCACCCGCCCCGGCGGCGTGTCCCCCG
Organism: uncultured Oscillospiraceae bacterium; assembly: GCA_934574095.1. Classification (GTDB taxonomy): domain Bacteria; phylum Bacillota; class Clostridia; order Oscillospirales; family Oscillospiraceae; genus Vescimonas. The sequence goes on along the minus strand of CAKTMW010000058.1, from coordinate 7,386 downwards.
CGCCGTGGGACAGTCTGGACCTGGGCGTAGGCCGGGGCGACGATATGGAAAACGTCCGGGAAAATTACCGCCGCTTCTGCGCCGCCCTGGGAACCGACGTGAACCGTGTGGTGCTGTCCAAGCAGATACACGAGGACGTGGTGCGCCATGTGACGGAGGCCGACGCGGGAAAGGGCCTGTGGCGTGACCGGGACTACTCCTCCGTGGACGGCATGGTGACCGACGTGCCCCATCTGCCGCTGGTGGTGTTCTCCGCCGACTGCAATGTGGCGCTCCTCTATGACCCCGTCCGCCGGGCTATCGGCGCCTGTCACGCCGGATGGCGGGGCACCGCCCTGGGCATCGCGGGCAAGACGGTACGTGAAATGCAGCGTCTCTTCGGCTGCGACCCGGCTGATATCCGCGCCGCCATCGGCCCTGCCATCGGCCAGTGCTGCTTCGAGACGGACAGCGATGTCCCCAACGCCCTCCGCGCCGCTCTGGGCAGCGAAGCCGAGCCGTATATCACATGGAACGGCCGGAAATACCACATCGACCTGAAGGCCATCAACGCCCTGTGGCTGCGTAAGGCCGGCGTCACGCAAATTGACGTCAGCGGCGACTGCACCGCCTGCCGCACCGACCTCTATTGGAGCCACCGGAAGCACGGCGGCGCCCGCGGCAGCCAGATCGCCATGATCTCACTGGAGGACAGCCTATGAAACGAATCCTTGCCCTGCTGCTGGCGGCGCTGACTCTGCTTTCCCTGTCCGGCTGCACCAACTGGGACGAAAACACCTATACCGACGATCCCCTGGGCGAGCTGTCCAAATACTACCAGACAGAGGCCGTGGAGGAAACCCCGGCTCTGACGGTGTTCGCCCTGCCCTATCTCAGCGGCGAAACGGCGGACCCCATCACCTGTGGCGACGGCATCCAGCTGACGCTGACCGCCTTGCTGTACGAGCCCCTGTACCGCCTGACGCCCCAATTCGAGACCGAGCGCGTCCTGGCTCAGAGCGAGAGCTACGACCCCGTGGCCTTCACCTACACCATTCGCCTGCGCCCCGGCGTCCGGTTCAGCGACGGCACAGCTCTGACGGCCCAGGACGTGGCCGCCACGCTGCTGCGGGCCCAGCAGTCCCCCCGCTATGCTGCCCGGCTGGCAGATGTGACGGACATCACCGCCTCCGGCGACGCCGTCACCATTCAGCTGTCCCGTGACCGCCGCAGCTTTACCGCCCTGCTGGACATTCCCATCGTTAAGGCAAGCACCCAGCAGAACGCTTTTCCCACCGGCACCGGCCCCTACGCCAAGGACTCGTCAGAGGATACGCTGGTGCAAAATCAGTACTGGTGGCGCTCGGTGACGCTGCCCTTCGACCAGATCCCCCTGCTGGCCTATAAGAGTCAGGAGGCCGCCGCCTATGCCTTTTCCTCCCACGACGTCCACCTGCTGGCTTACGACATGACCGGCTCCAAGGGCGACGTGGCCTCCACCAGCGGCAGCTATACCGACGCGGACACCACCATCCTTCAATTTCTGGGCTTCAACCTGAACCGCAGCCTGTTCCAAAAGGCGGAAATGCGGCAGGCCATCAGCATGGCGGTGGACCGCTCCTCCATCGTCAGCGCCTATCTGATGGGCCACGGCGTGAAGGCCCAGTTTCCCATCAGCCCCGTCAGCAGCCTGTACCCCAAGGACCTGGAGCGCTCCTACACCGCTGACGACTGCGCCGCCGCCATGGCGGAACTGAGCATGGCCGACGGCCAGTGGGTCTACAACATGACGCTGCTGGTAAACAACGAGAACAGCTTCCGGGTAGCCATCGCCCAGGAGATCGCCAAGGCCCTGGAGCAATACGACTTCAAGGTCACGGTGCAGGCCCTGCCCTGGGACCAGTACCTTACAGCTCTGGCGGAAGGGCGCTACGATATGTACTATGGCGAGTGCAAGCTCACCGCCGACTGGGACGCCACCGCTCTGGTGGGCACCGGCGGCAGTCTCAACTACGGCGGCTTTTCCGATCTGACCGTGGACAGCCTGCTGAACAGCTGCCTGACGACGGACGAGAGCGGCCGGTCCGACGCGCTGAAAGCCCTGTGCCGCCAGCTGCAAAGTGAAATGCCCATCATCCCCATCTGCTTCAAGCGCACCTCTGTGCTGCTGCCCTACGACGCGGTGGACGCCATCACCCCTACCGCCGCCGACCCCTTCTATCGTCTGGAAAACTGGCGCATCCATTGGGGTACGGAGAAAAAATGAGACTGCTTCTTTCATTCCACCCTTTCGCTTTTCCCCACGCCCAACGCTTGACGTTTCTTTTTTCCTAATCAAAAAAGACGGCCATAGGCCGTCTTTTTTATCTCATATGACTTTTAATACGTCCGTATCACGGCGCTGACCTTGCCCAGAATGGAGGCGTGAGTGCCGTCAATGGGGCTGTATGCCTCATTCTCCGGCATGAGCCACACCTGGCCGTCCTTGCGCTTCAGGCGCTTGACGGTGGCCTCATCCTCGATGAGGGCCACGATGATCTCGCCGTTGTGGGCCTCCCGCTGCTGGTGGACCACCACCAGGTCACCGGGCAGGATACCGGCGTTCAGCATGGACTCGCCCCGCACCCGCAGGGCAAAATACTCACCGTCCCGCCCGCCGGTGTCAAAGGTCAGATAATCCTCGATACACTCCTGGGCCAGGATAGGCGTACCCGCCGCCACCGTACCCACGATGGGCACCCGTCCGGCGGGAGGCTCCTGCTCCACGGCCTGGGGTGCTGCCGCCGTCTGGACCGGCGCATCCTCCAGGGGCATCAGGGTGATGGTGCGCCCCTTGCGTCCCGCCTTTTTGATGGCCCCCTTTTCCTCCATGTGCTTCAGGTGAAAATGCACCGTCGAGGGGGACTTCAGTCCCAGCGCCGCGCCAATCTCACGCACCGAAGGGGGATACCCCTCCCGTGCCACCGCCATGGCGATGTAATCGTAAATCTCCCTCTGCATCCGCGTCAATTTGATCTTCTGCGCCATAGGCCCCTCCCTTTTCGTCCCAATGTGTCCTCTTTGGAATCAGTATATCATGTTTTTCTGTGGTTTGCAACAATTGTTCTAAATATTTTTTCATTTTTTGCTTGCTTTTTTCTATTGACTGTGGTAACATATTTTTTACTGTGATAGATATGCTCGTCGGTGGGACGAGCATGCAAATACGTTTGGAGGGTTTTCCGTATGCTTCTCTTTGTTACGATTTTACAGCTGATCGTCGCGCTGGCGCTGATCCTGATCGTCCTGTTCCAGTCCGGTAAGAGTCAGGGCCTGTCCGGCTCCATCGGCGGTATCGCTGATTCCTACATGGCCAAGAGCAAGGCCCGTTCTCTGGACGCCAAGCTGGCCAAGAGCACCAAGTGGCTGGGCGCTGTGTTTGTTGTGCTGACCCTGGTCCTCAACTGCATGATCGCCGCTGGCAAGTAAGCATAATTTGTATCATTAAGACCTCCGATGTGAAAGCATCGGAGGTCTTTTTTGTATATCTTATTCCGTAGGAGCGGGGCACACCCCTACGATACGCTCCTGTACACCTCTCCCCCCTCCGGCTCCACGCCCTTCAGCGCCAGCAGCTCCGCCACCGTGACGAACCGATACCCCTGCTGCTGCAAATGATCCACCGCCCGCAGCGCCGCGTCCACCGAGTTGAGATACCTGTCGTGGAGCAGGATGATATCCCCGTCCCCGGCATCCCGGTAGATGATGTCCAGAATTTTCTCCGCGTCCTTGCTTTTCCAGTCCTCCGTGTCCACTGACCAGTTGATGATGGGCACGGTCAGCGCCGCCATCTCCTCCTGCGACAGCAGGCCGTAGGGCGGCCGCACCCAGTAATCCCCCTCTCCCAGCAGCTGGCACAGCAGATCGTTATTGCGCTGCATATCCTCCGCCGCCTGTTCGGGGGACAGCTTATCCAGCTCCTGGTGGTCATAGGAGTGGTTGCCCACCTGGTGGCCCTCGGTGGCCATGCGGATGACAATGTCCGAATCCTTCACCACCTGACAGCCCACCACAAAGAAGGTGGCGTGTACGCCCCGCTCCTTCAGGCCGTCCAGCAGTTGGGGCGTACACCGGGGCGACGGCCCGTCGTCAAAGGTCAGAGCCACATATTTGATCGCCTGCCCGCCTTCTTCCGTTACCACGGCGCTGTCCGCCGCCGCGGCGTCTCCGTCCCGCTCTCCGCCGGCACACACCGCCACCAGCACCAGCGCCGCCGTCAGAGCCAGCCACAGTCGTTTCATCCCATCACCTCTCCCGCCACTCTATGCGGCGGCGGGCATAAAAAGCACCGGGCAGAGGTTCTCCCCTGCCCGGTTTCTTTCAAATCGTGTTCTGGAACACATCCGTAATGTTTACACGCACCTCATAATAAGAATCCGCCGTATCGCCGTAGTTGGTAAAGGACAGATACGCCTCCGTCACATTCTCCCAGCCGAAGCCCTCGTCGGTGTAGCCGTACTGCCAGAGGTTCCCGCCCACGTTTTCCTCATACCAGGTAAAGGTAAACAGCTCGCTGCCGTCCTCATAGAAGACGTACAGCTCCGGCGTATAGATATCCTCATTCTCCCAATACACCGTGGCCTGCAGCTCCTCCATATCGAAGCCGACGGTCTCCACCCGTACCGGCTGGCCGTCGATGACGAACTGCTCGCCCAGCTCGTAATAGAATACGGGGACGCTGGTGATCTCCTCGGCCGGCGCTTCGGGCACGATCTCGATATCGGGGCTCAAGCCTCCCTCATAGGTTCCCAGCCCGATAAAGAAGTTCAGCCCGCACACCGCGATAAACACCGCCACCAGCACCGCCGCGACCGCAATAAGCTTTCCGGTGGTCAGTCCGCCGCCGTGACGGACAGTCGCCTTGCCGCTTTCGTGCGCGGTCTCGTGTTCATAGCAGTCCTTCTGCTGCCGGTTGGCGGCACTCTGCCGCTGGAACTGCTTCTCATTCAACAGTTCGGCGTTGCCGTCCTTATCAAAATCCACCCGCATACGGCTGGGCGGCCGGTTGTACGCCCCGCAATGAGGGCACAGGTCGCTCTCCAGATAGCTGTACCGCCGTCCGCAGGATTTACACTTGATATTTGCCATAGAAATTCCCCTTTTACCACCGCGCCACAGACAGGATCAGGAAAAGCACAAAGGCCGCCACGCCCAGCAGCGCCTTGGCGCCGTCTGACAGCTCGCCGTCCTCCGTTTTGCGGATGGACGCGCCGTATTGCTTCAGCTTCTCTGTCAGCTGCTGGTTATTCAGTCCGGGGATACGCACCTGACGGGCCGCGCCCTCGTGGCACTCTTTCCGCTCGTAGCAGTCCTTGCGCTGCCGTCCCGCCGCGCTCTGCTGCAAAAACGTCTGCTCGTGCAGCAATTCCGCGTTGCCGTCCTGATCGAAGTCCACCCGCATACGGCTGGCAGGCTTGTTATACGCGCCGCAGTGGGGACACAGATCACTCTGATGATAGCTGTACCGCCGCCCACAGGCCTTACATTTGATGCTTGCCATATCGTTCCACTCCTTTATCGCCACCACGCTTCCAATTCCTCGCTCAATGGAAAATACGCCCTGAACCGGTCAACGATCTCTTTCTCCCGGCTGAACACCACTACATAACTGCTGTCAATGGGCACGATCTCAAAGGTCGCCAGCGGGTGCTGGACGCGGTTATCACGGGCAGCCGGAAGCGGATATTCCAGCACCTGCTCCTTTGTGACGGGCTTTTCAAAGGCGGACAGCACAGCCCATATCCACTGGGGATTATGGTATTTCCGCTGTAACGCTGTCAGCTCGCTGCCGCTCATCCAGCAGAATTCGTCCTCCAGCTCCGGGATATCCACATTGCACTCGCAGTCGGTGAGCAGCCAGTTGTAGTTCTCCTGAATATTCCCCAGTGCGGCAAAAACCTTGTCCAGATATGTGAAGCACTCCTCACCCTTCTCCAGAATCGCACCATAATGCATCATCTATCCCTCGTTTCTTATTCAGAGTATGCCATACCGCGGCGGTTTTGTCCAGCAAGTTAAAGTTGCGTTGTATATTTTTCGTTGAAACTCGCCGCAATTTGAAGTTTACATTCTGTAGGACGTTGCCCCCAAAGGCCCAATAGTATAGTTTTAGTATACCATACCCCCTGCCGCTTTGGCAACGGCGGGAGAGGAGATGTTTCGCGCTTGCGAGCGCGCGTTGTATTCTTAACGCCCCGACAGATTGCCACGCCAGTGTGAGCACTGCTCGCAATGACATTGTAGGGGCGGACGACTCTGTCGGTCCTGTCAAAAATGGTACGTTCATCGTTCGGGCGGACAGAGTCGTCCGTCCCTACGGAGTCACTTCGTAGGGCGGGGTGACCATACCCCGCCACACAATAACACCACCTACAACATAAAAAAGCCCTTTGCTACGGCGGCTGAGCCATAGCAAAGGGCTTTTTATTAAGAAGTAATTACTTCACCAGCTCGATGATAGCGGTCTCGGCAGCATCGCCGCGGCGGACGCCGGTGCGGATGATGCGGGTATAACCGCCGTTGCGCTCGGCATATTCAGGAGCGATCTCCTTGAACAGCTTGTTGGCAACATCCTCTTTGGTGATGAAGCTCAGTGCCTGACGATAGGCAGCCAGATCACCCTTCTTGCCCAGGGTAATCATCTTTTCAGCCAGGGGCTTGATCTCCTTGCAACGGGTAATGGTGGTCTCCATGCGGCCGTTGTCCAGAAGATCGGTGACCTGCTGACGGAGCATCGCCATACGCTGATCGGTAGTCTTACCGAGCTTACGAGTTCCGGGCATGTTACGTTTCCTCCTTGATAGGATGTTAGTTGTTTTCCTCGCTGGCCAGGGACAGGCCCATCATGGCCAGCTTGTTGATGACTTCCTCCAGGGACTTGCGTCCCAGATTGCGCACCTTCATCATCTCGTCCTCGGTCTTGGAGATCAAGTCCTCGACGGTGTTGATATTGGCGCGCTTGAGGCAGTTAAAGCTGCGGACACTGAGATCCAGCTCCTCGATGGTCAGCTCCAGCACCTTGTCGCGCTGATCGGTGGCCTTCTCCACCACGGTGGACTTGTCGCCCACGGCGTCGGACAGGTCGGTGAACAGGGCGAAGTGGTCGCACAGAATCTTGGCGCCCAGGGAAACCGCGTCGCGGGCAGAGATGGTGGAATCGGTCCACACCTCCAGCGTCAGCTTGTCATAATCGCTGGACGCGCCCACGCGGGTATTCTCCACGGTGTAGTTGACCTTATACACGGGGGTATAAATGGAGTCGATGGGGATCACGCCGATAGCGGCGGGACGCAGGGCCTTGTTCTTGTCAGCGGAGACATAGCCGCGGCCATGGCTCAGGCTGATCTCCATGCTGAGGGTGGCGCCCAC
>CAKTMW010000057.1 GCA_934574095.1 uncultured Oscillospiraceae bacterium | reverse complement strand
AATACCTCCGCCTCGTGGAGGAACTTCTTGTCGCCCTTGGCGGCCTTGGTGGCCTTCTCCACCCGGCGGTTCACCATTTCAAGGTCCGCCATGATCAGCTCCAGATCGATGGTCTCGATGTCGCCCAGGGGGTCCACCGGTACGTTCTGGCTGGCGTCGGCTACCACGTGCATGATGTTCTCGTCGTCAAAGCAGCGCACCACGTGAACGATGGCGTCGGTGCGGCGGATGTTCTCCAGAAACTTATTGCCCAGACCCGCGCCCTGAGACGCGCCCTTCACCAGACCGGCGATGTCCACGAATTCGATGACGGCGGGAGTCTTCTTGTCCGGCTCGTACATCTCAGCCAGCTTGTCCAGCCGCGGATCGGGCACGGCCACCACGCCCACGTTGGGCTCGATGGTGCAGAAGGGATAGTTGGCGCTCTCCGCCCCGGCGTTGGTGATGGCGTTGAACAGCGTGCTCTTGCCCACGTTGGGCAGACCGACGATACCTAATTTCATATATACTCATTCTCCTTCGATTTTCCTTGATTTTCAAGGGGTTTCAGCGTTCGGCGTCTCGGCTGTTACACCATTTCGCACGGACCTTATATCAGAAACCCTGTTTGCTCTTTATAATTATAACAGATAAGCGCCCTGCCCTCAAGCCGTTTTGCAGATAATCTTTTACCGTTATTTGACCAGCATCTGCTCATCCCCGATGTTCAATTCCATTCCTCAGCCAAAAGGAAGTCACGGATATTCCGGTGCTTGATGCCATTTCGGCTCATGTCAAACTCATCGAGAGAAACAACGTACTTCGGGAAGTTGTCTCGAATGTTATCATACGCGCCAAACTCACGGCCCACTGTTTCTTCCGATGCCAGCAGATAAGTGACCTGAACATACAGCTTTTCGCCGCGCTTGTCGCATACAAAATCAATTTCCTTATCGCCTGTTCTGCCGACAGTCACTTCATAACCCCTGCGCAGCAATTCCAGATACACGATATTTTCCAAAATGAGATTGATATCCCGCATATTGCCGCCGAAAACAGCCTCGCGGATGCCGTGGTCGGCAATATAATACTTCTCGTTGGAGGCAAGGATCTGTTTGCCCTGCAAATCTTCCCGCTTCACCTGATAGAACAGGTATGCCTCGCAGCAGTATTTGATATAGTTCAGGATCGTCTCCGGGGCGACGGTGCGCTGCTCATTTTTCAGGAACTTTGCAAGAGAGGTCGCAGAGAAGGTCGTACCCACATTGGCGATCACATAGGCAATGATCCGTTCCAGCAAGTCAACATCCCGGATTTTATTCCGCTTCACGATGTCCTTGAGCTGGACAGAGTTGAACAGATCATGAAGATATTGCTTGGACGGAGCATCCGCATAGCGGAGATTTGCGAGGTAGGGCATACCTCCGGCAAGCAGGTACTTTTGGAAACACCGCTGGATGGACGCATCGGGAACAATCGCGCGGTACAGCTCCATGAACTCCCCGAATGAGAACGGATAGATCACAAACTCCACATATCGTCCGCCCAAATAAGTCGAAAGCTCACCGGACAGCAGCTTTGCATTGGAGCCGGTAATATAGATGTCACAATCCAGCGAAACGCGGAGAGAGTTGATGCACCTCTCCCAGTCCTTGACCTCCTGTATTTCATCAAAGAACAGATAGACCTTGCCCTCTATTCCTGCGGCTCTTGCAGTGATTTCATCATGCAGCGCCTGTGCGGTTTGCAGGTGGGAATAGCTCATATCTTCAAAATTGATGGAGACAAACTGTGCCGGGCTGACACCGGACTCCGTGAGTTCCTGCTTGATCAGCTCCAACATGACCGACTTCCCGCAGCGGCGAATACCGGTCATGACTTTAATCAGCTCTGTTCCGATAAAAGGACGGATACGGCTCATATACAGTTCGCGTTTGATCATAAGTCTTAGCCTCCTTTCCGTGGCTGACTATAGTATAGCACACTTACAGGTGAATCTCAATGGCGAAATTGTGAATTCATAAGTTATAACTGATAAAACACAAAACACGACAAGAAATTTCAGATAAACTCTGACAGAGTAAGCGACGTGCCTGTAAATATCAATTTGCGCCGTTAGTCCGCGCATCCCATGTCATTTTTCCCTCTGCGGGCATATTTTTTCCGCTGCGGCGCATAGGCTTGTCTGAAAAGCCGCCCCATTTTTCTTAACAAATTTTTAACGCAAAATTGTCGAAAAATGTGATATGGTATGTACCAATAAAAATTTTCTTACATCACCCGATGGAGGGATATCGTACCTATGAAAACCTATCGCGCCGGTATCGACATTGGCTCCACCACCGTGAAGCTGGTGGTTCTGGACGAAAACGACAACATCATCTACGGCGACTACCGCCGCCATCAGGCCCACACCCAGCAGACGCTGGCGGCGCTGCTGCGGGAGGCCCGCGAGGCGCTGGGCGACTGCGCCCTGACGCCCGCCATCACCGGCTCCGGCTCCATCAATCTGGGCCGGGCGCTGGACATCCCCTTCGTGCAGGAGGTGGTGGCCGTGGCCTCGGCGCTGGAGCAGCGCTATCCCCAGACGGACGTGGCCATCGAACTGGGCGGCGAGGACGCCAAGATCATCTATTTCACCGGCGGTCTGGAGGAGCGGATGAACGGCGTGTGCGCCGGCGGCACCGGCTCCTTCATCGACCAGATGGCCGCTCTGCTGCAAACCGACGCCAAGGGACTTAATGACGCGGCGGCGGACTACAAGGAAGTGTACACCATCGCCGCCCGGTGCGGCGTATTCGCCAAAACCGATATTCAGCCCCTCATCAACGAGGGCGCTACCACCGCCGATCTGGCCGCCTCCATCTTTCAGGCGGTGGTGAACCAGACCATCTCCGGCCTTGCCTGCGGCAAGCCCATCCGGGGCTGCGTGGCCTTTCTGGGCGGGCCGCTGCACTTCCTGCCGGAGCTGAAAAAGGCATTTATCCGCACGTTGAAGCTGACAACCGAAAATATCGTGGACCCCGACGACTCCCACCTGTTCGCCGCCATGGGGGCGGCGCTGGAGACGGAAGCCGACGCGGCGGCACGGCCTATCGGCGAGCTGATCGACCGGCTGGCCCAGGGCATCACCATGGCGTTTGAGATCAAGCGGCTGCCGCCGCTGTTCGCCGACAAGGCGGAGTATGACGCGTTCTGCAACCGCCACGCCCACGCAGTGGTGGAAAAGGGCGATATCAGTACATACAAGGGCGACTGCTTTCTGGGCATCGACGCCGGCTCCACCACCACCAAGCTGGCGCTGACCGGCGCGGACGGCCAGTTGCTGTGGTCCTACTACGCCAACAACAGCGGCAGCCCCATCAAGACCGCCATGTCCGCCATGGCGCAGCTGTCCCGCCTGCTGCCGCCCACGGCCCGCATCGCCCGCTCCTGCTCCACCGGCTACGGCGAAGCGCTGCTGAAGGCCGCCTTCCATCTGGACGAGGGCGAGGTGGAGACCATCGCCCACACCACGGCGGCGGCGTTCTTCGACCCGCAGGTGGACTGCGTGCTGGACATTGGCGGACAGGACATGAAGTGCATCCGCCTGAAAAACGGCACGGTGGACAGCGTGATGCTGAACGAGGCCTGCTCCTCCGGCTGCGGTTCGTTTCTGGAAAATTTCGCCAATTCCTTGGGCTTTACGGCGGCGCAGTTCGCCGACGAAGCGCTGTTTGCCCAGCACCCGGTGGATTTGGGCACCCGCTGCACCGTGTTCATGAACTCCAACGTGAAGCAGGCCCAAAAGGAGGGCGCGGCGGTGTCGGATATCTCCGCCGGCCTCGCCTATTCCGTCATCAAGAACGCCCTGTTCAAGGTCATTAAACTGGCTGACGCCCGCGAACTGGGCCACCACATCGTGGTGCAGGGCGGCACCTTCTACAACAAGGCCGTGCTGCGGGCCTTCGAGCGTATCGCCGGGGCCGAGGCGGTGTGTCCTGATATCTCCGGCCTGATGGGCGCCTTCGGCGCGGCGCTGATCGCCCGCGACCGCTATCACGGCCAGCCCACCGAGACGCTGGACTTCGCCCACATCGCCGCCCTGACCTACACCGCCAAGACCGCCCGCTGCGGCGGATGTGAGAATAACTGCCTGCTGACGGTGAACACCTTCTCCGACGGCGGCCGGTATATCTCTGGCAACCGCTGCGAAAAGCGGGTGAAAAACCCCAACGCCGCCCAGCCGGGGGCAAACATGATGGCCTATAAGCGGCAGCGGCTGTTCGACTATCCGGCGCTTTCGGAGACGGAAGCCAGGCGGGGCGTCATCGGCATTCCCCGTGTGCTGAATTTGTACGAAAACTATCCCTATTGGGCTACCTTCTTCCGGCAGCTGGGCTTCCGGGTGGTGGTATCGCCCTTCTCCACCCGCGCCATCTACGAGATGGGCATGGAGTCCATCCCCTCCGAGTCGGAGTGCTATCCCGCCAAGCTGGCCCACGGCCACGTGGAGTGGCTGGTGCAGCAGGGGATCACCACCATCTTCCATCCCTGCGTGTTCTATGAGTATCAGGAGACGAAGGACGCCCAGAACCACTACAACTGCCCCATGGTGGTGTCCTATCCCGAAAACCTGAAAAACAACGTGGAGGCCATCACCACCGGGCAGGTGCGGTACATCCGGCCCTTTATCGCCTTTACCAGCGAGAAGACGGCAGAGGATCGGCTGGTGAAGCTGTGCCGGGATGTGTGGAGCATCCCCGCCGCCGAGGTTCGCGCCGCCGCCCGTGCCGCGTGGGCCGAGCAGCGCCGGGCCAAGGATGACATTCGCGCCGAGGGCCGCCGCCGTCTTGCGGAAATGGAGCGCAGCGGCAAGCGGGGCGTGGTGCTGGCGGGACGGCCCTACCACATCGACCTGGAGATCAACCACGGCATTCCGGAGCTGATCGCCTCCTATGGCCTGTACGTATTCACCGAGGACAGCCTGCCGCTGGACGCCCCGCCACAGCGCCCTCTGCGGGTGGTGGATCAGTGGGTGTTCCACTCCCGGCTGTACGCGGCGGCGGAGTTCGTGGGCAGACGGGACGATCTGGAGCTGGTGCAGCTGTTCTCCTTCGGCTGCGGACTGGACGCCGTCACCACCGATCAGGTATGTGAGATACTGGAGAAGTGCAACAAGCTCTATACCGTGCTGAAGATCGACGAGGTGAACAATCTGGGTGCGGCCCGCATCCGTGTCCGCAGCCTGCTGGCCGCCATGAACATGCGGCGTGAGCAAAATATCTGTGCCAAGCCCGTGCCGCTGGACTACCACCGCACGGAGTTCACAAAGGAGATGTTCGAGCAGGGCTATACCATTCTGGCCCCCCAGATGTCTCCCATCCATTTTGATGTCATCGAGCCGGTGTTCCGCCGCCACGGCTACCATGTGGAGATTCTGAACAACGCCACCCGGAAAGCGGTGGATGTGGGATTGCAGTATGTCAATAACGACGCCTGCTATCCCTCTATCCTGTCGGTGGGACAGCTGATGGAGGCGGTGCTGTCGGGGCGGTACGACACCGACAAGCTGGCTCTCATCATGACCCAGACGGGCGGCTGCTGCCGGGCCAGCAATTACGTGGCCTTCATTCGCCGTGCCCTGGACAAGGCGGGACTGAGCCACATCCCCGTCATCTCCCTGAACGCCAACGGCATGGAGAAGAACGAGGGCTTCCGGGTCTCTCCCGCCATGCTGCTGGCCGCCCTGCGGCAGCTGACCTTCGGCGACCTTCTCATGCGGTGCCTGTACCGCACCCGGCCCTATGAGGCCGTCCCCGGCTCCGCCAACGCCCTCCACGCCAAGTGGCGGGATATCGCCATTGCCTACGCCATGGGGAAAAAGACCGGCTATACCTACGGCGGCATCTGCCGGGGCATTGTGGCGGATTTCGACGCCCTGCCCCTGAACGAGAGTCTCCGCAAGCCCCGTGTGGGCATCGTGGGGGAGATTCTGGTGAAGTACATGCCCCTTGCCAACAACTACCTTGTCGACCTGCTGGAGCAGGAGGGCGCGGAAGCGGTGGTGCCCGACCTCACCGACTTCCTGATCGAGTGCATCTATCAGCAGCGCTACAAGCACGACTACTTGGGCACCGGCTGGACGTCCAGCCTGCTGGCCAAGGTGGGCACCGACGGCATCGAGGCCGTCCGCAAGCCTGCGGTAGAGGCTCTGAAGGCCAGCCGCCGCTTTGAGCCGCCCACGCCTATGGCCCACATCGCCGACCTGGCCAAGCCCTTCCTGTCGCTGGGCAACCAGTACGGTGAGGGCTGGTTCCTGTGCGGCGAGATGGCGGAGCTGCTGACGGAGGGGGTGCCCAACATCGTGTGCATCCAGCCCTTCGCGTGTCTTCCCAACCACGTGGTGGGCAAGGGCGTCATCAAGGCGCTGAAGGCCGCCTATCCCCAGGCCAACATCGCCGCCGTGGACTACGACCCCGGCGCCAGCGAGGTGAACCAGCTGAACCGCATCAAGCTGATGCTGTCGGCGGCCAAGAAGAATATGGAATGACCTGCCAAAAGGCGCTTTCCCGTGGGAAAAGCGCCTTCTGCCTGTTGCAATTTCAGCGCAGCTGTGCTACCATCGATCGACAAGGACAGCCCTTGTCAATCGATGGTACCATCGATTAACAAGGGCAAACACGCCTGACAGCGTGTCTTTTCGGCGCTTTTTGCCCTTTTCGCCTTGGCTTGCGCCAGCAAGCCTGCGTCTCAAAAAGCAAAAATCACTCGAAAATACATCGCCGGCAGGTGCGAGACAGTTTTGTCGGAGCAGAAATGTGTCCAGACAAGAAAAGGTCCGCAGAGAATACTTGCCGTATTGTCAAGGGACTTGACGCAGTATGGGCGCATTTCTGCCCGCCAAAACCGTGTCTGCCTTTGTCAATCGATGGTATCCCCGGCGGATCATCCCCATTCAGCTGGCGGTGATCGTGGGGCTCTACCTGCTGTGCTGCGGCGGCGAGAGCGGCGGCTCCACCTTCGGCGTCGGCGAGGTGCTGGGCCTGGTGTGCGCCCTGTCTCTGGCGGCGGCGCTGGTGTTCTCCGAGCAGGCCATGCCCGGCATCGACCCCGTCTCCATGGCCACGGCCCAGGCCGCCGTCACCGGTGTACTGTGCCTGGCGGCGGCGCTGCTGTTTGACGATGTGGCGGTGCTGCCCCATGTGACCGCCACCGGCTGGCTGGTGGTGGCCTATCTGGCGCTGCTGTGTACGTGCCTTTCCTACGTGCTGCAAAATACGGCCCTGACACGGCTGTCCTCCTACACGGTGTCCCTGCTGCAATGCACCCAGCCCATCCTGACGGCGGTGTGCTCGTACCTCCTCCTGCGGGAGAAGCTGACGGCCGTGGGCCTCACCGGCGCAGCCATCATCGTGGCCTGCGTAGTGCTGGAAAACTGGCAGAGCGGCCGCAAGCAAACCCCATGACCCCACCGGGACGTCCCTTTCAGGGACGTCCCGGTGTTTTTCATGTAGAGAAACTTTCTGCCGCCCGTTTTGGCATGATTTTAACAAGCGCATTGCTTTTCGACAGATAATTTTCTTTTCAAGAGATATTTTGTGGAATTTCTCCCCGTTCGCATATGTGGAAAGTACACAAAATCATTCGGTGAATTTCTCTCTTCGGGGCGAAAATAGGGCTTGCAACCGCTGAAAAGTCATAGTATACTCACAAATGTGGATCGTTAAAAAGAAGACAAACTGTCCGCGATTTAGGAAAGTGAGAAAGGAAATCATTATGGAAAAACGCTATACTCTGCCCGTGGCCATCGCACTGGTGGTGGGCACTGTCATCGGTTCCGGCGTGTTCTTCAAGGCCGAAGCCGTTCTGACCAAGACCGGCGGTAATCTGACTGTCGGTATTCTGGCGTTCATTATCATGGGCGTCGTCATGATCATCAGCGCCTGCACCTTCGGCGTCGTGGCCCAGAGCCACGAAGGCGTTGAGGGCCTGGTGGGCTACGCTGCCGCCTCCTGCGGCAAGAGCTACGGCTACTATGTGGGCTGGTTCATGGCTGTCATCTACTATCCCTCCCTGGTGTCCGTGCTGAGCTGGCTGCCCGCCCGCTACTTCGGTGTGCTGATGGGCTGGGACGACGCTGTCGTCGGCGGCCGTACCATGATGCTGGCCGGCGTGTTCATGGTCATCACCTACACCATGAACGCTCTGGCTCCCAAGCTGGCCGGTAAGTTCGCCATCGCCACCACCGTTATCAAGCTGATCCCCCTGCTGCTGATGGCCGTCGTGGGCACCATCGTGGGCCTGGCCAACGGCATGACCGAGTTCAACTTCTCCAACGTTGTTACCGAGATGCCCTTTACCGAGGGCCTGTTCGGCGCTATCGTGTCTTTGGCCTTCGCCTTTGAGGGCTGGATCTGCGCCACCTCCATCGGTACCGAGCTGAAGGATTCCAAGAAGAATATGCCCCGCGCTCTGCTGATCGGCACCCTGATCGTCGCCATCGTCTACGTCATCTACTACGTGGGCCTGGCCGGCGCTGTGGAGTCCGAGGTCATGATGGCCGGCGGCGAGGCCGGCGCCAAGATCGCCTTCCAGAACGTCTTCGGTCAGGTGGGCGGCGCTGCCATCTTCGTGTTCGTGGTCATCTCCTGCTGGGGCACCTGCAACGGCCTGACCATGGCCGTTACCCGCGGCATGTTCGATCTGGCTACTGAGAGCGACAGCCCCAAGCTGAAGCTGTTCAAGAACGTGGACCCCACCACCAACATGGCCAACAACTCCGCCGTGTTCGGTCTGCTGGTCAGCTCCCTGTGGCTGCTGTACTTCTACGGCGGCGCTATCATGGAAGGCTTCGGCCCCTTCAAGTTCGACTCCTCCGAGCTGCCCATCATCACCCTGTACGCCATCTACATCCCCATCTATATCGCCCTGCTGAAGCGCAAGGACCTGTCCGGCTTCCAGGGCAAGGTGCTGCCCGCTCTGGCCATCCTGTGCTCCCTGTTCATGGTGTTCGCCGCCATCTACTCCCACAAGATGAACGTGGTGTACTACCTGATCGTGTTCTTCGTCATCGAAGTCATCGGCGCGTTCTTCAAAGGCGGCAAGAAAGCGTAACAGCTTCCTGACCCCATAAATCAAAACCTCCGGCTAAGCCGGAGGTTTGACCAGGCCCTATAAGGGCCTATTACGGACGAAGCCCCTTAAGGGG
>CAKTMW010000056.1 GCA_934574095.1 uncultured Oscillospiraceae bacterium | reverse complement strand
GAGGTGGCCCAGGCGCTGACGGACATGGTGACCCAGTCCACCGGACCCTTTACCGCCGCCGCCATGGGTATGGCGCTGGCGGCCTGGGAGTGCCGGGACAAGACGGCGGAGCAGCAGGTGGCCTATCTGGAGCAGGCTATGGAGACTATTTCCCACGCCCGGCCCACCACCGTGGGACGGATGCGGCTGATCTGCGGCGGCTGTCTGGAGGCGGCAAAGGCCGCCATCGCCCAGGGCGTGCCCGACGTGGCGCTGGCCATCCGGGACTACACGGTGGCCACCAACAACCGCCGCTATAACCGGGTGGGCCAGATGGCCAAGCATCTGGTGGACAAGTTCCCCGACAACGGCACCGTCATGACCCAGTGTTTTGCCGAGACCATCCTGGCGATGATGCTGAAGGAGTGCCGGGAGCGGGGCAAAAACATCCGCCTGTTCTGCCCGGAGACGCGGCCCTATTTTCAGGGCGCGCGCCTAACGGCCACCGTGTGTCACGACATGGGCTTTGACGTGACGGTCATCACCGACAATATGCCCGCCTATGTGATGCAGCACGAGCATGTGGATGTGTTCACCTGCGCCGCCGACGCCATCTGCTGCGACGGCTATATCGCCAACAAGGTGGGCACCTTCCAGATCTCCATCGCCGCCAACTACCTGGGCGTACCGGTGTACATCAGCGGCATTCCCGACAAGGGACACCCCACCGTGGATACCGTGCACATTGAGATGCGGAACCCCCAGGACACCCTGGAGGCCATGGGGGTCAAGACCGCCGCCGACGGGGTGAAGGGCTACTATCCCGCCTTCGATATCACGCCGCCACAGCTCATCACCGGTGTGGTGACGGATCTTGGCATCTATTCCCCCTATGAGCTGAAAAAATATCTGGAGGTCAGTGAACTCGGCCCCTATGAAATGGTAGTTTAAGGAAAGTAAATAATTGTTCTATTACGAAAAGAGGGTATAAAATGGAGTATTCTCACAAGGAATTGCGGCAGGAGATGGTGGACGTCTGCCTGGAATCCCTGCATGAGGGGATGTTCACCGGAACCAGCGGCAATCTCAGCGTGGCGCTGGGGGACGGCACCATGCTCATCACCCCCACCTCCGTCCGCTATACGGTGATGCGTCCGGTGGACATCGTCCGCTGCGATCTGGACGGCAATATTATCGAGGGGGAATTGCAGCCCTCCAGCGAGTGGCGGATGCATGCCGCCATCTACCGGGCCTATCCGGAGCACAAGGCCATCTTCCACACCCATTCCCCCTACGCCACCGCCTTTGCCGTGGTGCATAAGCCCATTCCCTCGGTGCTGATCGAGACCCGTATCTTCCTGGGCGGCGATGTGGAGTGCGCCGAATACGCCACCCCCGGCACCTTCGCCGTAGGGGAGAACGCCGTGCCGTGCCTGAAGGATGGCCGGGGCGGCTGCCTGCTGAACAACCACGGCGCGCTGGCGGTGGGCCAGGATCTGAACCAGGCCCGCATCCGCGCCCAGTACATCGAGGACAGCGCCCGCATTTATCATTATGCCCTTCAGGTAGGAGAGCCTGTTGTGCTGGCGAAGTTGTAATAAGCGGCAAAGGATGCTTCGTAAGGACGGGCAGAGTCGTCCGCCCCTGCAAAATAGCGGAAAACCCGTGCCTTCGGCACGGGTTTTCTTTTACAAAACAACCATTTACTATCCTACGCCAGTCCCGCCCAGGTGGCCAGAATGCCCACCACCTCCCGGCAGGCGTAGCCAGCCCCCAGGAACCAGGGGCTGACGCATCCGGCGGACTGGGCCTGCAAGCCCGCTTCGCGGGCGAACAGTTGGCCCCGGTACTGGTGAAAATTGTCGCTGGCGATAACAATATGCTTATTTAGTTTTTGATCTTCGATGATCTCCGCCGCAAACAGCAGGTTCTCGCGGGTGTCAAAGGACTTTTCCTCGGCATACACCCGCTCCGGGGCAATGCCCATGGCGATCAGCTCCCGCCGGGCGCAGCCGCCCTCGGTGACGGTCTCGCTGCTGCGGTCCAGTCCGCCGGTGGTGATGCACACCGCCTGTGGGTGGGCCGTCAGATAGTCATAGGCGGCCTGGATACGGCCCCGCAGCATCATACTGGGCTGTCCGTTGTACACCTGGCACCCCAGCAGCACCACCGTGTCCGGCGCGTCGTCCCCAGAGGGCCGGTCCGCCGCGGCGACGCCCATCACCGTAAAGACCACTGCCGCCACCGCCAGCACCAGACTCACGCCGGCCATGACAAGCCCCTTCAGCCACTTGGGCAACCGACGGCAAAAGCCGGGGAAGAAGCACCGTATCGCCGCCAACAGCAGCAGCGCCGCCGGCCAGAACATACCGATGTGGCACACGCCGATGGTCAGCGGCATCAGGAAATAGACCACCCCCGCCAGGGAGAGGACGCCCAAGATGGGTAACAGCATAGCTTTTAATTCTCCGCAATGTGATTGGCGATGCGCTGCATGATCATATCCAGCGCCACCAGGTTGTGCCCGCCCTCCAGCACGATGATGTCGGCGTATTTCCGGGTGGGCTCCACGAACTGCTCATGCATGGGCTTTACCGTGGTCAGGTACTGGGTCACCACCGACTCCAGCGAGCGGCCCCGCTCCTCCACGTCCCGCAGGGCGCGGCGCAGGATGCGCACGTCGGCGTCGGTCTCCACAAAAATCTTGATGTCCAGCAGGTCCCGCAGGGCCTTGTTCTGGAAGATCAGGATGCCCTCCACGATCACCACCTTGGTGGGCTTGATCTCCACCGTCTCGTCGGTACGGTTATGGATGGCGTAATCGTACACCGGGCAGTGGATGGTCTCGCCCCGCTTCAGGGCCTTCAGATGTTCGATCATCAGATCGGTGTCAAAAGCGTCGGGGTGGTCGTAGTTCTGTCGGCACCGCTCCTCGAAGGAGCAGTTCTGCCGCTTGTAGTAGTTGTCGTGATGCACCACGCTGATGTCGCTGCCGAACCGCTCGGCCAGGTGCTCGGTCAGTGTGGTCTTGCCGGAACCGGTGCCGCCGGCAATGCCGATGAAAATCGTACTCATGGGGAACGCCTCCCTTGCATTATTCCCCTCTATTATAGAAACTCATCCCCCGAAAAGCAAGAAAAGATGTAAAAAAATGATGAATTTCCAGCATTTTCAGTTGACGGGACTGTTGCTTTTGGGGTATGATAGTTGGGTATTATTAAGAGTATGTCCTTTGGAGGGAAAAACAGCATGAGTCTCATTAAGTGTAATAAGTGCGGAGAAGTCTTCTCCGACAGCTATAAAACGTGCCCTTTCTGCGCCGAAGATGAAGAATACTACAACGGTAAAGTAAAAAAGCGGGGCCACCGCCAGCTGGAGAAAAAGAAGAAGGCCCCCAGCGTTGTGGGCCCGGTGCTGGTGCTGGTGGTGCTGCTGCTGGCCGGCGTCCTGGTGTGGGCCTTTGCCGGCGACACGGTCCGCGGCTGGTTCGGCGGCGACAAGCAGCCGGAGGACGTGGACCCCGGCGTCACCCAGAACGACCCTGCGGACAGCAACACGGCAGATAACCAGCCTGTGGTCAAGGCCCTGACGCTGGACCATATGTCCCTGCTGATGGCCCCCGGCGAGAGCGAGAAGCTCTCCGCCTCCGGCGGCAGCAGCGACGAGACCTATCAGTGGATCACCAGCGACTCCGGTGTGCTGAAGGTGTCTGACGACGGTACGGTCTCCGCCCTGACCGAGGGCAGCGCCGTTGTCACCGTTACCTGCGGCGAGGAGAGCGTGGCCTGCGCCGTCACCGTGCAGAAGAAGGCGGACACCAATACAAATACGAATACTAACACAAATACGAACACCAATACCAACAACGGCAATACCGGTACGACCACCAACAAGCCCAACAACGGCAACACCAATACCAGTTCTTCCCTGAAGAACCTGAAGATCAAGACCATGTACGGCACGTATCTGGATAAGAACCCCGACGGCCAGTTCGACATGACCATCAACCGGGGCGATCCCGACTGCGAGCTGACCCTGGAGGGCGTTACCGGCACCGCCAAGTGGAAGAGCTCCGACACCAATGTGGTGAAGGTCACCGAGACCGGCACCCTGCAGCGTGTGGGCTCCGGCACTGCCACTGTTACCATCACCCTTGGCAGCTCCACGGCGGAGATTCTGGTCCGCGTCAACTGACAAAATCTATTTGAAAAGCAGCGGCACCGCCGCTGCTTTTCTCTTTGCCGCGGCGGACGCACGGAAAAGGCTGGACCGCCCGGAAGATTCTCAGGCCTGGCAGCAAACCGGCAACACACCGTCCGCGGTCTCCACATAGAATGGAACGCGGGCGGTGTGCTGTTTTCAGCCGCCGCGGCGTAATCTGCTTTCTTCAGGAGGTTTGCCATGGCAACCATTACCAACCAGGCGGCACTGTCCTATAACGGCATCACCACCCTTTCCAACATCGCGGTGGGCGAATTGCTGGAGGTGCTGACCGCCACCAAGACCGCTGCCGACGAAACCTACACCGCCGGAGGCGTCAAGACCTTCGCCCTGTCGCTGGTGAATTCCAGCACGGCGGCGCTGACGGGCCTGACCGTCACCGACACGCTGGGCAGCTATACCTTCGGCGGCAATACGCTGTACCCCCTGACCTACGCGGCGGGGTCGCTGCTGTACTACGTCAACGGCGTTTTGCAGGCCACGCCCACCGTGGCCGCCGACGTGCCGCTGACCATCACCGGCATCACCGTTCCGGCAGGCGGCAGCGCCATGCTGATCTACTCCGCCGCCGTCAACGAGTACGCGCCCCTGGGGGCGGAGGACAGCATCACCAATACCGCCACCATCACCGGCGGCGGACTGGCCGCGCCTGTCACCGCCACGGAGACCATCAACGCCTCCACCGCGCCCCGGCTGTCCATCAGCAAGAGCCTGTGCCCCGCCACAGTGGCGGAGAACGGAACGCTGGCCTATACGCTGACGCTGCAAAACCAGGGCAACACCGCCGCCGACGCGGGGGATGAGCTGGTCATCACCGACACCTTCGACCCCATTCTGAGGGACCTGACGGTGCGGTTCAACGGCGCGGTGTGGACGGAGGGTGTCCACTACACCTACGACGCGGCCACCGGCGCCTTCGCCACTGTGGTGGGAGCACTGACAGTGCCCGCCGCCACCTTCACCCAGGACGCCGCCACCGGCGTGTTTACGGTGGACCCCGGCACCTCGGAGCTGGTGATCTCCGGCGCGCTGTGATAAAGTGAAGGGAGACGGCAAACGCCGTCTCCCTTCGTTATCTTTGTTATTGTATCTCCTGTTCCAGCGCGTCGAACTCCGGGGTGGAGAAAAACTCACCCAATGTAATGCCCAACCCATCGCACAGCAGCTTGATGGTCAGCAGTTTAGGGTTCTGACTTTTCCCGTACAGAATATTCTTTACGCTGGAGGGCGGCAGCGCACTGATCGACGCCAGCTTGTTGACGCTGATATTCCGCTCGCCGCACAGCTGCAAGATACGGTTTTTCACTGCACTGATGGTGTCCATACACATTCTCCCGGCTATTTTTTCTTAGGATAGCCGAAAAAGCTTGCCGATATAGGCTATGCATGCTACTGAAACGAGACGGCCGCTTGTCAAAATAGGAAACCGGGACGGTATACGCCGTCCCGGTTTCCTGTTTGTATGCTACTGCCGCCAGGTTTTGCCGCTGCGGTCAAAACGGACGCGGATCGTGCTGCTTTTTTCCACCTGCGGCGTGTCGGCCTTCTTCCGGGCGGCGTACAGCGCCGTCAGCTCCTTCATGGCGGCGGACAGTTCCTTGATCTCCTTGACGGCGGTCTCGCCGCCGCTCATGCGGGCCGCCGCCTCCTCGCAGGCCCGGCTCAGCTGCTCTGCC
This sequence comes from uncultured Oscillospiraceae bacterium, assembly GCA_934574095.1. Lineage (GTDB taxonomy): Bacteria > Bacillota > Clostridia > Oscillospirales > Oscillospiraceae > Vescimonas. Next base: position 3,470 of record CAKTMW010000056.1, on the reverse strand, counting down.
GCACGGCGCATGTGGGACTCCCACGCCGTGGTCCTTGCCATCGGTTCATCCTCCTTTCACCAGATACGGCGCGAAAAAGCGCGCCGCAAAATTCGCCAGGCAATCCCGGCAGACGGCCTGGCCGTTGACGTGGTAGTACGCCTCGCCCGTGTATATCTCGCCGCCGCACTGACTGCACTGGGCGTCAACGCCCTCGTAAGGCTCCATATCCTCACCTCCCTATCTATGTCAAAAAACCGGAGGACCGTTGCCCTTTTTCAGGCAACGGTCCTCCGGTTTGGGTTCGTTTTTACTTTTTCCCCAGCTGGTAGAAGGCCACGGCGCTGGCGGCGGCCACGTTCAGGCTGTCCACCCCATGGGCCATGGGGATGCGCACCGTATAGTCGCAGTGGGCGATGGTGGCGGCGGCAAGGCCGTCCCCCTCCGTGCCCAGCACCACAGCCAGCTTGTCCTCTGCCAGCAGGCGGGGATCGTCAATGGGCAGGGAATCGTCCCGCAGCGCCATGGCGGCAGTTTGGAAGCCCAGCTGCCGCAGCAGCGCCATACCGCCCTCCGGCCAGGGGGCGTCCTCCGGAAAGTACGTCCACGGAACCTGAAACACCGTACCCATGCTGACCCGGACGGCCCGGCGGTACAGGGGGTCGCTGCCCTGGGTGCTCAGCAGCACGGCGTCCATGTTCAGCGCGGCGGCGCTGCGGAATATGGCCCCGATGTTGGTGGGGTTCATGACGTTTTCCAGCACCGCCACCCGCCGCGCTCCGGCGCAGACCTGCTCCACCGTGGGCAGCTTGGGGCGGCGCATGGCGCACAGCATACCCCGTGTCAGCTTGAAGCCCGTCAGCTGCTCCAGCACCTCCAGGGGCGCGGCGTACACCGGGATATCCGCCGGACACCGGGCCAGCAGCTCCGATGCCTTGCCCTCCACGTGCTTGCGCTCCATCAGGAAGGACACCGGCACACAGCCCGCGTCCAGCGCCCGGCCGATCACCAGCGGGCTCTCGGCGATGAACAGGGCGTTGGCCGGGTCAGCCCGGTTTACCAGTTGATTTTCCGTCAGCCGGGCGTAGACGTCCAGCTCCGGGGCATTAAAATCCGTGATCTCCCGCAGGTCCATAGCAGCATCCTCTTACTCTCTTCCGCAGCGGGCCGACAGAGTCGTCGGCCCCTACGGAATTTTTATTTCTCGTGAACGATCAGCTCCGTCACATCGGGACGGGAATAGTGGCCGCAGGGGTCGAACTCCATGCGGGCTCTGGCGGCCTCGTCGGGGTCAATATCGGCATAGATGATGGTCTCGCAGTCCCACACCGGCTCGGTGACATAGTGGCCGTAGGGGTCGATAATAGCGCTGCCGCCGTTGCAGGGCGCTTTGGGCAGGCGGGCGATCTCGTCGGCGGCGGGGCCGTGGTAGTTGGTGGGGTACATATCCCTGGTGAAATACTGGTTCACATGGAACACGAAGCACTTGCCCTCGATGGCGATGTGCTTGATGGTGTCGTGCCACTCCGGATTATTGTTGGTATTGGGGCACAGATACAGGCTGACGCCCTTCTGATACAGCGCCACACGGGCCAGTGGCATATAATTCTCCCAGCAGATCAGGGCGCCCATGGTGCCCCAGGGGGAGTCCACCGTGGGAAAGTAGTCCCTGTCGGCATCGCCCCAGACGATACGCTCCGCGCCGGTAGGCTTCAGCTTCCGGTGGTTGCACAGCAGCTTGCCGTCGGGCCCGAAGATCATGTTGGCGCAGTACAGCGTCCCGTTATTGCGGCCCCGCTCCGTGTAGCCGATGGAGACGTAAGCGCCCGCCTCTTTGGCCGCCGCGCCGATACGGCCGGTGTCCTCGCTGGGGCAGAGAACGGCGTTGTCATAGTAGATTTTCCAGTCGTCCCGGCACTCCTCGGTGCGGCTGCCCACGGTAAAGCCGTAGGTCAGGCCGTAGGGATAGCAGGGGATCAGGGATTCGGGGAACACGATCAGCTCCGCGCCGTTCTGTCCGGCCTCGCGGATCTGAGCGCACACCTTGTCAATGGTGGCGTCCTTGTCGAACATCACCGGGGTGGCCTGTACCAGCGCTACGCGCAGCTTCTTTTGCAGGTCTTTCATAGGGATGCCCTCCTCGTTTTTTCAGGTGAGCTTATCCTACCAGAAACAACGGCGTTTGTAAATCGTCTTTTCCGGAGAGTTTCGGCGGTTTCCAGAAAATTCCACAATGGCTTCCATTAGCAAACAGCGTGGCCGCGTTAAGATTTCGTTCGTTTTCGTGAAAATCCCACAAAGTTTATAGGTAGTACCCGCCAAAATATCCATAATTTGGCTGTTGACTTTCGCGGTGCAAAGTTCTAAAATCAGTGCCAACAAAAACAACAGCCGGAGCGTTCCCGGCGGAAAGGAGACCACCATGGCACGTCAGATGATGCACAACACCACCAAGCTCCACAGCCTGCATACGGTCTCCTATTTTGCCGAGATGGCTCGCTACTTTGCGGGCTTTTATTGGTATGCCTATTTTTGCTCCCGATACCGTAAACCGGCTGAATCGACATAAGCGTAAGACCCATTTTTCATTGGCGTCAAGCGGCTTCGTCCTTCAGACGGAGCCGCTTTTCATTTTGTCCCATCCACACTTTGTACATTTTGAGAAGGAGAAAAATTATGACTGCAATCCTTTCTGCGGCTGTCATCTTCGTGGTGTTCGCCGCCGGAGACATGATCTCCGCCAAAACAAAAGCAATCGTTTCCATGCTGCTGGTGGCCTCTGTGGTCTTTCTGGCAGGCTTCTGGACCAACATCTTCCCCCAGACGCTGTTTGCGGATTCCACGCTGCTGAGTATGGCCGGACTGCTGGTGACCATGCTGCTGGTGCACCTGGGCACCACCATCAAGCTGCGTGACTTCGGCGCCCAGTGGCGCACGGTCATCATTTCCGCGCTGGCCTGCGTCGCCATTTCCGTGGCGGTGTACTTCCTTGGTCAGCTGATCGTTGACCGCGGCTTCGCACTGGTGGGCGCGCCCATCCTGTCCGGCGGCGTGGTGGCTACCCTGCAAATGACCGAGATGGCCAACAACGCCAACCGCCCCGAGCTGGCCGTGTTCGCCACGCTGGTGATGTGCGCCCAGGGCTTCGTGGGCTACCCGGTGGCCTCCCTGTGCCTGAAGAGCGAGGCCAAGCGCCTGAAGCGGGACATTGACGCGGGCAGCGTAACGCTGGCCCCCGTGAACGCCGCCCAGACTGCCGCCCGCAAGAAGCTGATCCCCGCCCTGCCCGCCAAGTACAACACCCCCAACACCATCATCGCCAAGGTCATTCTGGTGGCGCTGCTGTCCACCTGGGTGTCCAGCCTGTTCCACGACGCGGTGAACAAGCTGGTGTGGTGCCTGATCTTCGGCGTACTGCTGAAGGAGCTGGGCTTCCTGGATGAGGACGCGCTGGGCAAGGCCAACGCCACCGGCATCGTCATGCCCATCAT
>CAKTMW010000055.1 GCA_934574095.1 uncultured Oscillospiraceae bacterium | reverse complement strand
GCCCAGCAGGCGTCCTCCGGCGTCATCGACGAGTTCGTCGCCGCCGTGGAGGAGGGCCGCCCCAGCATCCTGGACGCCGAGGATATCGTCCGCTCCATGCGGGCTGTGTTCGCCTGCCTGCGCTCGGCGGAGGAGGAGAAGGCCGTGGCCCTGTGAGGCCCGGCGGTAAAACCGATATAGTGCCTGTGTCAGCAGGTATTATATAATAAAACATGTATGGAGGAAATTGCATGAAAAAGATCATTGCGCTGGTCCTGGCTCTGGTAATGGCGCTGTCTCTGGTCGCTTGCGGCGGAGGCAACAACGATGCCCAGGACAAGAACACTCCCGCTGCCGGCGGCAGCACCATCTACGTGATGGGCCCCACTCCCGACCACGGCTGGACCGCTCAGGCCGGTGCTTATGCCCAGGCTAAGTGCGACGAGATCACCGCTGCCGGTGAGTACAAGGCTGTGTACATGCCCGCCTCTTCCGGTGAGGAGCAGGTGGATCAGGTCAACACCATCATCGCCAACGGCGACGCTGCTATCGTGGTCATGATGGCTCTGGACGATTCCGCCCAGGCTGGCCAGGAGGCCCTGTATGCCGAGAAAATCCCCTTCATCTCCTTCGACCGCATCATCGAGGCCACCGAGGCTTACGCTGTGCTGAACGCTTCCGGTGATAACTGGCAGTGCGGCCGCGGTATCGCCTACTGGCTGCAGAAGAACGGCATGAAGCCCGGCGACACCATCGTCACCCTGTACGGCGACAACGGCACCGTGTGCTCCCGCCGCGCTGAAGGCTTCAAGGAGTTCCTGACCGGCGCTGAGAAGTATTCCGACAAGGCTCTGGGTCAGGACTTCGAGACCACCGAGGTGTGGGACGAGGCCGCTGTGGATGCTGCTCTGAACACCTATGCTACCGTCTGCGACTGGTCCGCCGATAAGGCTTATGACTACATGGAGCAGAAGATGGAGGAGATCGTGGCCGCTGCCAAGGCCAACGGCGGCAACCTGTACATCTACTCCATGGACGATGAGATGACCTTCGGCGTCATGAACTACATCGAGACCGCTTCCGACGCTCTGAAGGCTGACCTGAAGGAGCTGAACGTGTATATCTCCGCTATCGGCGGTATGCAGGAGCTGTATGATGTGATGGCCGACACCACCGAGACCACCATCGCCAACACCTACTTCGACGACATGATGAGCATGTACTTCTCCCCCAAGATGATGCAGGACGTCATCGACAAGGGTCTGCAGTACCTGTCCGGCGACTGGACCTATGAGGTCGGTTCCGGTGAGTATCAGCCCACCTGGATCGTTGGCCGCGACAACGTCAACGAGTACGAGGGCTTCAAGGGCCACGCTTGATCGAAGCGATCTGCCATTTGCGCGGATGCAGGGGGTTCGCCCCCCTGCATCCGCATTTCAAAAGGAGAGCGTCCGTAAGGCGTCTCCCAACCTGAAGCAAGGAGACAGCGCATATGAACATCCTTGAAATGAACCATGTGTCCAAGACGTTCGGCAGCAGCCGGGTGCTTTCCGACATCCACCTGACGGTGGGAGAGGGCGAGATCCACGCCCTGCTGGGTGAGAACGGCGCGGGCAAATCCACCCTGATGAATATCCTGACCGGCGTGATCCCCGCCGACCAGGGAGAGATCACCTTCTGCGGCAAGAGCTATCCCTCGCCCACCATCCATCAGATGGAGGCGGCGGGTATTGCCTTTGTCCACCAGGAACTGAATGTCATCAACGATCTGACGGTGGCGGATAATATTTTCCTCCGCCGCGAGCTGACCAAGTTCGGTCTGCTGAAGAATAAGGAGCAGGTGGCCAAGACAAAGCAGCTTTTCGAGGACCTGGGTGTGGATATCGATCCCAACGCCATGGTCAGCGAGCTGAAGACCAGCGAAAAACAGCTGCTGGAGATATGCCGGGCGCTGTATGCCGACGCCAAGCTCCTGATTTTGGACGAGCCCACCACGGCCCTGTCCAACAACGAGATCGACCATCTCTTCGAGATACTGAAAAAATTGAAAACTCAGGGGAAATCCTTCATCTTTATCTCCCACAAGATGCCGGAGATTTTCGCCATTGCGGACCGGTATACGGTGCTGAGAAACGGTGAGTTCATTTCCTCAGGTGATATAAAGGATACGAATCCCCATGCCATCACATCGGACATGGTGGGTACGAAATATGTGGACGCGGAGGTCTACGAGACCCGTGAGCTGGGCGAGCCTATCCTGACGCTCCACAGCCTCAGCGGCGAGGGGTTCGAGAATATCGACCTGACGGTGCGCCGGGGCGAGATCGTGGCGCTGACCGGATTGGCGGGCTGCGGCGCCAGCGAACTATTGCAGACGGTGTTCGGCGCGCTGCCCCTGGGCAGCGGCGAGATTCTGGTGGACGGAAAGCCGGTCCACGGCCGCTCGGTCAAGTTCATGAAAAACGGCGTGGGCATGCTGCCGGCCAACCGCAAGGAAAACTCCGTGGTGCCGGATATGAGCATCCTGGAGAACTTCTACCTGGCGGAGCATGAGATATCCCGCAACAAGCCCTTTATCCGCAAGAAGGATGAGCAGGGCCGCTATGAGAGCTACAAGGAGCCGCTGCATATCAAGGCGGATGACAGTGAGCTGAGCATCACCTCTCTGTCCGGCGGCAACCAGCAGAAGGTGTTTATCGCACGGTGGCTGAACATCGGCGCGGACGTGCTGCTGTTCGACAACCCCACCCAGGGCGTGGACGTGGGCGCCAAGGCGGAGATTTATAAGCTGATGCTCAGCTTTGCCAAGGAGGGCAAGGCGGTCATCTTCAATACGCTGGAGATTCCGGAGATACAGAAGGTGGCGGACCGGTGTGTGGTGTTCTATGAGGGACGCATCGTCAAGATATTCCAGCATTCCGAGGTCAATGAGCACGACGTGATGCTCTATTCCACCAACGCGGTGGATACGCATGTGGAGGTAGCAAGATGAACAAGAAAAACAGCTTCGGCGCCATTGCCGGAAAAATCTGGTCCCAGTACAGCTTTATCTTTGTTTTCCTTATCATCATGGTGGGCTATGCGTTCACCATTCAGGCCAACGGCAATACGTTTAAGTGGAGCCATGTGGCAGCGGTGCTGGGCAGTCAGAATACCTGTATCGTGGGCACCATGGCCCTGGGTATGGCGCTGGTCATCATCACCGGGCAGATCGACCTGTCCATCGGCTCGTCTCTGGTGCTGTGTACCGGCGTGACCATTATGGTGTTCAATGTCACCAATTCTATCATTTTGATGATCCTGGCCGGCCTGGTCAGCGGCGCACTGTGCGGCGCCATCAACGGTGTGCTGGCGGGCTGCGCCAAAATGCCGCCCTTCGTGGTGACGTTGGGCACTATGCTGATCTACCGTTCGCTGACGCTGTCGGTGGTGCGTTCCATCGACCCGGCCATCAGCGGCTCCTCCTCCAGCCAGTTCGCCATGCTGAGCGACAACAGCAACTACGAGTTCCTGCGTATGAAGTTCGGCACCGGCAAGCTGTCTCTGGGCGCGTTCTCCATTCCCTACATCACCTTCGTGTTCGTGCTGATGGTGATCCTGTTTGTGCTGCTGGCCAACAAGACCAAGTACGGCAAGAGCGTGTATGCTGTGGGCTCTAATGAGAAGAGCGCCCGTCTGGCGGGCATCAATACCACCTGGGTCAAGGTGTCTGTGTTCATCATCACCGGATTGATGGTGGGCGTGGCCAGTATCATCCAGGCCTGCAAGATCGGCAACGTGACCCCGGCTTCCTCCGGCCAGAGCTATGAGATGTACGCCATCGCGGCGGTGGTGCTGGCGGGCGTCAACATGGCGGGCGGACGCGGCAAGGTGTTCGGCGTACTGTTCGGCGCATTGTCCTATACCACCATCAACTTCATCATCGTGTCCATCCCGTCCCTCAGCGTGGATATCCAGGACACCTTCCAGGGTCTGGTGCTGATCATCGTGATCCTGATCCAGACCATCGGTCCTGTCATCAAGGAGAGCATCCAGCGGGCCAGAAAACGCCGCAAGGCGGTGCCCAGCGATGTGGCCTGACATCTGAGTCATCAAAGCCACAGCGGAGACAAAAGTCTCCGCTGTGGTTTTTCGTATCTTCCGGGAAACGCCTGGCGTTTGACATGCGGGCGGGGCGGGCGTATACTGAAATTACAATAAGCTGCAATGGCAGGACGAGAGGGAAGAGGAATAGAAAAATGAGCGAGGAGTTTATCGAACTGACGCCGGAAAACCTGGCAGGGGAGCATCTGTGCTGCATCATCCGCAGCAAAACGGCCCATCCCGGCGTGGAAGCCAAGCGGACGTGGCTGGCACAGCGCCTGGCGGAGGGCCACGTGTTCCGAAAGCTGGACGGGAAGGGCTGCGTATTTATCGAGTACGCACCGCTGGAGACGGCCTGGGTGCCGGTGGCGGGGGAAAATTTCTACTACATCTACTGCCTGTGGGTGCAGGGCGGTCCCAAGGGCCATGGTTATGGTCGGCAGCTGATGGAGCATTGCATCACCGACGCCAGAGCATACGGAAAGTCCGGCGTGTGTATGCTGGGGGCGGCGAAGCAGAAGGCGTGGCTGTCGGACCAGAGCTTCGCCAGAAAGTTTGGCTTTGAGACGGTGGATGTCACCGAGGACGGCTATGAGCTGCTGGCCCTTCGTTTTGACGGCAGCACACCCCGGTTTACCGACAGCGCAAGAAAGCAGGCTATCCCGGAGAAGGAACTGACCATCTACTATGACGACCAGTGCCCTTACAGCTACCAACGGGTGGAAAAGCTGCGGAAATACTGTGAGGAAAAGGGCCTTCCGGCCCGATTCATCCATGTGGAGACGCTGGAGCAGGCCAAGGCGCTGCCCTGCGTATTCAACAACTGGGCGGTGTTCTATGACGGCAGGTTCGTCACGGTCAATCAATTGGACGGCGCGGCAGTGGAAAAGCTGCTGAAAAAATAAGAGAAGAGAGGCGCCGCGGCGCCTCTCTTTGTTTCGTTATCCTTCGATGGTAAGGCCACAGCGTTCCTGTATTTCATAGGCTTGGAAATACATCTCCTCGAAGGGAATCCAGCGTTGGGCGAACATGGCGGCCTTTTCCGGGCCGCTGCGCCGCAGGATGCGGCGGGATTGTTCCTGGGGATCAATGGTCAGAAATACCCGCAGGTCGTAATAGGGCCACAGGGCAGGGTGACAGGAATAGGAGCCCTCGACAATGGTGAGGGGAGTGGGCGTGACGGTTACGGGCTGGCCCAGACATTGCTGGGCGCAGAGATAGGGCCGGTAGGCGATGGGGGAGCTCCCGCGGTGCAGGGGCAGCAGGATTTCCGCCAAGAACCGCTCGTGGTCCACGTTTTCGCCGGGCTGGGACAGACGCTCTTCCGTCCGCTGCTCCGGACGGGGAAAGAAATCGTCCATGTGGAATACGGTGCAGCACAGGCTGGCCTGGAGACGGGCGGCCAAGGTGGTCTTGCCGGAGCCGCAGCGTCCGTCTATAGCGATGATGTGCCGTTGACTCTCCGGCAGCTGACGCAGGGCGGTCAGAAGCTGCTGATAGGCGTGGTCGGTCATAATGCATCCTCTCTTTGACGGTGGTGTTTGCGCCTATCATAGCACAGAGAACGGCGTAATGCAATCGCACAATTGGAAAAGAGTGGTATTTGTCGCTTTTTTTACGGATAAGTGCTGACAAATCGGATATATTGTGGTATACTAATATAATAGCAGCCGCTTAAAGCGGCCGCCGGATGCGAGAGAACGGCGGAGAGTATATGAAGAAACGAATCGGATATTTGGCGGCACTGGCGTTGACTGTGGTGCTGGCGGCGGTATTGTGGGCCGGGACTATGGCGGGAGAGCGCCAGCCCGGCGGGATCGCGGCAAAAGCGGCGGGAGAAGCTGTGGCGGAGCTGGCCCCTGTAACGGAGCCGGTGCTGCCGCTGGCGTCTCCGTTTCCGGAGGAACCGGAGACGGACCTGACGGAAGAGCTGGCAGAGCTGGTGGAGGACCCGCTGGCGCTGCTGGAGGAACTGATCGAGGGGGAGATCACGGCGGCGGAGACAACGCAGGAGACTGCGGAAGAACCTGTGAGCGCATCTGCCGGAGACCCAGTGGGGCGGGTGCTGGAACTGGTGAATTACTATCGCGGACAGCAGGGGCTGTCTCCCTTGACGCTGGACAGTACGCTGTGCAGCGCGGCGTCCACCAGAGCGCGGGAAACCGTCAGCAATTTCAGCCACACGAGACCGGACGGCAGCCAGTGGTACACGGTCAGCTCGCTGGCACACGGGGAGAATATCGTGATGGGCACCGGTATGGACGCCGACAGCGCCATGACAAAGTGGATGAATTCCTCCGGACACCGGGCCAACATCATGGATGGGTCCTACGGCACCCTGGGCGTGGGGTATTATTACTCCGGCCGGGAGGTCTATTGGGTGCAGCTGTTTGGATACTAAAAAATATGCCGATACCAACCGGTATCGGCATATTTTTTACCGCTTAGCCCCGGTGCAGGATGGCGTCCAGGTCCTGGGCCGGTGCAGTGATGGGCTGGAGACCGTAGGCGTCCACCAGGGTCTTGATGACCGTCTCCGACAAAAAGGCGGGCAGGGTGGGCCCCAGATAGATGTTTTTGACGCCCAGGGACAGCAGGCTCAGCAGGATGCAGACGGCCTTCTGCTCGTACCAGGACAGTACCAGCGTCAGGGGCAGGTCGTTGACGGTGCAGCCGAAGGCGTCCGCCAGGGCCAAGGCGATCTGTACGGCGCTGTAAGCGTCGTTGCACTGGCCCACATCCAGAATGCGGGGAATACCGCCGATTTCCCCCAAATCCAGGTCGTTGAAACGGAATTTGCCGCAGGCCAGCGTCAGCACCAGGGAGTCCATGGGAGTGCGCTTGACGAACTCGGTGTAGTAGTTGCGGCCGGGATGAGCGCCGTCGCAGCCGCCCACCAGGAAGATGTGCTTTACCGCGCCGCTCTTGATGGCGTCGATGATCTGGGGGGCCTGGCTCAGCACGGCGGCGTGGGCAAAGCCGGTGGTGGTCATGTGGCCGCCGTTGACGCCGCTCATGCTGCGGTCGGTGTCGTAGCCGCCCAGCGCCAGCGCCTGGTCGATGATGGGGGAGAAGTCCTTGCGGCCCTGCCCGTCGGCCTCGATGTGCCGCAGCCCTTCGTAGCCCACTACCGACGTGGTGTACACCCGGCCGGCATAGCTGGGGCGGGGCGGCATCAGACAGTTGGTGGTGAACAGCACCGGAGCGGGGATGTTATCGAATTCCCGCTGCTGGTTCTGCCACGCCGTGCCGAAATTGCCCGCCAGATGGGGGTACTTCTTCAGGCCCGGATAGCCGTGAGCAGGCAGCATTTCGCAGTGGGTGTAGACGTTGACGCCGGTACCGGCGGTCTGCTCCAGCAGCTGGTGCAGGTCCTCAAGGTCGTGGCCGGATACCACAATGAAAGGGCCGCGCTTTACGTCCAGGTTTACGCGGGTGGGGACGGGGTCGCCGAAGGTCTCGGTGTTGGCGCGGTCCAGCAGCGCCATGCACTGGAAATTCACCTGCCCAAACTCCATGATGAGGGCCAGCCATTCCTCCACGCTGTGCTCCTGGGCCAGGGCGGCGAGGCCCTTATAGAACCACTCGTCCACATACTTGTCCCGGTAGCCCAGCCGCAAGGCGTGGTGGGCATAGGCCGCCATGCCCTTCAGACCGAACAGCAGCGTGGCGCGGAGGGACACAGTGTCCGTCTCGCCCCGCCACAGCCATGCGGTGTCGCCGCTGCCGCTGCTGCCGCCATGGCGGCGCAGGGCCTCGTCCACCCGGTCGGTAAAGGAGCGGATGGCCTCGTTGTCAAAGTTCACGTTGGTCAGCGTGGTGAACAGACCGTCCGCCAGCAGCCGCGTGACCTCCGGCGGGTATTCCTGCCGCGTCCGGCAGACCTCCGCCAGACGGATCAGACGGCACACCAGGGCGTCCTGCAAGTGGGCGGTCTCCGGTTGCTTGCCGCACACGCCGGTCTTGACGCAGCCGCTGCCGCCTGCGGTCTGCTGGCACTGGAAACAAAACATTTCTGACATGATATACATACCTCCTGTGATCGTTGGGGGTAGTATGTGCGATTTGTCGGGGTTCATACGGGAAAAAATGGTTGCAATGGAGGGAGAAGGGTGTTACAATGGAGCAAACAGAACAGGAGTTTGATGCATGACCTATATTGAATCGTATCACTCTCCGTTGGGGGATATTACGCTGGCCAGCGACGGCGAGGCGCTGACGGGCCTGTGGTTCGACGGACAGAAGTATTTCGGTAGTACGCTGCCAGCGGAGACAAAACAGGGGGACTTATCTGCCTTTGCACAGGCAAAGCGGTGGCTGGACAGCTATTTCGCGGGGGAGCAGCCGGACTTTACGCCGCCGCTGCGGTGGGCCGCCACGCCGTTCCGCAGGGCGGTGTGGGAGATTCTGCTGACCATCCCTTACGGGCAGACCATGACCTATGGACAGATCGCCGCGCAGCTTGCCGACCGGATGGGAAGGCCGCAGTCGGCCCAGGCGGTGGGCGGCGCGGTGGGGCACAACCCCATTTCGCTGATCGTTCCCTGTCACCGCGTGGTAGGGGCGGACGGCAGCCTGACCGGCTACGCCGGGGGCATTGACCGGAAAGTACGGCTGCTGGAGCTGGAGGGCGTCGATATGCGGAGCTTGTATGTGCCTGCGAAGGGAACGGCGCTGTAAGAATGTGGAGGGAAACCCTTGCAACCGTGGGGTTTATGCCTGATTTGGCGGTGATATTGGGATTTTCCCCTTGACAGAAGGGAAAATACTCATTATAATAAAACGGCTGTCACGGGGTGTAGCGCAGTTGGTAGCGCGCTTGGTTCGGGACCAAGAGGCCGGGGGTTCAAGTCCCCCCACTCCGACCATGCAGAGTGTCCTTATAGGATCTGAGTATCCTGTAATGGACACTCTGCTTTTTTATGTGAAGAATGGTGAAAAGCTGGAGCTGTCGATCATCATCCGTTCCCGCACGCACAGCAGCTTGACCTTGTGCTCGGTCAGCAGGTCGATGTATTGCTTTGTCATGCCCCAATCCCGCCCCAAGCGGTCAAGGCTGTTTACCAGCACTACATCCACCTTTCCGGCAAGAACGGCCTCCGTCAGCTCTTGCAGAGCCGGACGGTCAAGGGTCAATCCAGAGCCATGCTCGGCGGCAACACCAACGATGGTGTACCCGGCCTGTTCCGCATAACGGCGAAGTTTGGCGGCCTGCTGTTCCAAGGAAAAGCTATCGTCGTGAGCGACCCGGCAATAAAAATAGGCTTTCATCGTGTCGTACCTCCTTATACTGCAACCTGTTCCGGGGCGTAGCTGAGTGCTACGCCTTTTCT
>CAKTMW010000054.1 GCA_934574095.1 uncultured Oscillospiraceae bacterium | reverse complement strand
TCCACAAAGAAGGCGGGAATGCCCACCATGTCGCCCAGCTTCTTGGCCAGATACGCGCCCAGATTGGAGGGATGCTCGCCGTAGGGGGCGGTCTCCACATCGTGCATCACCTTGTCGTTGACGGCGTAGGTGCCGCTGGGGATGGGACGGTACAGGCCGCCGCGGCCGCACACCGCGTCGAAGTCCTCCAGCTTGTAGCCGGCCTCGGTGACAGCGTTCAGGATGGCGGTCTTGCGGTAGTCCGCCTGGTCGATGACCCGCTCGAACTGGTCCAGCTCCTCGGCGGAGTGGTCAATGCCCAGCTTATAGAGCTGCTGGTCTTCATCGAACACGGCGATCTTCGTGCTGGTGGCGCCGGGGTTGATGACAAGGATCTTCATATGGGGGTTCCCTCTCTTTCTCTGATTCTATCGAATACTTCGTCAAAAATTTCACCGAATCACTTAATGAACTATTCACAGTATGGCACTTCCCTCCCCGTTTGTCAACGGCGTTTTTCCCTTGTATCGGACGCTTTGAAAAATATCGGCGTTGTGAACAAAAAAAGAAGGCGTTTGGCCGTGAAAACGACCAAACGCCACTTTCTATCCTTTACGCCTCCGCAAGGCCCCGCAGCAGGACCTCCGCCATGGCCATGCCCCGCTGGGCAATGTCGAAGTTCCCCTCGTAGATACGCCACTCCAGCAGTGTGCCGCGGTGCAGCGTCACCAGATACTCCACCACCGTGTCGCCGTCATACCGGGCGTCGATAAAGCCGTCCCTGCGGCACAGCTCCACCAGCTCGGCGAGCACCCGGTAATAGATGCGGTGCTCATTGCGCCGCAGGGCGCCCTGCTCCGGGTACTTCATGGCGTGGATGAACGCCTTGTACAGCACCGGGTCGCTGCTGCTGATCCGCAGCGACTGGCCCACGAAGTCCAGCAGCTTCTCCCGGACGGAACGGGCGGTATCCGCCAGATATTCCGCCTCCAGCGTCAGGTACGCCGCGTCCACGTGGCTGGTGACCTGGATGGCCAGCTCGTCCTTACTTTTGAAGTAGTGATAGATATTGCCCACGGAGCAGCCCGCCTTCTGGGCGATCTCCTCCACGGATACATTTTCAAAACCCTCCCGGTCAAACAGGTCCAGCGCCACATTCTGGATGCGGCTGCGCATCTCCAGCGCCTGCAGCTTGCGGGGGGTGAGTCTTTCTGCCATAATGAGTGAACCCCTCAATGAAAAATTACGAATTATATCATATCGTGAAACACGGAGCGTGTCAAGGGCTTGTCTGTTTACATTGCGAAAGTTGGGGGGGCGGTGCGATACCGCATCCCTCCCCTACGCACGTTTATCGTACCATTTCATGCGGCGGGGTGTGGTCACCCCGCCCTACGCAATTTTACTGCACCCATTCGTAGGGCGGCATGATCCTGTTGCGGTGCCCAAAATTTCGTAACGGCGTTGGCCCTCGTTGTGCCATCCGTCCAGTGGGCACCTTCGTGCCCGCTGAACGGGGCACTGCCTTGAAAACGGCTTGCTATATCTGCCACTGGCAGCGCTGCGCCGTTTTCCCCGCTGTATCTGCCACAGGCAGCGCTCGGATCGCTCCCCACATCGCGCCGCCGTACAGCGATTCAATTTCTACCGTTGATAAAGTTAGCGGCGGTGCAAAAGTACCTCGCGCTCCGGAGAGCAAAACATCTATTCCTCAATTATTCAAAAAATAGTAATGACTTTTCCCGCCTTTTGGGGTACAATGTGATACAAATCCCTATCCGAATTCACAGGAGGAATCATTCTTGAAAAAGCTCTATGACGCGGTGCAGCGCTTCTGTGCGCGGCACCCCCGTTTCGGCATCCCCAATCTGATGCTCTACATCGTGGGCGGCAACGTCATCGTCTATCTTCTGATGATGTTCACCCAGGCCAACGACGCCAACGCCTTGGCGTTCCTGACGCTGAACACCTCCGCCGTGCTGAAGGGCGAGCTGTGGCGCATCATCACTTACGTGTTCGTTCCCACCAGCAGCGGCCTCTTCTGGCTGCTCATCACCCTGTATTTCTACTACTGGATCGGCTCTACGCTGGAGCGCCAGTGGGGCACCGCTAAGTTCAACCTCTACTACATCAGCGGTGTGCTGCTGACGGCGGCGGGCGTACTGATCGCCAGCCTCATCTCTGGCCAGAGCTACACCGTGGCGGGCTCCTACTACGTGAACCTGTCCATGTTCTTCGCCTTTGCGTTTCTGTTTCCGGATACCCAGGTGCTGCTGTTCTTCATCATCCCCGTCAAGATGAAGTGGCTGGCGTATCTGGACGGGGCGCTGTTCGCCTATGACGTGGTCCGCTGCCTGATGGCGGGCAACTGGGGCGGCGCGCTGCTGCCCATCATCGCTTTGCTGAACTTCGCCGTGTTCATCTGGCCGGAGGTCCACTACATGGCGGACCGGGCCGCCTACCGCCACCGCCCCCAGACGGTGCAGTTCAAGCGGGCCGCCCAACAGCAGCAAAAGCAGGAGCAGAAACAGGGCTATCACCACAAGTGCGCCGTCTGCGGCCGCACCGATACGGACTATCCTGACCTGCAATTCCGCTATTGCAGCAAGTGCGCCGGCTACCACTGCTTCTGCCAGGACCACATCTTCACCCACGTCCACTTCACGGAGTAAAAATGAAACTGGCAAAAAGCAAAGTCTCCGGACACACCGGAGACTTTGTTTTTTTAATTGTGCCGCTTCGCGGCACACCACAACTTTTCACTCTTCTCTTTTATCTGCAAAAAAGGCGCCCTGTTCCGCAAGGAACAGGGCGCCTTTTTATGCTCTTTTCAGTTGGTCTTTGCGGTGGTGTTGGTCTTTGCGGTGGTGTTGGTCTTGGGAGTGGTGGCCGTGCCGGTGGCGGCAGCCGCATCGTCCTTCAGGGCCCAGGTGGTGGGATCGGCGGTATCCTCGATCATCTTGCAGACGATCAGATAGCGGTGATAGTCGTCGCCGTTCTTGCACACGGACAGGATCAGCACCTTGTCGCCGGCCACAGGCTTATTGTCCTTGTCCAGGTTGGTGGTGCTGTCGGTCTCCTTCCACAGCTGGTCGAAGAAGCTGTTGAAGACCTCGGCGTTGGTGAAGTCGTGATAGTAGATGATGTGGCTGGTATCATACTGCACACCGCCCACGATCTGATAGGTGACGCGGCGGTCCTTCTGATACATATACACCAGGTGCTGCTCGCTGAAATCCAGGTTCTTCAGCATGCTCTGCAGGCCGCCGAACATGGTGCGGTTGGCCTGATTGTGGCCGTACAGCACGGTGACGGGATCGTTCAGGTCGCGGCTGTTGATGGTCTTGCCCTCGCACACGGCCTCGCTGAAGATGGTACCGGCCTTGTTGCTGTTGCCGTCCAGATCGCGGCTGAGGTAGAAGCTGCGGTCAGAGGGGTGCTGGGCCACGGGATAGGACAGTTCGTGGTCGGTACCCAGAATCTTGGCAAAGTCAGGCACTTCCAGCCAGGCGTACACATCCTTGTACTTGGCAAAGGTCTCCTCCATGCCCGCGGGCTCCACCACGGGAGCGGGCTCCACGCGGTTTTCGGTGTCGTCGGTGGGGTCCACGACGCTGGGGTTATCGTTGTTGTCGGGGGGGTCGGGGGTGTCACCGCCGCCGCAGCCCGCCAGCGCCAGCACCAGCACCAGCGACAGGACCAAAACCAGCAGCCGGGTCACAGTGCGTCCGTTCATGTGGAAAGCCTGAACAAAGCGGTCGATCTTTTCTTTCATTCTTTTTTCTCCTTTCGCGTGGCCGGGAAACGTGCCGCCCGGCTCGTGGAAAACAGCGCCGCCCATCAGGTCACAGCGCTTAAAACCATCCTACCATATTATGGCCCTAAAAGCAACCATAATTTTCTCGACCAACGGGAGAGAATGGAAAGAACTACCAGCTCAAGGGGCGGTTCCACGCGGCGAAAAGCGCCTCAAACCGGGCTTTCTGCGCCGGAGTCATGCGGCTTTTGTACTGGTTCAGCAGCGTGTCCGCCTGCTGGATGTTGCCGCTTTTCAGGTAGTTGCCCATGGCCCGCTCCAGACTCTCCGCCGCCGTGGAGCTGAGGGAGGCGGTATTGCCGATGCTGGACACGGCGTCCGGGACGGTGGCGGAGGTGTGCATGCCCTTCTGTTCGGCGGCGGCCTTGTCGGCGAAGTAGTTCAGCAGCAGCTGATAGTTTTTCAGGTCCCGGCTGCTGACCTGGTCATAGCGGCTCTGGACCTGGGCCACCTCCTTCTGCCAGGCGGCCACCTGGTCCTGCCAGCGGCCGTATTCCTCCTCCTGCTGCCCCTGCAAAAGCTGATAGCGGTCCAGCAGCGCGTCACCCGCGTCGCGGTAGCGGCCATAGGCGGCGGATTGCAGCTGGGGCAGCACGTCGGAGAGCTGCTGGAGATACTTCTGATACGCCTGCTGTCCGGCGGACTGGGCGTAGCTGGAGCCGTAGCCGCCGGTGAGATGGGCCGCCTGGCCCAGGGTGTCGCTCATGGCGGCGCGGCCCTGGCGGGCGTACTGCCGGGCGTAGGACTGATAGGCCGCGTCCGCCGCCGGGTCGTAGGAGAAGGCCTCCCGGCCGCTGATCTCTTCATACAGCGCCGCCAGCTGCTGGGCAAAGCTGGACTGGTAGTCCTGGGGCTTCAGGACGGCGAGACTGTCCAGCAGGCTGCGCTCCGCGTCCACGTCGCCGGAGGGGACATATCCCTTCTCCAGCTCCTTCAGCGCGGCGGCGGTTCCGGCGGATACGCTGCCCAGCACCGTGCCGCTGCCGCTGCCGGAGACGCGGACGCCGCCGCTGCCGCCGGTGGGATAGCTGGGCTGGGCCAGCAGACTGCCCCAGGTCTCCTTGCCCGCGATGCCGTCCAGCTTCAGGTTGTTCCTCTTCTGATAGTCCCGGACGGCGGCCTGGGTCTTGGCGCCGAAGATGCCGTCCACGGCCAGGTTATAGCCGTGCTCATTCAAAACGGTCTGCAATTTGCTGACCGCGCTGCCGGTGGAGCCGTAGCCCACCTGGCGGTAAGTAGATGCCATGATAGTTCCTCCTCTTGTTGTGGGTGTCGTTTTCAGCTGAGCCGCTGCCACACGTACACCGCCAGATAGGGCGGCAGAATGTCGAAGGGCTGGCCGCCGCCGGTGGGCTGGGAGTCCATGTCCACCGTGTGGTCGTGGTTGATGCAGATGGCGTCGGACCGCAGCTCGCGGCTGCCGGAGCCGCCGCCCCAGCTCTCGGCGTAAGCGCCGCTGCCGCTGCCGCCCTGGGCGATGTTGGGTACGCCGTGGTCGTGGGTGGTGGAGTCCACGCTGGTGAAGCCCTCCACGTGGTGGATGTGGGCGGGCAGCTGCTGCTCGGTCAGGGTCTGGGCGGCCTGTCCGCCGGTGGTCCCGGCGGCGTAGGTCTGGCCCGCCGCCAGCAGGAAGCGGTCCTCGACCCGCTGCCACGTGCCGCCCAGCACCGTGCCGGGGTCCGTCTCCGCCGTGGAGAGGTACAGCGAGCCGATGGGGTACAGCAGGTCCAGCAGCGTCCTGCCGCCTACGGTGAGACTGCCCGCCGCCACCTTGCCCGCCACGGTCACGTCGCCGTCAAAGCCCGCGTCCCACGCGCATTGCAGGGAGGGGCCGTCCGCCAGCTTGCCGAAGGCGGCCCCCACGCCGCCGCTGCGGAGGTGGAAGGCCACCGCCGCGTTGGAGGACGTATAGCTGACGGCCCGGACATTGCCCAGCGTGTCGATGGCGGACAGTTCCGCCTCATAGGTGGTGTCCTTGTCCAGCCCCTCGGCAATCTGGGTGGTCAGGCCGCTCACCAGCGTGATGTAATCGCCGTAGACGCCGCCCACCGGGCGGCAGCGGGCCCGCAGCGTCACGGTGTTGCGGCCGTCCAGGGGCCAGCAGGAGCCTGCGGCCTTCACCCGCAGGCAGGGGCCGCCGCTGTCCTCCACTCCGGCGGCGCTGCACCGGAAGGCCACCGACGTTTGCAGCGACGGCGTCTGATAGTCGAACACCGGCACCGCCGGGGCGCTGACGGTGGTGGTCCGCCCGCGGGAGTCGGTCACCACGGCGGTGGGCGTCAGGGTCCCCGCCATGCCGATGGGGGCGGTGGTGCCGGAGAAGCCCTTCACCGTCTGCCCCGCGAAGGTGAAGCGGCACTCCTTCAGACTGGCGCCGCCCACGGCGCTGGCCTCCACCGTGTATTGCAGGCGGCTCATGCCCCGCACCCACAGGCCCCATTCCTCCAGCAGGGCGTTGTCGTTCACCAGCGCCGCCGTCAGCGTGGCGACGGGCCGCATACTGTCCGGCACGTAGGCGGTGAAGGGATAGACCTTCGTGCAGAAATTGGGGTTGTTGAACTGCTGGAATTTGCTGGTGTACGCCACCGTCATGGTCAGCGTGCCGCTGCCCGACACACTGTCGGGCAGCGCCTGACACAGGCTCTCCTCCGGCGTCCAGCGGTACACCACGCGGGTCTCCTCTTGGGAGACGGTCTCCAGCTCCGCCGCTGTGACGTCGGCGCTGACACCCTGAAAGTCATAGTGAAAGCGGAAGCTGTACTGGGACGAGGGGCGTGTCACCACCATCGTGTTGGCCGCCCCCAGGGTGACGTCCCCCCAGCTGAGGGTGAAATCCTGTTCTGTGATAGCCATTTCTTATCCTCCGATCCATTTGAATGCCAGGCCGCTGCCGCTGTCCATCCGCCACGTGCCGATGCGAATGCTGTCCAGCACGGTGATGTTGGTGATATACAGGCGGTTGTTGGACACATAGGCGATCTCCGTGCTGTCCTGCCAAAAGCTGAGCTTCTGGGCGGTGAACACCGCCCGGAAGTTGTTCTGCTCCACCACCTGGCGGCCGTCGATCTCCGTGGTGGTCAGGTTCTGGCCCACCGCCACGCCGTAAACCGGGGCGGGGCCGTCGTAGTAGACGATGCCGGTGCGGATATAGCCCTCCGTGTCCAGCTTATAGGTGGAAAAGGCGGCGTCCACCGCCGCCACATTGGCCGCCAGATCGCTGCAAAAGCTGTAATACTGGGTCAGCGCCTCCGGATTGGCCTCCAGATAGGCGCTGAGCCGCTGCACATAGGTGCCGAACTGGGAGGCGGCTACGTATTCCTCCCCCAGCCGCACCTCCAGCTGCTCCATGCTGCGCGCCACCTGTTTGGCGGTCTTGACGATCATGGCCCGCAGGTTCTGGAACTGTTCCCAGTTCTCCGCCGCGGCCTTTTCGGCGGCGGAGGGCAGGCCGCCGCTCTTCCGCTGGGCGCTGCCGCTTCCCGCGGTACTGGCCGTACCGCCCGCCAGGGCGTCCAGGGCCATGTTCAGCTGCTGGGCCATCTGAAAGAGGTAGGAGTACTGCTGGGTCAGCTGCTGCTGCACCGAGCCGTTGGGGTAGGGGGGCATGGGGAAATCGCTCACGGCAGATCACTTCCTCTCTCGTATACGGCGCTGATGCTGTAAATGCGGCAGCCGCCTTGCCCCGTCAGCCGCAGCCGCAGCTGGGGACAGCGCACCGGCCGCACCGCCAGCAGCCCGGAGCGTAGCCGCTGCGCTCCGCCCTTCATCTCTCCGGCGTACTGCCAATGCCGCCCCTCGTCATAGCTGAGATAGGCCCGCACCCACGCGCCGCTGTCCGGCAGCAGCCGCAGCTCCACGCGCTGGAGATACTTCTGCTCCGGCGTGTCCAGGCCCAGCTCGCCGGTCTCAGCGTACCAGCCGACGTCCGCCTCATCCGCCGCGCCGCCGCCGTGCAGCGCCGTGACGCCCTCCGCCGTCAGGCCGTACAGTACGCCGCCGGACAGGGCGAACTGCTTCACCCGCAGCCCGTCCTGCCGGAACCACAGCTTCCGGGCGGTATCGTAGACAAACAGGTGATCCGCGCCGTTTCGCCGGGCCGACAGCCAGTAGCGGCCCTCCGTCCCGCCGCCCACGGCGCTTTCGTACCGCTCGTCGCCGAAGGCGGCGGAGACCAGCTGGGGCATGCTGCCGTCAAAGGCGTACACGCCGCCTGCGCCGTGGAAATACAGCACCCCGTCCGCCACCGCCAGGGAGCGGCTGCTGCCCGCCTTCACGCCGGGGCATTGCAGCGCCGTGATCTGGTGGGCGCCGGCGGCGCTGATGTACAGCCGCTCCATGCTGTTCTCCTTGAAGAACAGCACCGTGCCCAGATAGGCCGCCGCGCCGGTGAAGGGGCCGTCGCTGCCCCGGTCGGCGGCGTAGCTGTCGGTGGAGAGCCCCGCGAAGGTGTTCCAGTTGCGGAAATCCCCCAGTGCGCTGCCGTACACAGCGTTGACGGTCCGGCCGTCCACGATGCCGTACTTGCAGCCCCACAGCCGGTTGCCGCACTCCACCACAAAGTCCATGTCCGGCACATAGCGCCGCACTGTCACGGCGGCGGTCTGCTCCCCCTCGATGGCCGCCACCGTGGGGATGACGATGGCGTCGTCGCTGCATTGCAGCAGCGTCCACGTGCCGTCCGCCGCCGCCCCGGTGCAGCCGGAAAGGGTCACGCCGTCCCCAGCGGCGAAGCCCTTGCCGATATTGGCGGCGGCGATTTTCATAGCGGCGTCGTCCACCGCCTCCCACATGACGCCGTCATAGCGCAGCAGCGCCGCGGCGGCGCTGCCGGTGTCCAGCCACAGGTCGCCGCTCTCGGCGCTGGCGGGAGCCGCCGCCCCGGTGGTGTAGTGCTCGTATGCCGTGCCGTCGGCCCGGCACAGGGAGAAGGCGACGGTCCCCGTGGTCTGGCTGGCGTTCTCCAGACTGCCCTTGTCGCTGAGGTCCTGGGTGTTGACGTATTTCTTGTCGGGCCAGATCAGCAGATACGCCCCCATGCCCACCAGCTGCTTTTCCCCGTCCGTCAGCGTCAGGTCGATGGCCGCGCCGTTGATGTACAGGGTGCGCCCATCCACCCAGATCAGGCAGTCCTTGGCGGCAAGGCCGTTGGGCTTGTCCAGCGCCGCGATGGTCTTGCGCTTCTCCCGCACCGACAGCGTGGGATAGCCGTCCCCCGTCAGGTTCTCCATCCGGGCGAAAGCCCCCAGCGGCGCGCGGGACCGGGCGTCATAGCCCGGGAATTTGCTGACGGTCACCCGCTGCTGCCGGGGCGCGGCAAATTGCGATAGAAACATGTGGTTCCTCCTTCCTGATATGGGCGGGAGGAAGACCCTCCCGCCCAGCGCGTTAGCATAACTTCAGCGCCTTAACGCCCTGCACCGGCGCGGTGGTGCGGCATACGTAGTCCCGATAGGTCAAAAGGCCGTTGTTCCAGTTGGCCGCCGCGGTGTTGTACCGGGCCATTTCGCCGTTGCAGTAGTGGATCTGCGCCTCCACATAGTGGCGGTACAGCTCGTCATAGGGAGCCGCCACCGACAGGGGGCTGTCGTCTGTCAGCACCGCCAGCTCACCCGTCACCCGGCAGACCTCCCGCAGCACGAAGCCCTCCGCTTGGGCCAGCCACCGCAGCTTTTCTGTCCGGGTGTACTGGTTGGGGACCAGCGCGTCCACCTGCGCCAGTACCTGTCCGGCTGTGATGTTCGCCATGTGGGCCACCTCCTCAGTCGGCCATTCTGTCCACATAGCGGCGGGCCTCGTCCGCCATCATGCGGCTGTTCACCAGTACCTCGCGGACGAAATCAGGCACCTCCACCTGCACGCCCTTCATGATCTTGAAGCTGCGGCCGTTGACGGAGACGATCACAAAGTTCTCCTCCTGCTTGCGGCCTCTGGGGATGGTCACACTGACCATCTGTTCCGTCATGTCCTGCTTCTTCGCCATATTGCGTTCCTCCTTACGTTAGTTGGATTTATCTTCCGCGGAATAGCTGCTGCCGCACTCCACGCGGACGATGTACTCGTCGTACAGGATGGCGGCGGCGTGGATGCCCTTCCAGCCCACGCTGGAGCGCTG
>CAKTMW010000053.1 GCA_934574095.1 uncultured Oscillospiraceae bacterium | reverse complement strand
GTACTGGGCGAGGACGCCGTTGATCTTGTCGATTCTTCTCTCGTAACTTTCAAACAGAGCCATGATTTCGTCCTCCTCCCTTATTCGTGACGGGGGTCAATATACTTGACCGCGCTGTCCCACTGGCCATAGTGGCCGGTGGCCTTCTTCAGTGCCTCGTTGGCGTCGTCGCCCTTCTTGATGAAGTCCATCATCTTGCCCAGGCTGATAAACTCGTAGCCGATGATCTCATCATCCTTGTTCAGCGCCAGCTTGCTGCAATAGCCCTCGGCCATCTCCAGATAACGGGGACCTTTCTCCTTGGTGGCGAACATGGTGCCCACCTGGGAACGCAGGCCCTTGCCCAGGTCCTCCAGAGATGCGCCCACAGACAGGCCGCCCTCGGAGAACGCGGACTGGGTGCGGCCATAGACGATCTGCAGGAACAGCTCCCGCATGGCGGTGTTGATGGCGTCGCACACCAGGTCGGTATTCAGCGCCTCCAGAATGGTCTTGCCGATCAGAATCTCGGAAGCCATGGCGGCGGAATGGGTCATGCCGGAGCAGCCGATGGTCTCTACCAGCGCTTCCTCAATGACGCCGTTTTTCACATTCAGGGTCAGCTTGCAGGCGCCCTGCTGGGGTGCGCACCAGCCGATACCATGGGTAAAGCCGGAGATATCGCTGATCTCCTTTGCCTGCACCCACTTGCCCTCTTCGGGAATGGGAGCCGGGCCGTGATAAGCGCCCTTGGCTACGGGGCACATATGCTGAACCTCAGTCGTATAGATCATAATGACGATGTTCCTTTCTTTGTTTTGAAATGATCGCCGGGATCCCCCGGAGGTGTCCTGATTTTTATTATAGCAGACTTAAAAACTTTTTGCAAGAAACATTCCAAACATTTGGTGCTTATTTTGCCGCCACAAAGCCCACCTTGCGCTGCACCTTGCTGAGCGTCTTCAGCGCTAGACGGCGGGCACGCTCCGCGCCATCCTGATAGACGCTCTCCAAATAGGCCTTGTCGTTCATGATGCGCTGGCTCTCCTCGCGGATGGGACGCAGCAGCTCCACCACGGCCTCGCCCACGGCGGGCTTGAACACGCCGTAGCCCTGGCCTTCAAACTCCGCCTCGGCCTCCTGCAGCGTCTTGCCGGTGGCGGCGCAGTAGATGGTCAGCAGATTGGAGATACCGGCCTTGTTCTCCTTGTCGTACTTGACGGCGGTCTCGCAGTCGGTAACGGCGCGCTTGAACTTCTTCATGATGACCTCCGGCGCGTCCATCAGGTTCACGCAGCCGTCAGGCAGGGACTTGCTCATTTTAGTGGTAGGATCGTCCAGGGACATGAGCCGTGCGCCTACCTTGGGGATAAACGCCTGCGGCAGCACGAAGGTATCGCTGTACACGCTGTTGAAGCGCTGGGCAATGTCGCGGGTCAGCTCCACATGCTGGCGCTGATCCTCGCCCACCGGCACCAGATCCGCCTGATACAGCAGGATGTCGGCGGCCATCAGCACGGGATAGGTGAACAGGCCCGCCGTGATGTTGTCGGCGTGCTGGGCGGACTTGGCCTTAAACTGGGTCATGCGGCTCAGCTCGCCGAACTGGGTGTAGCAGCCCAGGATCCAGCCCAGCTCCGCGTGCTGGGGCACGTGGCTCTGGATAAACATGATGTTCTTCTGGGGATCCAGGCCGCAGGCGATATACTGAGCCAGCTGGTTAACGCTGCGCTTGCGCAGCGTGGCGGGATCCTGCCGCACGGTGATGGCGTGCATGTCCACGATGCAGTACAGGCAGTCGTACTCGTCCTGCAGATCCACCCAATTCTTGATGGCGCCCATGTAGGAGCCCAGAGTCAGCTCACCGGAGGGCTGGATGCCGCTGAAGATTCTCTTTTTCGTATCAGCCATTTTTTACCTCACATTGTTGCGGGCATAGCGCCCGTATTCTTCTTGCGTTCCCTATCCTACCACGTTTGGTTCAAAAAATCAATGGAATCCCACGATCATCATTGACTTTTCCCCAGAAAACCATATAATAGATAGGTAATTTGTCAAAATGCCGGAGGTAACTGATATGGCAATGGATATGAACTATTTTACCCAGATGGAGGAAAAAATCCCCCACGGAAAGGTGCGTACCCGTTTCGCGCCGTCTCCCACCGGCTATATGCACGTGGGCAACCTGCGTACGGCGCTGTATACCTGGCTGATCGCCCGCAATCAGGGCGGCACCTTCATCCTGCGGATCGAGGACACCGATCAGGGCCGTCTGGTAGAGGGCGCTACCGACGTCATCTACCGCACCATGGCCGAGTGCGGCCTGAACCACGACGAAGGCCCCGATGTGGGCGGCCCCGTGGCTCCCTATATTCAGTCCCAGCGCCGTGACACCTATGGCCACTATGCCCGGCTGCTGGTAGAAAAGGGCGGCGCGTACTACTGCTTCTGCGAGAAGGCGGAGTCCGAGGAGGATTCCGGCGAGTTTGACCGTGCCGCCGATCCTTGCCGCGACATGCCTCTTGACGAGGCCATGAAGCGGGTGGAGGCGGGCGAGCCCTACGTCATCCGCCAAAAGATCCCCGCAGAGGGCACTACCACCTTCCACGATGCCATCTTCGGCGATATCACCGTGGAGAACAGCACGCTGGACGATCAGGTGCTGCTGAAGCGGGACGGTCTGCCCACCTATAATTTCGCAAATGTCATCGATGACCACCTGATGGGCATTACCCATGTGGTGCGGGGCAGCGAATACCTGTCCTCCGCTCCCAAGTACGATCTGCTGTACCACGCCTTCGGCTGGGAGGTGCCTACCTATGTCCACTGCTCCCCCGTTATGCGGGACGCCCAGAACAAAATGTCCAAGCGCCACGGCGACCCCAGCTATGAGGATTTGAAGGCGCAGGGCTATCTCACCGAGGCCATCCTCAACTACGTGGCACTGCTGGGCTGGTCTCCCAAGGGCGAGTATGCTGAGCAGGAGATCTTCTCTCTGGAGGAGCTGACCAAGGTCTTTGACATGACGGGTATCTCCAAGTCCCCCGCCATCTTCGATATCGCCAAGCTGGATCACTTCAACGCCGTGTATCTGCGGGCTATGGAGCCTGCCGCCTTTGCCAAGGTGGCGGAGCCCTACATCCGCCAGAGCGTCAAGGGCGATTTCGATATTGCCGCCATCGCGGGTCTGCTGCAGGCCCGTTGCGAAAAGCTGACGGAGATCCCAGAAAAGGTGGATTTCTTCGACGCCTGCCCGGAGTACGCCATCGACTTCTTCACCAACAAAAAGTCCAAGACCAATCCTGAGATCTGCAAGGCCATGCTGGAGGCCGCCATTCCCATGCTGGAGCAGCTTCCCGACTGGACGACGGACGCCATCCACGACAGCCTGATCGCGCTGGCGGAGCAGTTGGGCGTGAAGAACGCCACCCTCATGTGGCCGGTGCGTATCGCCGCCGCCGGCAAGCTGGTGACCCCCGGCGGCGCCGTGGAGATTTGCCAGATTCTGGGTCGTGATGAGACGGTGCGCCGCCTGAAGGCCGGTCTGGCCAAATTGGGATAAGCCATGGTTTGGTTGAAGCAACAGCACCGCGCCCTGTGGCGGTTCTATCGGGAGGAATTCGGCGAGTCCCTGCTGATCACCGCCGCCGCGTTTCTGGTCATCTGCCTGCTGGCTTTCGGCGTGGGACTTTTCTTCAAGTCCCTGCCGGACACCATCATAAGCTATTTTCAGGAGATGATCCAGCTGGAGGGATTGATCGACGAGGACGGCGGCATCGACCTGCTGGCGCTGTTCGGCAATAATGTACGGGCCTCCGCCGTCAGCATCCTGTACGGCTTTATCCCGTTCCTGTATCTGACGGCGCTGGCGCTGGGCACCAACGCGCTGATCCTCGGCGTGTTTGCCGCATACTATGTGAACAACGGCGTTTCCCTGCTGGTATATCTGGCAGGCATCCTGCCCCATGGCATTTTCGAGCTGACCGCCCTGATGCTGGCGTTTGCCGGCGGCTTTCTGCTGTGCAGGCAGATCACGCAATACGTGCGAAGCAATACAAAGGGCATGATGAAGCCCCTGATGCTGAATCTGCTGCGGGTGTTTATCATGCATATCCTGCCGCTGCTGGCGGCGGCCGCCATAATGGAGGTCTATGTAACGCCCCACGTGATGGCGCTTTTCATGTGATAGTATCCGCGCACGGCGCGGCGAAAGGAGAATCATACAATGAACGAGAATGTGGCACGAATCCCCGACATCTTCGGCAGCATGGTGTTTACCGAGGAGAAGATGCGACAGCGTCTCAGCGCTGACGTCTATCAGGCTTGGCAGCAATGCCAGGCGCAGGGGAAGTCTCTGGATCGTTCCATTGCCGACGAGATCGCCTGCGCCATGAAGGACTGGGCCACGGAGCTGGGCGCTACCCACTTCACCCACTGGTTCCAGCCTATGACCGGCTTTACCGCCGAGAAGCACGACAGTTTCATCACCCCTACCGGAGACGGCCGCATTCTGATGGAGCTGTCCGGCAAGGAGCTGAGCCGGGGTGAGGCCGACGCCTCCAGCTTCCCCTCCGGCGGCCTGCGGGCCACCTTTGAGGCCCGCGGTTATACCGCCTGGGACCCTACCTCCTACGCCTTCGTGAAGGACCGGACACTGTGCATCCCCACCATCTTCTGCTCCTATTCCGGCAACACACTGGATAAGAAAACGCCGCTGCTGCGCTCCATGCACGCGCTGGATCAGCAGTGCATCCGTATTCTGCGGCTGTTCGGCAACACCGAAGCCCAGCACGTTGTCCCCCAGGTGGGCGCGGAGCAGGAGTACTTCCTCATCGACAAGGAGGACTACCGCCGCCGGGAGGACCTGCGGCTGTGCGGCCGGACACTGTTCGGTGCCAAGCCCCCCAAGGGACAGGAGCTGGACGACCACTACTACGGCGCCATCAAGCCCCGCGTGGCGGCTTTCATGCACGAATTGGACGTGGAGCTGTGGAAGCTGGGCGTGTTCTCCAAAACGGAGCACAACGAGGTGGCCCCTGCTCAGCACGAGAACGCTCCCGTGTACTGCAACGCCAACATCGCCTGCGACCATAACCAGCTGACCATGGAGCTGTTGAAAACCGTGGCGGAACGCCACGGTTTGGTGTGCCTGCTGCACGAAAAGCCCTTTGCCGGTGTCAACGGCAGCGGCAAGCACGACAACTGGTCTCTACAGACCGACACCGGCGAGAATCTGCTGAAGCCCGGAAAGACTCCCAGCCAGAACGCCCAGTTTCTGCTGTTTCTGGCGGCCTTCATCAAGGGCGTGGACGAGTATCAGGACATGCTGCGCTGCTGCGTGGCCTATCCCGGCAACGACCGCCGTCTGGGCGGCAACGAGGCCCCTCCCGCCATCGTGTCCGTGTTCCTGGGTGACGAGCTGACCGCTATTCTTGACTCCATCATCCAGGGCACCGAGTATGTGGACGTCACCAAGCGCCGCCTGGAGATCGGCGTGGACACCCTGCCGGAGATTCCCCAGGACACCACCGACCGGAACCGCACCTCTCCCCTGGCCTTTACCGGCAACAAGTTCGAGTTCCGCATGCTGGGCTCCAGCCAGTCCATCGCCAGCCCTAGCGCCGTGATGAACACCATCATGACAGAGGAGCTGGAGCAGTTCGCCGATATGCTGGAAAAAGCCGATGACTTCCAGTCCGCGCTGCAAACGCTGCTGCATGACACCTTTGCCGCCCACCAGCGGATCATTTTCAACGGCAACGGTTACAGCGACGAGTGGGTAGCCGAGGCCAAGCGCCGCGGCCTGTGCAACATGGGCAACACCGTAGACGCTCTGCCCGCCTACATCGCCGAAAAGAACGTGGCCATGTTCAGCCGCCACGGCGTACTAACCCGTGACGAGCTGGAGGCCCGCTATAACATCCACCTGGAGAACTATTGCAAGGTCATGACCATCGAGGGCAACACCCTGCTGGATATGGCCCGCCGCCAGATCATGCCCGCCGTCAGCAAATACTCCGACGAGCTGGCCACTACCCTGTTCCACAAGCAGAACTGCGGTATCCCCGTCTCCGTGAAGATGGAGGAGGCCACGCTGCGGAAGGTAGCCGGCCTGTCCGGCAAGCTCTACGACGCCTGCGAGGCGCTGGAGCGCGCCATCAGCAAGGCCCCCGCCATGGACGGCGGTATCAAGGCCGCCTGCTACTACCGTGACGAGGTGGACGCCCGCCGTCAGAAAGCCAGTGCCCTCATCAATCAGCTGGAAGCCATCACCGGCGCTCAGCATTGGCCCTTCCCCACCTATGCCGACATTCTGTTCTCAGTATAATACCATCGAAAGGCCGCAAAAACTCTATTCAGATGCAAAAAGCACCCGAAGCGAAATCGCTTCGGGTGCTTTTTCAGTCTCGCTCAGGTGTTCAGGAAGGGATCGTCCAGCATGCCGAGACGACGCAGCATGGTCTTTTTCACGGCCTTGAAGATATTCTCGTAGCCGGTGCAGCGGCACAGGTGGCCGCTGAGGAGCTTGCGCAGCTCATCGTCGGTGTAATAGACCTTGCGGTCCAAGATTTCGGCGGCGGTCATGATGAAGCCGGGAATGCAGAAGCCGCACTGGATGGCGGTCTCGTCCATGAATGCCTGCTGGATGTCGCTCAGTTCGCCGTTGGGACCGGTGAGGCCCTCCAGGGTGGTGATGTGCTTGCCCTCGGCCCACACCGCCAGGTACAGGCAGGAGTTGAAGCACTCGCCGTCGATCAGCACGTTGCAGGCGCCGCACTCGCCCACCTCGCAGCCTTTCTTCACGGAGGTCAGGCGGAAATCGTTGCGGAGCATATCTGTCAGGGACGCGCGGACGTCCACCATCTGCTCCACTTCCTTGCCGTTGATCCAGCAGGTCACAAGCGCATACTGTTTCTTTGCCATTACAGCTCACCTCCCGCCAGTTTCACGGATTCGATCAGGCAGCGCTTAGCGCTCTCCACAGCGATATGGCTGCGGAACGCCTTGCTGGCGCGCCAGGAATCACGGGGATTGATATCCTCCAGCACCTTGCGGCCGAATTCCTCGATATTTTCCAGCGTCACTGCCTTGCCGTTGATGAACTCCTCCGCCGTGGTAGCCCGCATGGGGACAGGGCCCGCCACACCGAAGGCAATACGCACCCGCTCAAAGGTCTTGCCGGCCGGGCTGAGCCGTGCGTTGACGGAGGTGCCCAGGGTGGCGATGTCCATGGCGTTGCGCATGGCGTACTTGATATAGTGGCCCCATGTGCGGTCATAGCTGGCCTTGGGGATCAGGATGGCGGTCTGAATCTCGCCGTCCTCGATCTTCAAATCCACCGTACCGGCCTTGAGATAAAACTCCTTGATGGGGATACGGCGTACGCCGTTTTTGCCGGTGATCTCCACGATAGCCTCCCACGCGTGGAGGGTTGACGCGGAGTCGGCGGAGGTCACGCCGTTGCAGGTGTTGCCGCCGATGGTGCCAGCATTGCGGATCTGCGGGCCGCCCACCATGTCCACCGCCTCGCCCAGCACGTTGATGTACTTCTGGATGATGGGATCGTTGGTAATATGGGTGAAGCTGGTGAGACTGCCGATGCGGATGTTCTCCTCCTCGTCGATGGAGATGCCCCGCATCTCGTCGCACTTCTGGATAGAGATCAGAGCCTTACCGGCCCGCTTGCCCTCACGCATCTGCACCAGCACGTCGGTGCCGCCGGCGATGATCTGGGCTTCTGGGTGCTCCAGACGAAGGCGTACAGCATCCTGTACGTCTTTCGCCTCGTAAAGCGCTAGCATATCATACATTGCTGCGTACCTCCTTAGTCTTGGATCAATCCCTCTTCGCTGAACCGTTTGAAGAGGATGTGGGCGTTCATGGGGCTCTGGTCGATGGCAACGCCTGTGGCGTTGAGAATGGCATTGCGGATGGCCGGTGCGCCAGAGCAGGCAGGCGGCTCGCCCAGGGCCTTGGTGCCGAAGGCGGAAGTGGGTTCGGCGTTCTCCACGAACTGGGCCTCCAGATGGGGATGATCCATAATGGTGGACAGCTTGTAGTCCAGCAGGTTATTGTTCAGGGGCTTGCCGGTCTTTTCGTCGAACAGAAGCTGCTCGCCCATGCCGTAGCCGATGGCCATGGACATACCGCCGTGGACCTGCGCTTCGGCCAGGGCCGGGTTGATGAGCTTGCCGCAGTCGTGGACATTGATGATGTTCTTCAGCGTCACCTTGCACATGGGAATATCCACCTCGATATCCGCGAAGGTGCAGCCAAAGGAGTAGGCGTTGTTCTGGATGGTATAGGTGCTCTCCGCCGTAATATGCTCGGAATCGTTGGGGTTATACTGGGCGGTCATAGCCAGTTCGCTGAGGGACATCAGCACCTTGCCGTCGGTATTGCGGACGATGTTGCCGTCCACGATATCCATGTTATAGGTGGCCTGACGGGTGAGCTTCTGGGCATAGGCCAGAATTTTCTCTTTCAGCAGCAGGCCGGTCTTGCGGATGGAAAAGCCCGCTACATAGGTCTGACGGCTGGCGTAAGCGCCCAGACCGGTGGGCGTGATGTCCGTATCCTGACAGGACACCACATGCACGTCCTTATAGCTTTTCAGGCCCACGATATCGGCGGTCATCTGGGAGTAGGCGGTGTCGGCGCCCTGACCGATCTCTGTCTCGCCGCACTGCATGGTGACGGTGCCGTCCAGGTTCAGCAGCATGCGGTTGGAGCTTGTCTCCAGAGAGATGGGATACACGGCGGTGTTGTACCAGAAGGTCGCCACGCCGATGCCGCGGCGAATGGGGCCGGTGTCCTTGGCGTACTCGGCCACCTTGCGGTCATAATCCATGTACTTGCGGCCCACCTCTAGGCATTCCCGGAAGGAGTCGTTATAGTTGACGTTGTGGCTGAAGCCGTCCTCATAGCCCTGGGGCATGATATTCTGCATGCGGAAAGCCAGCGGATCCATACCCACGGCTCTGGCGCACTCGTCCACGTTGGCCTCGTCGGCGAAGGAGGCCTGGGGCATACCGTAGCCGCGCATGGCGCCTGCGGCGGGGCGGTTGGTAAACACCGTCCAGGCATCGCACTCCATGTTGTCGCAGGGGTAGTGCTGCGGGAAGGAGCCCATGGCCTTGGCCACGATGGAGTGGCCGTGAGAGGCGTAAGCGCCCTGATTGGAGAAACACTCCACCTTGCGGGCGGCAAAGGTGCCGTCCTTCCGCAACCACGACACGATGTGGAAGCGAATAGCGTGGCGCACACGGTTGGAGACGAAGGTCTCCTCGCGGGAGCAGTCGATGCGGACGGTACGGCCGCCCACCTGCGTGGTACACCAGGCGCACAGCGGCTCGTATAAGGCGTCCTGCTTGTTGCCGAAGCCGCCGCCGATATAGGGCTTCACCACCCGGATATCCGCCCAGGGGCGGCCCAGGGCCTGTCCCACGATACGACGGATGATGTGGGGAATCTGGGTAGAGGAAACTACCACGATGCGGCCGTTCTCCTCATAGGCAAAGCAGCCGTGATTCTCGATATGGCAGTGCTGCACAGTGGGGGTGTCATACCAGCCCTCCACCTTGATAAGGTCCGGCTCCTGAATGGCGGAGCGATAGTCGCCCTTCTTCATATCGGTGTGTTTGAGAATGTTGCGGGGGAACTTTTCGTGGAGTTGGGGCGCGTCATCCTCCATGGCCTTCTGGGGGTCCAGCACGAAGGGCAGCTCCTCATACTCCACCTTCAGGGCGCGGACACCCTGCATGGCGGCCACTTCGTTCTCAGCAATGACCACCGCCACATCGTCGCCCCAATAGCGCACGTGCTGGTTCAGCAGGTGGCGGTCCGCCACGTCCTGATGGCCAGAGTCCATGGACCAGGGGTGGCCCGCCGTGGGGAATGTGATATCCGGCACATCGAAGCAGGTCAGCACCTTTACCACGCCGTCAATAGCCTGTGCGGCGCTGGTGTCCACCGACTTGACAAAGCCGTGGGCGATCTCCGCGTGCTTGATGCGGACATACAGCGCATCCTGCGGCATCTGATCCTCATAGTATTTTGTCCGGCCTGTCGCCTTGTCATAGGCGTCCACACGGACTTGGCTTCTTCCGACTTCACCCATATGGTTTTCCTCCTCGATATCTGACTTGAAACCGCACTCTGC
>CAKTMW010000052.1 GCA_934574095.1 uncultured Oscillospiraceae bacterium | reverse complement strand
ACTGGCAACTGCGCACACTGCGGCGGCCATTGCAGCCACAAATAAGAAAAACGGCCGTCGAAAGACGGCCGTTTTTCATGGGCGGCAGAGAGCAAGTGTTTCGCGCTCCGGCGCGACCTACTTTTGCCAATAGCGGCAAAAGTAGGCAAAAACGCCAGAAGGAACCTCCGGTTCCTTCACCTCCGGGCGCGCTATACGCTGTACAAATATGTCAGATTTTACCGCACGTTCACATAAGATTTTCTTTTTCGATTCGTTAAAAGGATCGTCTCTGCTCCTGCGCCGCTGCCGCTGATACCTACGCCGAACAACGCTTCAGTGTCTACCGTTGCAATGGTAAGCGGCAGCGGCGCAAGAAGAAAGTCAATGCGTCGGGGCGTTAAGAAAACATGCCGGTGGCATGTTTTTAGCCTCCGATCTCGGCGGCTATGCCGCCGTAGCATCCATCTGGATTTCCACCGCAAAACTTGAGCCGGTGCAATAGCTTACGCAGAACAGCGTACGCGGATTCTTAAACCGCAGGTTTAAGCAGCGTTTTTGGGTACTTTTGGGACAACGGCCAAAAGTACCTCGTCCCCGCAGGGACGAAATATCCCCTACCCCCGCTTAACGACCCCCCAAAAGGACAGAAGATAGAGAAGGAGAAACACACAATGGCACAGCTTTACTTCAAATACGGAGCCATGGGCTCCAGCAAAAGCGCCAACGCGCTGATGGCCCGCTTCAACTACGAGGAGCGGGGTCAGGAGACCCTGCTGGTGAAACCCCAGCTGGACACACGGGACGGCGACCATATGGTGTCCTCCCGCATCGGCCTGAAGCACCCCTGCGTCTACTTCCACGAGATGCAGGCCATGGCTGACCAGGAGCTGCAAAAATACGCCTGTATCATCGTGGACGAGGCCCAGTTCCTCACCAAAGAGGAGGTCTACTACCTGGTGCATCTGGTGGACGACTGCAATATCCCCGTCATCTGCTACGGTCTGCGGGCGGACTTCAAGGGCGACCTGTTCCCCGGCAGTTACCACCTGCTGGTGCTGGCGGACAAGCTGGAGGAGGTCAAGACCATCTGCTGGTGCGGCAAAAAGGCGGCCTTCAACGCCCGCTTTGACGACCAGGGCCACGTGCTGAAGGAGGGCGAGCAGGTGGTGCTGGGGGCCAACGACCAGTATATCGGTCTGTGCCGCCGCCACTGGATGGCGGGCGATTTGGGGCCGGACTTCCACCGGCTGCGGAAATGATCTGCACGTTATGCCCCCGCCGCTGCGCCGCGGAGCGGACGGAAGAGGCAGGCCATGGTTTCTGCGGTATGCCTGCGGGTATCCGCGTGGCCCGTGCCGCCCTGCACATGTGGGAGGAGCCCCCCATCTCCGGTATCAACGGCAGCGGCACCGTCTTCTTCTCCGGCTGCACCCTCCGGTGCTGCTACTGCCAGAACGGCTCCATCTCTGCCGGGGGTTTCGGCAAGGCCATCACCACGGCGCACCTGCGGCAAATCTTTGAAGACCTTATCGCCCGCGGCGCTCATAACATCAATCTGGTGACCCCCACCCACTTCCTGCCCTGGATACTCCCCGCGCTGGAGCCGAAGCTGAGCGTCCCCGTGGTGTATAACTGCGGCGGCTATGAGTCGGTGGACACCCTGCGGCAGCTGGAGGGCAAGGTGGATATCTACCTGCCTGACCTGAAATACGCCGACAATGACCTGGCTGCCCGACTTTCCGCCGCGCCGGATTACTTCCCCGTGGCCACCGCCGCCATCCGGGAGATGGTGCGCCAGACCGGCCCCTGTGTGCAGGAGGACGGCCTGCTGAAGCGAGGCGTGGTGATCCGCCATCTGGTGCTGCCGGGCCAGCTGGACAACACCCGCCGCTGCATCGACTGGGTGGCGGAGAACTTCCGGCCCGGTGAGGTGCTGTTCTCCCTCATGAGCCAGTACACCCCCCAGGAGGGTGCGGAGGGGACTCTGCGCCGCCACGTGACCCGGTCGGAGTACCGCTCCGCCGTGGCGTACATGGAGAACTGCGGCATTCTGGATGGCTTCACCCAGGAGCGCACCGCCGCCAGAGCGGAGTACACCCCGCCGTTTGATCTGACGGGGGTGTAAAAACGCTGGCGCAAAATCTCCCGTGTGCACGGACTGCCGGTAGATCATTCGTAGGGGAGGGGCTCTGCCCCTCCCACTCGTCGTTATACGATGGCAATTTCGTTAAACGGCGGGCGGGGTTCTACCCCGCCCCTACACATGAATACCGTACCCATCGCGTCCATCGCGGCGGGCCGATGTGGGCATCGGCCCCTACGCACGGTAACAAGAAGCCTGCACCATCGCTCCAAAAGTATCACTCATTCCATACATTTAGCACAATTGCACAAAAATATTCCGGCAATTTTGTAAGTTTTTATTGCATTTCTCCCGCCGACCTGCTAAGATGAAGCTATGAGAGGAGAGGGCGTCACCGCCCTCCAGGATTATAGAAACGCAGGAGGTTTCATATGAGCTATCCCACCACCGGCCACGAGGTCTACGTGAGCCTGAACCTGTCCAACACCATGCTGACCGGTATCGGCAAGGGCACCATCACCCGCGAAGAGGTGTCCGTGGACTATCTGAAGGATCTGTTCTCCCGCCACGGCGTCATCGTCTCCGCCAAGCCGGAGCAGGCCCGTCTGCTGAATCTGGTCAACGAGCAGTACGACCTTCAGCTGGAGATTCCCGAAAAGCTGAAGCTGTTCCAGCTCAGCGAGCAGCACCGCCGCCTGGTGGTCATCAACGTCAGCGGCCTGCGCCGCAGCGGCGGCTCCCTGCTGCCCTCCTATACTGAGGAGGAATTTGCCGAGGCCACCTTCTCCTTCGTCAAGTATTATGTCCAGAGCGAGCATTACGACGAGCTGAAGGCCCGCGTCCAGAAGCTGGAGTTCGAGCTGGAGCAGGAGCTGGCCTGGCGCAACCGCACCGACGAGGAGCAGGTGTAAGAATCTGGCATGAAATAGGAGGGGGACGGCGCAGCCGTCCCCTTTATTGTTTTTAAGAGAGGGGGGTGTTTCGCCCTCCGGGGCGAGGTACTTTTGCCCGTGGCGGCAAAAGTACCCAAAAACGCCACTTAAACCTGCGGTTTAAGAATCCGCGCACGCTATGACTTTTGCCAATTATGATACCTTATACCACGTGTTCACAGGACACGGTGGTTATCGGTACGTATGACGAATCGTCTGTTCCTCTTGCGCCGCTGCCGCTCACGTTGTCAACGGTAGAACCAAAAGCGTTGTCCGGCGCAGGCATCAGCGGCAGCGGTGCAGAAGCAGAGACGATCCTTTTAATGAAACGAAACAGAAAATTTTATGTAAACGTGTGGCAGGCAATCACAAGTCTGTACGCATTGTAGCGCGCAGGAAGTCCAGAAACCTGGGTTTCTGGTTGTCCTTTTGGGTACTTTTGGGACAATGGCCAAAAGTGCCTCGCCCCGGAGGGCGAAACATCCTTCTCCCGCAAACAAAAATTTTCTGCAACAATTCTCTCCCCTCCCGCGTATCCCCTATGAAAGGAGGTGGCCGCCACGAACACTTTGTTGCGTACGGACAAAGACATCGAAACGATCTATCAGCGCCATGTGGATACGTTGTACCGCGTGGCCTACTCTTTCATGAAAAACGGTGCGGACGCGGAGGATATGGTGCAGGAGGCCTTTCTCCGCCTGCTGCGCAGCGGCACGGAATTTGACACAGAGCAGCACGAAAAGGCGTGGCTCATCGTCACCGTGTCCAACCTGTGCAAAAGCGCCCTGCGCAGCCCGTGGCGCAGGCGCGAGAGCTTTGACAGTCTCACCGAGCCCCCCACCGTGGAGGACCCGGTGCCGGACGAGACGCTGCAGGCGGTGCTGGCCCTGCCGGAGGAC
Source organism: uncultured Oscillospiraceae bacterium (assembly GCA_934574095.1). Taxonomy (GTDB): domain Bacteria; phylum Bacillota; class Clostridia; order Oscillospirales; family Oscillospiraceae; genus Vescimonas. The sequence goes on along the minus strand of CAKTMW010000052.1, from coordinate 6,484 downwards.
TACAAACTGCCGGTCTATCTCTATTACTACGAGGGCTACCCCACCGCCGACATCGCCCGGATGCTGGACGTGGCCCCTGCCACCATCCGCAGCCGCCTGAACCGCGCCCGCAAAAAACTGAAACTGGCATTGGAGGTGTATCCCTATGACGCCTGACGATATTTACCGCGCCTATGACGGCCTGCGTCCCGACGACGCGGCCCGTGAGCGGATGCTGCGTGCCATTCGGGAGGAGGCTGCCCGCAGCGCGGAAACGCCGCACCGCAAGAGACGTACCTTTCGGAGCACGCTGATTCTGGCGGCGGCGCTGGTGCTGGTGCTGGCGTTCGGCACGGCGGCCTATGCCACCGGATTGTTTGGCCTGCGCTCGGCCGTGCTCTATCATCAGGACGGCGGCACAGACGAACCCTATGGTGACACGGATGTGCTGAGTCTGCAGGGACTGGCGGACAGTCCGGAGGGCATGGCCAACGCCCGCTGGCAGAGCTTTTGCAGCGGCTACGACCCGGACGGCGCGATCCTGGCCACCATCGGCAACGGCGGCACGGGACTGGAGCCGCGCTATGACGCCTATCCCTGCTACACCCGGGAAATGGCCGATGAGCTGGACGCCATCGCCGAGGAATACGGCCTTGCGCTGCTGACCCCGCCCACGCTGTACGGCGGCGGCGATCCGCTGCCTGCGCGGATCGCCGATGCCCTGCCGGAAAGCTGCGAGGACTATGAGCATGTGTTTGACGGCGGCTACGCCTATGACTGCGGCAGCTTTATGGCGGAGGGCACCTTTACGTTCCGCGACGGGCGCTGGTCCTATCCCGTCAGCTATCAGCTGATATGCAATGAAAAGGGGTATCTGTCCGTGTCCTATCTTCCCATCGGAGACGCGGACGAGTATACCCAGTGGGAATACGAAACCGCCTGCGGCATGCCGGTCATGCTGGCCATGGGGCCGGATAAGGCGCTGATCATTGCCGATCTGCCGGATGCCTATCTGGTAGTGAACGTACTGAACGTCCGGCAGGGCGATGTGGAAACGGGCGAGGCGGCCATGCCCAACGAAGTGCTGGAGGCCATGGCGGATGCGTTCCGGTTTGACACGGTGTGACGCTGCGCTCCCGGACACGGACTTTAAAAAACAGGATGCTCTGGAAAAACAGAAAAGAAGAACACCCCAGGTGGGGGTGTTCTTCTTTTCTGTCAGGCTTTCTTTTCCTCTTCAAATACCTCGGCCATGTCCATGTCATACATATGCTTCAGCATACGGGTCACCATGTTGCTGTAGCCCCACTCGTTGTCGTACCACGCGATCAGCTTCACGAAGTCCTGATCCAGCATGATACCGGCGGTCTCGTCGAACACGCAGGGGCAGGGATTGGCGATCATGTCGGTGGACACCACCTGGTCACGGGTATAGCCGATGATGCCTTTCATGTACGTCTCGGAGGCGTGGAGAATTTCATAGCAGATATCGGCATAGGACGCGCTGGTGCTGAGGCGGGCGGTCAGGTCCACCACGGATACGTCGGCGGTGGGAACGCGGAAGGCCATGCCGGTCATTTTGCCCTTCAGGGAGGGGATCACCCGACCCACGGCCTTGGCGGCGCCGGTGGAGGTGGGGATGATGTTGTTGAGGATGGAACGGCCGGTGCGCCAGTCGCTGCCGCCGCGGGAGTCGACGGCCTTCTGCTTGGCGGTGGAGGCGTGGATGGTGGACATGAGGGACTGCTCGATGCCGAAGGTCTTGTGGATCACGTAGGCCAGGGGAGCCAGACAGTTGGTGGTGCAGCTGGCGTTAGAGATGACCTTCATGTCGGGGCGGTACTCGTCGCTGTTGACGCCGTAGACGAAGGTGGGGGTGGCGTCGTCCTTGGCGGGGGCGGTGAGGATGACCTTCTTGGCGCCGCCCTTGAAGTGGCGGCTGGCCTTGTCGGTGGTGTTGTTGGCGCCGGTGGACTCGATGATGTACTCGGCCTCACTGTCGGCCCAGTTGATCATGGCGGCGTCAGACTCGCTGTACACCTTGATTTTATGACCGTTCACGATCAGGTCGCCGCCGGCGTGCTCCACCATGCCGGGGAAGTTACGGAATACCGAGTCGTACTTCAGCAGATACACCATGTAGTCGATGTCCGCCTTCCGCAGGTTGATGCCGCGGATATCAAAGGTCTCCGGGTTTTCGCACATAATGCGCAGGACGATGCGTCCGATACGGCCGAAGCCGTTGATGCCGATCTTGATAGCCATATTGTTTTCCTTTCACTTTTCGTCGCCGCCATGCGGTCTTTTTTGTTCCGTCTACCATTATAGTACGGAAACGAAACATTGTCTCCCTCTGAAACGAAGAATAAATGTAGAAAAAATGTTACCGTTTTTGTGCATTTTGGCGCATTTTCATAACTTTCGGCACGGTATAAGTGGAATGTTCCATACATTCTTGACTATCCCGGCGGCGTTGTCGGCCGTCCCCTGCCCCGATATTTCGACTTGCGAACTATTTTGCGGGAAACTTCGGGATTTTTCAGCGGTTAGCATATGTTCCGTTCATAATTGTAACAGAAACGTAAATTTTTCGCCCCAGCGATTGATTTGAAAATGAAGTGGTGGTAAACTAAAGCGTCAAAAACGCGGCATTTGCCGCTTTGGAGCTTTGTAGCGCGCCTTGCGGCGCAGTAGAGAGGAAGAAATTCGTGCCTGCCTTCAGTGTAAAAAAACCGTTGACCGTCTATGTGGTGACGCTGGCGATCCTGATTCTGGGTGTGGTGGCCTATCTGAAAATGACCCCCGACCTGATGCCCAACATGGACTATCCCTATGTCATCGTCGTCACCAGCGACCCCGGCGCAAGCCCGGAAAGCGTGGAGAAGAACATCACCAAGCCTCTGGAAAAAGCGCTGGCCACGCTGGATCAGCTGAAGGAGATCCAGTCCTCCAGCCAGAACAGCGTCTCCATGGTGGTGATGGAGTTCGAGGACGGCGCCGACATGAACGCGCTGGGCATTGATATCCAGCAGCAGGTGTCCACGGTGCAGGGTCAGTGGGACGATACCGTGTCCTCCCCCTATATCCTGAAGGTGAACCCCTCCATGATCCCCGTGATGGTGGCCGCCATCAGCAGCAGCGACATGGATGTGGGCCAGCTCAGCGACTTCGTGGACAGCGAGCTGACCGGCAAGCTGACGGGCATCACCGGCGTGGCCAGCGTGGAGATCATGGGCACGGTGGATCGTGAGATGCACGTGGTGCTGGATGCCGAGAAGATGGCAGCCGTGACCAAAACGGTACGCGAAAAGGCGGGCCGGGAGCTGGACAAGGCCGCCGGCAAGCTCAGCGACGCCAAAAAGGAGCTGGAGGACGCGCAGAGCGCGCTGGATGAGGGCATTGCTCAGGCGGCTGACGGCGTGGCCGACGGCGTGACCGGCATACTCAATCAGGCGGCTGACGCCCTGCGGGACGCCATTGACAGCGTGCCGGACGGCGACGATCTGATCACCGAGGAGGAAAAGGCCCTGCGGGACGCCATTCTGGCCGACCAGCAGCAGATGGCCGCCAATAACGAAAAAATTCAGGCCAATCAGGCCATTATCGACGATGAAAACGCCACGGAGGAGGAAAAGGCGGCCGCCGCAGCGGAGAACCTGCAATTACAGGCGGAAAACCAGATGCTGGCCCTGCGCATCAACGAAAACACCGTCAAGCTGAACGCCATGGTGGCGCAGCGCCAACAGCAGCAGATGAGCCAGAGCATCAAGGCCATGCAAAAGGCGCTGCAGGAGATCGAGGCGTTTCTGAACGACCCCCACCGGTTTGACAGCCTGAATAAGGAGATCTCCGGCGGCACGGAGGAGCTGATGGACGGCATGCTGCTGATGACCGAGAGCAACGTTCAGATCAAGCTGGCCCTCCAGCAGATCGAGCAGGGGGAGGAGCAGCTGGCCCAGACCCGCAAGCAGGTGCTGGAGCAGCTGGATCTGGACGGCATGCTGTCCGTCTCCATGGTGGAGCAGCTGCTGACGGCGCAGGATTTCTCCATGCCCGCCGGGTACATAGACGATAACGCCGGCGTCAGCTACATGGTGTCCGTGGGCAACGAGATCCGCACCAGCGGCGAGCTGGAGGATATGGTGCTGTTCGATCTGGGCATCGACGGCATGGAGCCCATCCGCCTCAGCGACGTGGCCACCGTGTTCTATACCGACAACTCCGATGAAATTTACGCCAAGCTCAACGGCGAAAACGGCATCATCGCCTCCTTCACCAAGCAGTCCAACTACGCCACGGCGGAGGTGTCCGACAACATCACCGCCCGTCTGGAGCAGCTGACCGACCAGTACCCCAACATCAGCTTCAAGCCCCTGATGGATCAGGGCGACTATATCCACCTGATCGTGGATACCATCGTCTCCTCCCTGCTGTGGGGCGCGCTGTTCTCCGTGGTGGTGCTGTTCCTGTTCCTGCGTGACTGGCGGCCCACCCTCATCACCCTGATCTCCATCCCCACCAGCGTGATCTTCGCGGTGGTGCTGATGTACTTCACCGGTGTTACCATCAATATGATCTCCCTCAGCGGCCTGCTGGTAGCGGTGGGTATGCTGGTGGATAACTCCGTGGTGGTCATTGAGAATATCTACCGGCTCCGCGCCAGGGGCGCCACGGTGGTGCAGGCCGCCGTGTCCGGCGCCCAGCAGGTGCTGGGCGCTATCGCCGCCAGTACCCTGACCACCGTGTGCGTGTTCGCCCCCATTGTGTTTGTGGAGGGCCTGACCCGCCAGATGTTCACCGATCTGGCCCTGACCATCACCTATTCCCTGCTGGCCAGCCTTCTGGTGGCGCTGACGCTGGTGCCCTCCATGGCCAGCGGCATGCTCCAGCGTCCGCTGGAGCAGAAGCCGGGCCTGTTGGATAAAATTTACCCCGCCTACAAAAAGGCCATCCTCTGGTCGCTGAACCACAAGGCGGCGGTGCTGGGCGGCGCGGTGGCGCTGCTGGTGCTGTCCTGTGTGGTCACGGTCAGCCGGGGCTTCAGCTTCATGCCGGATATGGATATGAACAGCGTCGACGTTACCGTTGCCATGCCGGAGAACTGCACCCGTGAGGAGGCTGTGGCCTACACCGACGAGGTGGCCCGCCGCTGCATGACCATCGAGGGCGTGGACGCCGTGGGCGCCATGATCCAGGGCGACAGCGGCATGAGCCTGATGTCCTCCGGCGGCGGTGAGTACGACGCGGAGATATACATCACCCTGCCGGACGACTACTCTGGCAACAGCGTGGGCAAGGAGATCGAGGCCCTGTGCGCCGACATGGACTGCACCGTCACCGCGGCCAACGTCATGTCCGGCATGATGAGCTACGTCACCGGCAGCGGCGTGTCCCTGACGGTGTACAGCGAGGATATGGAGACGCTGCAATCCACCGCCAAGGCCATCGCCGCCCGCATCGAGCAGGTGGAGGGCACCGCCGACGTGTCCGACGGTCTGGAGGACGCGGCGCAGGCGCTGCACGTGACGGTGGATCGCACCAAGGCCATGGAGCACGGCATGACCGTGGCCCAGATCTATATGCAGGTGGCCGCCGCCCTGAACACCAGCACCTCCGGTACGGAGATGGAGTTGGACGATTCCTCCATGCAGCTGATCATCCAGCAGGACGAAAGCAGCAATTACACCGTGGAGACCCTGCCGGAGCTGAAGATCGACCCCGACAGTGCCATGTCCTCCGCCATGAGCGGCGGCTCTTCCGGCTCCTCTTCCTCCTCCTCCCTGCCCGCCCTCTCTGATGACGGCGGCGACGAGGATACCAGCTTCCTGCTGAAGGATGTTGCCACGGTGGAAAAGACCGTCAGCCTGAACACCATCAACCGGGATCAGCAGCGCCGCTGCGTCACCGTTACCGCCGCTATTGCCGAGGGCAATAACGTCACGCTGGTGTCCGATCAGGTGACAAAGGCCGTGAACGCCATGGACTTGCCGGAGGGCGCGTCCATCGAGTTCAACGGCGAAAATGAGCAGATCATGGACGCCATGGGTCAGGTGATGCTGATGCTGCTGCTGGGAATCGTGCTGGTGTACTTCGTCATGGTGGCCCAGTTCCAGTCTCTGCGTGAGCCGTTCATCGTCATGTTCACCATCCCGCTGGCCTTCACCGGCGGCTTCCTGGCCCTACTGCTGACGGGCACGGAGATGAGCGTCATCGCCCTGATCGGCTTCGTCATGCTGGTGGGCATCATCGTCAACAACGGTATCGTGCTGGTGGACTACATCAACCAGCAGCGCCTTGCGGGCATGGAGCGCCGCGACGCCATCATCGACGCCGGCGTCACCCGCCTGCGGCCCATCCTCATGACTTCTCTGACCACCATTCTGGGCCTGATCGTCACGGCGCTGGATAAAAACGCCGGTACATCCCTCATCCAGCCGGTGGCGCTGGTGTGCATCGGCGGACTGCTGTACGCCACGCTGATGACGCTGTTCGTGGTGCCCTGCAT
>CAKTMW010000051.1 GCA_934574095.1 uncultured Oscillospiraceae bacterium | reverse complement strand
CAATTTACCGGAAGCCCATTTGTGGTAAGCCGAGCGCGCTGCATGGAGCAGTTTACAGGCCAATTCAATGGGATAGCAGAATCCAAAGTTTGTCATAACGGACCGTCATGGGGTTCCTCCTGTTGAAAATAAAATCTCCCAAAGTGCTTATAACTTTACAGAATACATTTTACCATAACGCCTCCGAAATTACAACCGAATCCGAACGAATTCTGTAAAAACAGCAACTATGGTGTCGATTTTAACAATCACCTGAAAAAGCCTCCCGGACTGCCCACCTGCAGAAGGACAATTCGGGAGGATTGTATGCGTACAAGGCACTCTTACAAGCAATCTGGGCCTGCTATATTGATGATCCGCAGACCGCAGCGGCGGGCATAGTTCACGGTATAGGCCGTGCCGCCGGTGGGTTTCGTCAGATAGCAAATGCAGACTCTGCTGTTATCCACAAGATGCCGATTGCGTTTCTGCATACAGCCCCGAAAATAGTGCTCCGAGGTATAAGTCACCTTATCTGCGCAGCGCTTGATCTCTTCGTAGGTGTCGATATCCGCTTGTGGCCAGCCCCGAGTTTGGTTAAGGCACGGCAGTACAAGGATCGCCGGATCTGCGGATAACGCTCCCGCAGGCGCAGGACCGCCTGCGCTGCCAGAGTATCAAACCCCAAGGCACCGCCTGCGCCAAAATAGCGATAGCCCTGCTCAATCAGCGTGGCCAAGGTATCCTCCAAGCGCTTGGAGATTTCGGGCAAATCATCTGCCGGCAATTCCCGATGCCCGGTGAAGCAAACTGTTTTTGAGCGCATAAACTTCGCGCTCCTCTCGAATACTATAAATGCCGAAATTTGAGAAATAATATCTATAGTATATATCCCGGCCTTTTGAATATTAATAGTCTATGGATTGGCCAAAGCGATATTTATAGACTATATATGGACGCGAGGGGAATGAGTGATATCGCAAAGATCATTGGGCAACGCATCAGAAACTACCGGACGCAAAAAGGACTCAGCCAGGAAAAACTAGCCGAGCTTGCCGGCTGCCATTCCACATATATCGGGCAATTGGAACGTGGTGAGAAAAACGCCACTCTGGAAAGCGTTGAGAAGATTGCATCAGCTATGGATATTTCACTGTCCGAGCTATTCGATAAGTTGGGAAAGAGCGGCGGCAACAACATTGCGGCCAAATGCTATGACTTGGTTGCCTCTAAGAACGAGGCAGAGCAGAAGCAACTCTATAAAATGCTTCAGGAAATGGACAAATACAAAAACCAATAAAAAAACACGGTGCCACCCGATGAAGGGTGACACCGTGTTCTGCTTAGTAGGCGACTACTCCATATCCGAGAATTTCATACGATAGGCTCTTCCGACCTTGAGACAACAGATTTTGCCTTCCCGCAGGATGCGGTAGCCGGTCTTTGTGCTGATGCTGAGTATTTCGCACATCTGCTCAATGCTCATTACATCGGGATATGAGCATTGGGCGAAAATCCACAATCTCAAACAGGCGGCAAGGACGCTGAACTTCCTAACGGAAAACAGGATTGACAGCTATGCAGAGCTTTCCGCAAAAATCGCGGAAGTGAACGCGGCAAACGAACAGGTAGCAGGCGCATTAAAGGGCGTCGAGCGGCGGCTTGCGGATATGGCGGTCTTAATCAAGAATGTTACGACGTATCAAAAGACAAAGCCTGTGTATGACGCATACCGCAGAGCAAAGGACAAGGCGGCATACCGCGCCGCCAATGAGAGCAGTATGCCCGGCGATTTCCAGAACCCCCGGTTCTGCGCGGCGCTGGACCGTATTCTGGCAGCCTGTCACGCTGCGAAAAAGCCATGTCTGGTCTTCGCCGGTGACGGCGCAGGTGCCGCCGCCCGTTTTGCCCAGGGCTACGACGGTGTGGCCATGGGGCTGGACGCCACACTGCTCATCGGCGGCGTACAGGCGCAGATACAGGCCGCCCACAAGCAGCTCTTCCTTTCTTAAATAATCATTTATTTTTAGCCGTTTGCCATTCGCGCGATACTTTCCGTTCTTTTCCCGCCGCCGCGCTCATATAGTGGTATTGCTTGAAGGAGTGGTGCGCTATCAAAGAGAATCTGGAGCAACGGGCCGAAGAACTGGCTCTTTACCTGATAGAGAACCGGGCGACGGTACGGGCCGCCGCCAAGAAATTCGGTATCAGCAAATCCACTGTCCATAAGGATATCAGCGAGCGGCTGCCCCTGTACAACCGGCCGCTGTGGCTGCAAGTCAAGGCGCTGCTGGACGAGAACAAGGCCCAGCGTCACATCCGGGGCGGCCTCGCCACCCGCCGGAAATACAAGGGGATATAGAAGCTGGCATGAAATTTTTCGGTTTCATTGCCAAAAGGCTTGCGGCCGACTGCGCGCGTCCTTCGGACACACTGGCGGCCGAGAAGAATTTTTCTGACGCATATGTCGTCAGAAAAATGATTTCACTTTTCCGCGGCCTGCGGGCCGCGAACTCTGCGAGGCTTTTCTCCCGCAAACGAAAAACAGGTGGCTTACGCCACCTGTTTTTATATGCAAAATAATTATTTACTTATGATACAGCTTCTTGATCTCGTACTTCGGCTCGCAGCTGACATTGATTCCCAGCCGCTTATAGAGCTTCACGTCCTCCTCGGAGATGATAACGGAGAAGTGAGCGTCGCAGCCCTTCAGATTCTTCAGCTGATCCTGCACCATGGCGGCCAGCGGATTGCTCAACCCGGAGATGGACAGGGCCAGCAGCACCTCGTCGGAGTGCAGCCGGGGATTATGATGGCCCAGATACTCGATCTTGGTCTTGCTGATGGGGGCGATGACCGACGCGGGGATCAGCTCCAGCTTGTGGTCGATGCCCGCCAGCTGCTTCAGCGCGTTCAGCAGCAGCGCCGCGGAAGCCCCCAGCAGAGACGATGTCTTGCCCGTCACCACCGTGCCGTCCGGCAGCGTTAAAGCGCCTGCCACCGTGCCGGTCTCCTCCGCCTTCTTCAGGCTGGCCACCACAGCGGGACACTGCTCCGGCGACACGTGGGCCTGCTGCATCAGCAGTTCCAGCTTCCGTACCACGCTCTCGTCGCACTTGCCCTTCACCCGGTCGCAGGCGGCGGTAAAGTACCGCCGCACGATCTCATGGCGGCTGGCGGTCTGGCACACCTCGTCATCCACAATGGCGAATCCCGCCATATTCACCCCCATATCCGTGGGGGACTTGTAGGGGGACTCGCCCTGGATCTTCTGGAACATGGCGTTCAGGACGGGGAACACCTCCACATCCCTGTTATAGTTGACGGTGGTCTCGCCGTAGGCCTCCAGATGGAAGGGGTCGATCATGTTCACATCGTTCAGGTCGGCGGTAGCGGCCTCATAGGCCAGATTGACGGGGTGCTTCAGGGGCAGGTTCCAGATGGGAAAGGTCTCATACTTGGCGTAGCCCGCCCGGATGCCCCGCTTGTGCTCATGGTACAGCTGGCTCAGGCAGGTAGCCATTTTGCCGCTGCCGGGGCCGGGCGCGGTGACCACTACCACGCTGCGGCTGGTCTCGATGTACTCGTTGTGACCCAGACCCTCGTCGGACACCACGTGAGCTACATCGGAGGGATATCCCGCAATGGGATAGTGCTTGTAGCTCTTCACGCCCAGCGACTCCAGCCGCTTGATGAAGGCCTCGGCGTTGGGCTGCCCGGCGTACTGGGTGATGACCACGCTGCCCACATAGAAGCCCAGTGAGCGGAACACATCGATGAGCCGCAGCACGTCCTCATCATAGGAGATGCCCAGATCGCCCCGCATCTTGCTCTTTTCGATGTCCCCGGCGCAGATGGCCACCACGATCTCCACCTCGTCCTTCATGGTGCCCAGCATGCGGATCTTGCTGTCGGGCTGGAACCCCGGCAGCACGCGGCTGGCGTGATGGTCGTCAAACAGCTTGCCGCCGAACTCCAGATACAGCTTGCCGCCGAACTGCGCCCGGCGCTGGCGGATGTGTTCCGCCTGCATGGTCAGGTACTTCTCGTTGTCGAAACCCAGTTTCATCCCCATATTCCCCCATTTTCATAATATGGTGGGTATTATACTCCATCCGGGCTCACGAGGAAAGCGGTTTGCCCAAATTCGTCCCCCCGAAATGTGTAGAAATATTTCTCCGAATTTTAGCAAAAGCTACCGTTGCTTTTTTCCCGCCGACGCGATATACTAGAAAATACACCCCATTTTGAAGGAGGACATTTATGGAGCCCTACCGTTTCCATATCATGTGGCGGCGTATCAATGAGGAGGAATTCCGGGATTTCTTCCAGACCAACGATATTTACGAGGCCAAGGATTTCGCCATGCGCCTGGCCTTTGACGAGACCAACATGGTCTACGTGCAGGACGTGAAGCGTGACGAGCGCGTCCGGGACTTTGACGCAGAAATTTACAAAAAATAACCAGCTATCATTTTCCCCACCTCTGCCCATACTAGGGGCAGAGGTGATTTTTTATGGCCAAACAGCCCTTCCCCCATGACGCCACGCCGGATGTTCATGCCTTCTCTTCTCCGCCGGAGAACGTGAAGGAACTGATCAATATGTACGGCACCTATAATATCCAGCCCACCGCCGACACGAAGAATGTGTTTCCCCTCATCGCACCGGGCCTGCCCCGCCAGTGGCGCAAAATGCATCTGGACAAGCAGGATCTGGAGGGTCTCTCCTGACGCGCCGGGTTCTTGTACCATTCGTAGGGGCGACCCTTGCGGTCGCCCGAATTCGTGTGTAGGGGCCGATGCCCACATCGGCCCGCCGTATCACGCATCCGTAGGGCGGGGTGACCTCACCCCGCCGCCGACAGCGCAGTGCAATACTGTGCGGCGGCATGTGGTCATGCCGCCCTACGAATTGATTACCGATAGAACGCTGTAAGGCAGGGTGGTCCTGTTGCGGTACCCAAAATTTCGCTGCGGCATTTAAGCCGCCGAAATTTTGACCGCGGCCACTCGCTCACCTTGCTTCATCTGCCACTGGCAGCGCTCGGATCGCTCCCCACTTAAACCGCCCGCCTAACGCGGGCACTTTTTCTGTCAAAAATTCCCGGTCACTTTGCTCATTTAAACTGCAACTCGGTATAATCCACAAAGAATTGTTAAAGAATTGGCAAATCCCATAATTGACACAAATTTCACAAGGCCCTATAATAGGCTTAAACTGGTAAGACCAGTTGAGGACCTTATCCCGGAAAGGAGCGCACCATGTATACCCTGGGCATCGACATCGGTTCCACCACCTCCAAGTGTGTGATATTGCAGGACGGCGCGTCCATCGCCGCCAAAAGCCTTCAGCTGGGCGGCCTGGGCACCGACGGTCCGGAGGACGCGCTTTCGCAGCTGTGGCAGGAAAGCGGCCTGACCCGTGCCGACATGGCCCGCGTCATCGTCACCGGCTACGGCCGCAATAAGTTCGAGGGTGCCGACGGCGAGGTCAGTGAGCTGACCTGCCACGCGCTGGGCGGCCGGTTCGTGTTCCCCGATCTGCGGACGGTCATCGACATCGGCGGCCAGGACGCCAAGATCATCTCCCTGACCCCGGACGGCCGCATGAGCAACTTCATCATGAACGACAAGTGCGCCGCCGGGACCGGCCGTTTCCTGGAGGTCATGGCCAACATCCTGCGGCTGGATATCGACGATCTGGGCGCCATCGCCGCCCAGAGCAGCACCCCCGCCGCCATCTCCAGCACCTGCACCGTCTTTGCTGAGTCCGAGGTCATCAGCCAGCTGGCCAACGGCACCAAGCGGCCCGATCTGGTGGCCGGTATCTGCCAGAGCGTTGCCACCCGTGTGGCGTCTCTCGCCCGCCGGGCCGGTATCGTGGAGCGGGTGTGTATGTCCGGCGGCGTGGCCCGCAACGAGGCCGTCCGCCGCTATATGGCCCAGGCCCTGGACGTGGAGATATCCTACGACCCCCTGGCCCAGTATTTCGGCGCCATCGGCGCGGCATTGTACGCTTGGAAGCAGGCCGGCAAGTAAGTGAGTAAGTGAGCAAGTGAGAAGATACTTCATTATATTAAGAGGACAGAAGAATTAAGGAGGAAAAACATGGCAGAAGAAGTGAGGAAGGCCCCCCGTCCGGTGGACCCCAACTCCGCCAAGTACAAGCTGGGCAAGATCGCCGCTGACGCCTTTGTGGACGCCATCGAGGCCAAGAAGCAGGGCATTCCTGTCGCCTGGGTATCCAGCAACTTCCCTGTGGAGATCCCGGAGACCCTGGGCATCGCCACCGTGTATCCGGAAAACCAGGCCGCAGGTATCGCCGCCCGCGGCGCAGGCGAGCGTATGTGCAACGTGGCGGAGGCCGAGGGCTACTCCAATGACATCTGCGCCTACGCCCGTATCTCCATGGCCTATGCCAAGCTGAAATCCTGCCCGGAGCAGGATGTGGCCATGCCCGACGTGGTGCTGTGCTGCAACAACATCTGCAACTGCATGATCAAGTGGTATGAAAACCTGTCCCAGGAGCTGGGCATCCCCATGATCATGCTGGACATCCCCTTCAACCCCGACTACGACGTGTCCGACGCTCAGGTACAGTACGTCTCCGCCCAGTTCTGGGATGCGGTACATCAGCTGGAGAACCTGTTCCATCTGAAGTGGGACGACGACAAGTTCCAGCAGGTCACCGGCTTCAGCTGCCGCGCTTCCCGCGCATGGCTGGCCGCTACCGGCTGCGCCAAGTACGTGCCCTCCCCCTTCAACGGCTTTGACCTGCTGAACCACATGGCCGTCATGGTCACCGCCCGCGGCAAGGAGTGCTCCGGCGACGCCATGGAGACCCTGTACAAGGAGTACATGGAAAACCACAAGAACGGCACCTCCACCTTCCGCACCGAGGAGAAGTACCGTATTCTGTTCGAGGGTATCGCCTGCTGGCCCTACCTGCGGGCCACCTCCACCGGCCTGAAGTCCCGCGGCATCAACATGGTCACCACCATCTACGCCGATGCCTTCGGCTACGATTACGACTCCTTCGAGGGCATGATCAAGGCCTACTGCTCCGTGCCCAACGCCATCAATCTGGAAAAGTCCCGCGACAAGCGCATCAAGCTCTGCAAGGACAACCACGTGGAGGGCATGCTGATCCACACCAACCGTTCCTGCAAGCTGTGGAGCGGCTTCATGTACGAGATGGGCCGCCAGGTGGGCAAGGCCTGCGACATCCCCGTGGCCAGCTTCGACGGCGACCAGGCCGATCCCCGCAACTTCTCCGAGGCGCAGTATGACACCCGTGTCCAGGGCCTCATGGAGATCATGGAAGCCAACAAAGAGCAGAAAGGAGCCAACTGAACATGACCACCAATGAACTGTTTGCCAAGCTGCATGAAGCAGCCGCCAACCCCAAGGCCCAGATGGACAAGTATCTGGCCCAGGGCAAGAAGATCGTGCTGTGCGCTCCCGTCTACACCCCCGACGAGCTGATCCACTCCATGGGCTTTGTCCCCATGGGCGCCTGGGGCGCGGATACCGAGCTGCGCCGGGCCAAGGAATACTGCCCCGCCTTCCTGTGCTCCATCGTCCAGTCCGCCCTGGAGCTGGGCATCAACGGCGCGTATGACGGCGCGTCCGCCATCGTGATCCCCTCCCTGTGCGACACTCTGAAGACCATGGGCGAGAACTGGAAGTACGCCGTGCCCTCCATCCCCTTCATCCCCATGACCTATCCCCAGAACCGCAAGCCCGCTTACGGCGTGGCCTTCACCAAGGCCGGCTACGAGCGCGTGATCCGCGATCTGGAGAAGCTGGGCGGCACCTTCGACAACGCCAGACTGGCCGCGTCCAACGCCGTCTATAACCGCCACAACGCCGCCATGCGGAAGCTGGACGAGGTGCTCTCCAAGCATCCCGAGGTCACCGCTCAGCAGCGCAGCGACGCCTTCAAGTCCGCCTTCTTCATGACCAAGGAGGAGCACACCGCCCTCATCGAGGAGCTGATCGCCGCGCTGGAGGCCCAGACCCCCGCCGCCGAGAAGACCCCCATCCTGCTGTCCGGCATCCTCACCGACGCCCCCGGCTTCAACGCCATTCTGGACGATCTGGGTCTGCACATCGTGGCGGACGACGTGGCCGCCCAGTCCCGCCAGTACCGCACCGACGTCCCCGCCGGTGACGACGCTCTGACCGCCCTGGCCCAGAAGTTCGCCGACATGGACAACTGCTCCGTGCTTTACAACGCCGCCAAGCCCCGCGTCCAGTGGATCGTGGACACCGCCAAGGCCCGCGGCGCCAAGGGCGTACTGGTGGCTCTCACCAAGTTCTGCGACCCTGAGGAATTCGACTACGTCATGATCAAGAAGGCCTGCGAGGCCGCCGGCATCCCTGTCACCGTGGTGGAGATCGACCGCCAGATGGTGCAGTTCGAGCAGGCCCGCACCAATATTGAGACCTTCCGCGACATGCTGACCATGTAATCAAGCAAAAATATAGGAGGAACCAAACCCATGAGTGAGATCAAACGCCCGCTGGAGGGCATCAAGGTCGTCGAGCTGGCCACCTTCATCGCCGCTCCCTGCTGCGCACGCTTTCTGGCCGATCTGGGCGCCGAAGTCATCAAGATCGAGGCTCCCGCAGGCGACCCCCTGCGCTACACCGCCGTTAACGAGGGCCGTCCCCAGGACCAGAAGGAAAACACCACCTACGATCTGGAGAACGCCAACAAGACCTGCATCGCCCTGAACACCAAGTCTCCCGCCGGCCGCGAGGCCCTGGAGAAGCTCATCGCCGACGCCGACATCTTCATCACCAACTGGCGTCAGAACCCCTTGAAGAAGGCGGGTCTGGACTACGACACCCTCCACGCCAAGTATCCCGCGCTGGTGTACGGCTTCGTCTCCGGCTACGGCGAAAAGGGCCCCGACAAGGATCTCCCCGGCTTCGACTTCACCGCCTTCTTTGCCCGCGGCGGCGTGCTGGGCACCCTGTTTGACAAGGACTCCTTGCCCATGCTGACCATTGCCGGCTTCGGCGACCATCAGGTGGGCCTGTATCTGGCCTCCGGCGTGCTGGCGGCCCTGTACCGCGCCAAGCAGACCGGTCAGGGCGACCGCGTGGTGGTCTCCCTGTTCCACAGCGCCATCTGGGACGTCTCCCTGATGCTGCAGTCCAACCAGTACGGCGACCCCGCCACCCAGTTCCCCCTGTCCCGCCGCACCCTGCCCAACCCGCTGGTGGTGGCCCACAAGACCAAGGACAACAAGTGGCTCCAGATCGCCATGCCTCAGTACAACCGCCACTATCCCATCTTCATGCGCGCCATCGGCCACCCCGAAATGGCCGAAGACCCCCGCTACTATCCCCAGACCAATCTCCAGGCCAACATCGAGGAGTTCTATGACTTCCTGGTGGCCGAGATGGCTACCCGCACCCTGGACGAATGGTGCGCCCTGATGGACGCCAACGACCTGCCCTACGCCATCGCCCAGACCTGGGATCAGCTGCTGGTGGATAAGCAGGCTTGGGCCTCCGACTGCTTCTATGAGATGGAGTACCCCAACGGCGCCAAGCGCACCATGGTCCGTCCCCCCGTCATGTTCGAGGAGACCCCCCTGCCCCCCTACAACCGCGGCCCGTACCTGGGCGAGCAGACGGAGGACATCCTGAAGAAGCTGGGCTATACCGACGAGCAGGTGGCCGCTATGATCGCCGCCGGCGACGCCGCCGCCATGGACCCCGCCCTGAAGGACTGAGCCATACCCCATTCAAAAACGGAAAAGTAGGAACTGACCACAGGCCGTCCGCTGTTGAGGAGCGGCGGACGGCCCGTCAAAAGAAGGAGAAAGAATATGAAGATCGCTGCTTACGAAGTGCGCCCCGACGAAAAGCCCGTTATTGAGTCCCTGTGCAAGGAATACGGCATCGAGCTGGTCTCCACCCCCGCCAATCTGGACCCCACCACCGCCAACATGGCCGTCGGCTGCGACGGCGTCACCACCCTGGGCCAGTCCGACTACTGCAACGAGGTGCTGGACGAGCTGCGCGGCTACGGCGTCAAGGTGCTGGCCAGCCGCTGCGTGGGCTACAACCACATGAACTGCGATTACGCCCGCTCCCTGGGCTTCCGCCTGTGCAACGGCGCTTACGCCCCCAACGGCGTGGCGGAATACACCGTCATGGCCATTCTCATGTGCATCCGCAAGTTCAAGAAGGCCCTCTATAACACCAACGACAACGACTTCACCCTGAAGGGAAAGATGGGCCGCGAGCTGCGCACCATGACCGTCGGCGTTATGGGCACCGGCAAGATCGGCTACACCGTCATCAAGTGCCTCAGCGGCTTCGGCTGCCGCATCCTGGCCAACGACGTGTACCAGAACGATGCCGTCCGCGAATACGCCGAGTATGTGGACCTGGACACCCTGTACCGCGAATCTGATATCATCACCATCCATACTCCCCTGCTGCCCGACACCACCGGTATGATCAACCGTGAGGCTCTGTCCAAGATGAAGGACGGCGTGGTGCTCATCGACAACGCCCGCGGCGAGCTGGTGGACATCGACGCCATCATCGAGGGTGTGGAGACCGAGAAGATCGGCGCTCTGTTTATGGACGCCTTCCCCGGCGAGACAGGCATCATCCACGTCCCCCACAATGACGACATCATCAAGACCCCCGGCATGCCCTACTTCAAGCTGAAGTATCTGCGTTCCTTCGTGAACGTGTACCACACCCCCCATATGGCGTTCTTTACCGAGGAAGCCGCCGAGTCCATGGCCCGCTGCGGCATCGACAGCATCCACGAGATTCTGACCACCGGTAAGTCCAGCCACGAGATTCCCTGCTGAAGCAAAGAATTAAGTAACAATAGGAGGAAAACGAATGATTCTCGACAAGAAGCACGAGATGCAGCGCAAGCTGTTCCGCCAGTTTGCGGAGGCGGAATTCACCAAGGAAATTCAGGACGAACTGGACGAGACCGGTGAATTCAACTGGGATATGCACAAGAAGATGGCCCGTTACGGCTTCATGGGCGTGAAGATTCCCAAGGAGTACGGCGGCGCCGGCGCCGACAGCCTGACCTACGCCCTGATGGTAGAGGAGCTGGCCCGCGTGGACGCGGTGCTGTCCATCTACGCCAACACCTCCAACTCTCTGGGCGGCGGCCCGCTGCTGCTGGGCGGCAATGAGGCTCAGAAGCAGAAGTACCTGCCTGCCGTGGCCAGCGGCGAGAAGATCATGGTCTTCGGCCTGACCGAGCCCGGTGCGGGCTCCGATGCCGGCGGCACCACCACCACCGCTATTGCCGACGGTGACGACTTCATCATCAACGGCCGCAAGTG
>CAKTMW010000050.1 GCA_934574095.1 uncultured Oscillospiraceae bacterium | reverse complement strand
AGCTGCGATATCTACCGCGAGGTCTATGAATCCCAGCAGGAAGGAGTGAGCATTGATGGCTGACAACAAAACGAGAGCGCCCCGTGGCGGACACGGCCCCAACGCTCACGGCTACCAGCGGCCCAAGGACATGAAGGGCACCTTCAAAAAGCTGATGGGCTACGTGGGGAAATACAAGGCGTCGCTGGTGCTGGTGGCTGTGTGCCTGATCGTCAGCTCCGTTGCCAGCGTGGCCTCCAGCTATCTGCTGAAGCCCCTTTTGAACAACTATATCATTCCCGGCGACTTCCCCGGCCTGCTGAAAATGCTGGTGGTGCTGGGCGGGCTGTTCGCCCTCAGCGCCGGGTGCTCCTACGCTTATGCCAGGATCATGGTGCATGTGGCCCAGCGGACAGTGGCCGCCATCCGGCAGGACCTGTTCGACCGCTTGCAGCAGCTGCCCATCCGCTACTACGACCAGCACCAGTCCGGCGACCTGATGAGCCGCTTTACCAATGACATCGACACCGTGTCGGAGATGCTGAACAGCAGCTTCGCCAGCATCATTTCCAACGTGCTGACCTTTGTGGGCACGGTGCTGATGATAATCGTCCTGAACCCGTGGCTGACGCTGATCACCTTCGGCTTTCTGGCGCTGATGGGCGGCGTGGTGAAGGTCATCGGCGGCCGCAGCCGCGTGAACTTCCAGCGGCAGCAGGCGGCGCTGGGCGCGGTGAACGGCTATATCGAGGAGATGATCGAGGGCCAGAAGGTCATCAAGGTCTTTAATCATGAGAAGCAGGCCATCAGCCAGTTCACCACCCACAACGACACGTACCGTCAGGCCGCCACGGCGGCGCAGGCCTACGCCGGTATGATGATGCCCGCCATGGGCAACCTCAGCAAGATCAACTACGCCGTCACCTGCTGCGTGGGCGGATTGCTGGCCATCGGCGGCATGTTCGACGTGGGCTCGCTGGGCGCGTACCTGCTGTACGTGAAGCAGGTGAGCCAGCCCATTGGCCAGATCAGCCAGCAGGTGAACACGCTGCTGGCGGCGGCGGCAGGCGCGGAGCGTATCTTCGCTGTCATGGACGCCCAGCCGGAGATCGACGAGGGCAAGACCACCATCGTCCGTGTGGAAAAGGACGGCGACACCCTGACCGAGACCTCTCAGCGCACCGGCCGCTGGGCATGGAAAAAGCCCGACGGCACACTGGTGGAGCTGCGGGGCGATGTGCGCTTTGACCACGTGACCTTCTCCTATGACGGGGAGAAGACGGTGCTGCACGATGTGTCGCTGTTCGCCAAGCCCGGCCAGAAGATCGCCTTTGTGGGTTCCACCGGCGCGGGCAAGACCACCATTACCAACCTTATCAACCGCTTTTATGACATTCAGGAGGGCGTCATCACCTATGACGGCATCGATGTGAAGGACATTGCCAAAGACTCCCTCCGCCGCTCCCTGGGCATGGTGCTGCAGGATACCCACCTGTTTACCGGCACCATCGCCGACAACATCCGCTACGGCAAGCTGGACGCCACCGATGAGGATATCCGGGCCGCCGCAAAGCTGGCCAACGCCGACAGCTTCATCCACCACCTGCCCCAGGGCTATGACACCGTCATCACCGGTGACGGCGCCGGGCTCAGTCAGGGCGAGCGGCAGCTGCTGGCTATCGCCCGCGCCGCTGTGTCCGATCCCCCGGTGCTGATCCTGGACGAGGCCACCAGCTCTATCGACACCCGCACCGAGACGCTGATTGAAAAGGGCATGGACTCTCTGATGGAGGGCCGCACGGTGTTCGTCATCGCCCACCGGCTGTCCACCGTTCGCAACGCACAGGCGATTCTGGTGCTGGAGAACGGGCAGATCATCGAGCGGGGCGACCACGCCCAGCTGCTGGAGGAAAAGGGCCGGTACTATCAGTTGTACACCGGTCAGGCAAAATTGAGTTAAAAGGAGAGACGATCATGACGGAAAAAGAGCTTTGCCAAAAGGCCATCGACATGCTGGATAGGGCGTATATCCCCTATTCCCACTTCCCCGTGGGCGCGGCGCTGGAGTGCGCCGACGGCACGGTGTTCACCGGCTGCAACATCGAAAACGCCGCCTACGGCGCCACCATCTGCGCCGAGCGCACCGCCATCTTCAAGGCCGTCAGCGAGGGGCACCGGGACTTCGTCCGCATCGCCATCGCCGGCCGCAGCGACGATTACTGCGTCCCCTGCGGCACCTGCCGCCAGGTGATGATGGAGTTTGCCCCGCAGATGGAGGTCATCTGCATCAACAAGGCGGGCGACGCGAAAAAGTTCGCCCTGAAGGAATTACTTCCTTATGGATTTGACCACACATGGTTATAATTTTTAGTACGTTTTCCACAAATTTCTGGGAACAAAACGGTGAAAACCTGCGTCTAACAAAGCAGACCCACAGGAACTGTGGAAACCAAGGAGGATTTTTTCAATGAAAAAGTTTTTTGCCCTGATGCTGGCCGCTGTGATGGTCCTGTCCCTTGTGGCCTGCGGCAGCAATAACGGCACCAAGGATGACCAGTCCGGCGATAAGCCCGCCGAGATCACCAGCGCGCTGGAGATTTTGGAGACCGTATGGAACGACTACGGCGAGGATGAGAAGTTTTCCGTGGTAGGCGGCGGCCCCGACGCCGAGCAGATGGTGGAGAACGCCCCCGCCGCCTATGACCTGAGCGACCGCGCACTGACCGAGAGCGAACTGCTGCTGCCGGAAGCGGCCCAGGTGAACGATGCCGCGACCTTGACCCACATGATGAACGGCAACACCTTCTCCGCCGCGGCCTATCATGTGACCGGCGACGCCGATGCGCTGGCTGCCGAGCTGCGGGACGCCATCCAGCAGCACCGCTGGATGTGCGGCTTCCCCGACAAGCTGGTGGTGGCCGTCCGCGGTGAATACGTGGTGACGGTGTTCGGCGCCGAGGACCTGGTGGACGCCTTCGCCAGCCGGCTCAACGGCATCTTCGGCATGGCGCTGACCTATGACGAGGCGATCCAGGCGTGAGAAACGCCGTCGTACAACGGGCAGCCTTTGTGCTGCTGGCCTGCGCCCTTGTGCTGGGCGCGGCCAAAGGAATACCCGCGCAGGAAACGCCGCCGGTGGCGGCGCTTCCTGAAGTGTATGTCAGCGGCGGCTACGCCGTCTCCACCGAGGCGGCGTATGACCAGCGGTCGCTGGACTATGCCGCCCGGAAGCTCCAGCAGCTCTACGACAGCTATCTGACCGGCAATGACGGGCATATCTATCTGTCCGTCATCCCCGACAAGGGCAGCTTCACTCCGGCCATTGAGGGCTACATCCCCGCGTCCGCCCAGGAGACGGCAAGCGCCCTGCTGGCGCAGCTGGACTTCGTCCAATATGCGGATATCGCGCCGGGGCTGACGCTGGAGGACTACTACCGCACCGACCCTCACTGGCGGCAGGAATGTCTGGTACCCACGGCGCAGACGCTGGCCCAGGCCATGGACGTGCCGCTGGCCGGTGATTTTCAGGAAAACGCCGTGGACACGCCCTTTTACGGCTCCTATGCCGCCAAGGCGGATGAACCGCTGGCGGCGGACACCCTGCGGTATCTCACCAATGAGATTCTGGACGCCTGTACCGTGTATGACTACGAAACGGAAGCGCAGGAGAGCCTGTACGATTTGTCCGCCGTGGAGACAAAAACGCCCTATGACCTCTATTTACAGGGCAGCCGCTCCCTGCTGCGCATCGACAGTCCCCTGTCCGCCACCGACAAGACCCTGGTGGTGTTCCGGGATTCCTTCGGCAGCAGCCTGATCCCCCTGCTCTCAGAGAGCTACCGCACCATCTATGCGGTGGATATCCGGTATCTCAACAGCCAGCTGCTGGGGCGGTTTTTGAGCTTCGACGGCAGCGAGGATGTGCTGTTCCTGTACAGCACGATGGTGCTGAATAACAGCATGACGATGAAATAAAAGCAAACGGCGGGGTGTGGTCACCCCGCCGCTATTCCAATCATGCCGCCAGCGGCGGCATACCACAACTCTTCACTTTTCATTTTTCACTCTTCACTGAAAACAGGAACTCCACCCGATGGGTGGAGTTCCTGTTTTCAAAACGAAACCACTTCGTTTTCCGGTTTTTTGGTGGCGTGAATGCCGGAGACGTACAGCACCGGGCCTTCGCCCTGATAGGCGTCGCAGTTTTCCTTCCGGACGGTAGCGGTCAGCTCCACCCAGTCCCGGTTCTTGAACTTGTCCAGCCCCTCACCCCGGCAGACCAGCGCCAGAAACTGCATGTCGTTTTCGCAGCACACCATGGCGAAGCGGCCGGGGCAGTGAACGCCCTTGAACTTCTTGGAGTGGCACATCAGCGCCTTGAAGGTGACGGTGATGCCGTCGTACCGGTCGGTGTTGTCCATCAGGTCCACGTACCACACGCCATACTCGTCGTCCGGCACGTCCAGATGGCCGCTGGAGAGATCGAACGGGGACATATCGGGGGTCATATACTCCTCGCTGGTGCCGTCGGCGTTCTCCAGATAGATGTCCGCCCGGCGGTTCACCATTTTCAGGTTGCGGCTGCGGAGCTGGGCGCGCAACTCCTCGTTGCAGCGGTTGAAGATCAGCAGGTCGGCGTTGGCGATCTTCTCCATCATCAGCTGGCCCATGTTGCGGACATAGGGCTCGAAGGTGTTGGCGTCCACCAGCACCATGATCTGATATAAGATCCAGTTGGCGGGGAAGCCCTCCCGGTACAGAGGCTCCATCTGCCACATGCCGTTATACTCCATGATGACCTGCTTGGGGCGGTACTGCTTTTCCAGCTTCTTGAACAGGGCCGGGGTCAGCTGCACCTGGTCCTCCACGGTGTAGGTGAACACGTTTTGCAGCACCTTGGGGTCGTATTCGTTCTCGCCCTCCTCGCAGCAGATGAGAAGAGTGCGGTCCTCGGCGGCGAAGCCGTCCTTCAGGATGCCGTTGATGAAATCCGTCTTTCCGGCGTCCAGAAATCCGGCAATGAGATAAACAGGAATATCCATAGGCTCGTTGTCTCCTTACAGGCCGAACAGCTCGTGGAGCTTATGCTCGTCGAGATTTGCGCCGATGACGCACAGACGGCCGGTGTAGTCGGCGGGGCCGAAGCGGACCTCGTGCTCCTCCGGCACGTAGTCAAAGTGCAGCCACTTGCCCTCGCCGTTGGGCACGATGCCCTTGGCGCGGACGATCTGGCCGTATTCGCCGCCGTCCAGCGCCGTCAGAATGTGATGCAGCTGCTCCTCGGTAAAGGGCTTCACCGTCTCCTCGCCCCAGGAGGTGAACACCTCGTCGGCGTGGTGATGATGGTGATGGCAGCCGCAGTGGGGATCGTCGCACTCCTCGCCGTCGTGATGATGGTGGTGCTCATGCTCGTCATGATGATGCTCGTGATCATGGTGGTGGCAGCAATGGTCATGGTCGTGATCGTCATCATCGTGGTCGTGATGATGGCAATGCTCATGCTCGTGCTCCTCGTGCTCGTCATGGTCATGATGGTGATGCTCGTGTTCGTGCTCGTCGGCCTCGTGCTCGGCCCGCATCTTCTCCAGCATCTCGTCGGCCAGAGAGACCTTCTCCACGGCGGCCAGAATGGTCTTGCCGTCGATCTGGTCCCAGGGGGTGGTGATGATGGCGGCGTCGGCGTTCTTCTCCCGCAGCATGGCGGCAGCAGCCTCCAGCTTCTCCTGACTCAGCTTCTGGGTACGGGAGAGGATGATGGTGCCGGCGGACTCGATCTGGTTGTTGTAGAACTCGCCGAAGTTCTTCATGTAGACCTTCACCTTGCTGGCGTCGGCCACGGTGACGAAGCTGTTCAGCTTCATGTCCGGCACGTCCTTCACGGTGTTCTCCACCGCCACGATCACGTCGGAGAGCTTGCCCACGCCGGAGGGCTCGATGAGGATGCGGTCGGGCTGGAACTTCTCGTGAACTTCCTTCAGGGCCTTGTTGAAGTCGCCCACCAGGGAGCAGCAGATGCAGCCGGAGGACATTTCGCTGACCTGTATGCCGCTGTCCTTCAGGAAGCCGCCGTCAATGGAGATCTCACCGAATTCGTTTTCGATCAGCACCAGCTTTTCGCCCTGATAGGCCTCAGCCAGCAGCTTCTTGATGAGCGTGGTCTTGCCAGCGCCAAGGAATCCGGAGATAATGTCGATCTTTGTCATAGTAAAACCTTCTTTTCTTCTGCTGTGGTTGCAGCATTTTATTTTTTCTCCTATATCATATCCTATTTTATAAAAAATGCAAGTCCCTGGAAAAAAGTCATTGTTGCCAAACAATAAACTTTGGTGTATAATACTCTGGAATGAGTCCTCCGCAGGCAGCTGCGGAGCCGGTCTCGCGCAATGGATACCCACGAATCATGTCAGGCGGGGAACCGAGCAGCATTAAGAGGGATAGACATGTGCCGCGAGGAAGCCGGTTCCGTGGCTGCATACGGAGGATTTTTTTACTTTTTGAAAGAAAGGAGACGGCGGAATGTATCAGGCGCTATACCGCAAATGGCGGCCCAAAACATTCTCAGAGGTAGTGGGCCAGGCCCACATCACCGACACCCTGCAGCGGCAGGTGGCCGAAGGCCGCGTGGGCCACGCCTACCTGTTCACCGGCACACGGGGCACCGGCAAGACCACCTGCGCCAGAATTCTGGCCAAAGCGGTGAACTGCGAACACCCCATCGACGGCGCGCCCTGCTGTGCGTGCGACGCCTGCCGGGGTATCGACAGCGGCACACTGCTGGACGTGACGGAGCTGGACGCCGCCTCCAACAACGGCGTGGACCAGGTGCGGACGCTGCGGGAGGAGGCGGTCTATACCCCCTCCGTGCTGAAAAAGCGGGTGTATATCATCGACGAGGTACACATGCTGTCCATCGCCGCCTTCAACGCCCTGCTGAAAATTCTGGAGGAGCCGCCGGAGCACCTGCTGTTTATCCTGGCCACCACGGAGCTGCACAAGGTCCCGGCCACCATTCTCTCCCGCTGCCAGCGGTTCTCCTTCAAGCGGCTGCTGCCGCGGGATATCCAGCAGCAGCTGCTGGACATCGCCCAGGCCGAGCAGATCGACCTCAGCCCCGACGGGGCGGAGCTGCTGGCCCGGATGGCCAACGGCGCCATGCGTGACGCGCTGTCCCTGCTGGATCAGTGCCGGGCGGTGGAGGGGACCATCGACAACGCCGCGGTGCTGGAGGTACTGGGGCTTGCCGGCGCCACTCAGACGGTGCAGCTGATGCGGTGCATTCTGGACAAGCGCACCGGCGACACGCTGGCGCTGTTTGACCAGCTGTACCGGGGCGGCAAGGACGTGGCGGCGCTGCTGAGCGAGCTTAGCGACCTGTGCCGGGATATGACCATCCTGAAGGCCGCCCCTGACGGCGGCACGGCCCTGCTGACGGGACTCTATGACCGCAAGACGCTGTCCGACCTGGCGGGCCAGCTGCCCATGACACGATTTCTGTATATGACCGACACGCTACGCCAGTGCTGCGCCGCGCTGCCGGACAGTATCCGGCCCCGTACCGACGCGGAGCTGTGTCTGCTGAAGCTGTGCGACGAGACCCTCAGCGGCGATCTGACGGCGCTGGCGCAGCGCGTGGCGGCGCTGGAGGAGCGGGGCGTCAGCGCTCCGGCGCAGAGCGTCCCCAAAAAGACAGCGTCAGCGGCAAGACCCGCGCCGCCGGTACAGCAGAGCGCCCCGGCCCCGGTGCGGGATATCCCCATCGACGACCGCTTTGGCGAAGCGCCCCCGCCGCCGGAGGAATACGGCGAGCGGGTGTTTGATATTCCCCAGGAGACCCCCTCCCCGGTCCGGACGGCAGCGTCCGCCCCCCCTCCCGCTCCGGCGGCAGAGGGTACAGGCGACACGGCGGTATGGGACCGGCTCATCGACCAATATAAGGGACGGCTGAGTGTGCGCAACCGGGTATTTCTGAATATGGCCAGCGGCGTGGTGGCGGACGGCTGCCTGACGGTGCTGTGCCAGAACGACTTCGTGAAGGACTCGCTGAATAATGAATCCATTCTGTCTGTGCTGCGGGAGGTAACGGCCCAGGAGCTGGGAACGCCTATCCGGGTGCAGCTGGCGGTGGGAGCCGCTCCCCAGGCAGCGCGGCCCAGGGCGGCACAGCCGCAGCCCCGGCCGCAGCCGAAAGCAGCGCCGCAGCCGGAGCCTAAACCCGCCTCCAAGGCGGAGGAAGCGCCCCCCTGGGAGGAGCCTCCGGCGGCTGCACAGCCTGTGCAGGCTCCGCCCGACGGAGCTGACGCACTGGACGAACTGACGCAAAAAGGACAGCAACTGGAAAATTTTAAGATCACATAAGGAGATAACGACTATGGCAAAGGGATACAGCGCAAGAGGCGGCTTTGGCGGCAGCCAGGGCCAGATGATGCGTCAGCAGCAGATGCAGCAGAAGATCATGCAGATGCAGCAGCAGATGGCGAAGGCCCAGGAGGATGTGGAGAACACCGACTTTACCGCCAGCGCGGGCGGCGGCGCAGTGCAGGCCGTGGTCAGCGGCAAGAAGGAGCTGAAGGCCCTGACCATCCAGCCGGACGCCGTGGACCCCCAGGATGTGGAGATGCTGCAGGACCTGGTGATCTCCGCCGTCAACGAGGCGCTGCGCCAGGCGGATGAGGCCATGAACAACTCCATGAACAGCTTCACCGGCGGGCTGAATATTCCCGGCTTGATGTAAACGAAAGAGAGGAACGACGGAGGTCGTTCCTCTCTTTCGTTGTAGGGTGAATGGATGGGGGGTGTTTCGCTCTCCGTAGCGACCTACTTTTGAACTGTTGCGCTGTTCACGGCGGCCCGTAGTCAGGCCGCCCTACAAAAGAGTGCGGTAGAATTCCGTAGGGCGGGCCCCATGTGGCCCGCCGCATGATATCCTCCGCACCACCGACGGCGGGGCACATGGACCCCGCTCTACAAAATTTCTATCGGTGGTTGGCCCGTAGGGCGGGGTGACCACACCCCGCCGCCACGCAAGCCGGCACAATGGGTTCTTGCACTGTCATTGCCACGCCAGTGCTCACACTGGCGTGGCAATCCGTATTTCCTTGCCGCGTTACATGAGGTACGGATTGCCGCGTCGGGCCCTCCTCGCAATGACATACCAAAAGTCTTGTAGGGGCGGACGACTCTATCCGCCCTTATAAAGTACCTCGTGGCCGGGGCCACGAAAATCAAACCTCCGGCTAAGCCGGAGGTTTGACCAGGCCCTATAAGGGCCTATTACGGACGAAGCCCTTTAAGGGGCCCGAAAGGTCTGCCGACCGCATTCCGTTCTCGGGCCACCCCTTAAGGGGTTTTTATTTATGCCTTGGGATTCTTACTACCCGTAAACGGGTCTATAAATTCCTTTATGCTGATTTGGTCAGACATTTTGTCCTCCTCCAACTGGTTCTGTATGTATGCCTTTATCGCTTTTTTGTTTCGGCCTACTGTATCCACAAAATACCCTCTTGCCCAAAAGTACCTGTTCCCGTATTTATATTTCAAATTTGAATGTCTGTCGAATATCATCAGACTACTCTTGCCCTTCAAATATCCCATTACCTGCGATACGCTGTACTTTGGTGGAATACTTATCAGCATATGAATAAACTGTCCTGTTTGCGTTTGGTTTGGTAGGCCCTATCAGACCTACCGTTTTCACAAAACTCCGTATATACTGCCTTGACTGTTTTCCTACTGATTGGTTTTGCTGTTGGGGGCCGAACTTCATCGTTCTTGATGGCTTCGGCTCTTGCGAGGATGGCGGCCCGCTTTGTCCGTATGGGATTTCCGTTTGCGTCCCGAACTCGTTTTACATCTTTTCTACGGTCATCAACTGAAATCGTATAGCGAAATCCCCACCCGCCATCTTTCAACTTATAGACGCCGGTATCATTCGGTGCCATAACGGACTTCCTCCTGTGGAAGTTTTGTGGAAGATTTCCGCACCGCTATGACAATTTCAGGTGAGCGAATTGGAAGAGGACAAAACGCCGGAAAGCCGCTTAATACCTAGGTTTCATAGGGGGCCAAGCGGTACAATCTGGACGCCATCCACGATACCGTCCATGAAATGGCACGCGACGAGGCCCGCCACGGCAAGGCCTTCGAGGGCCTGCTGAAGCGTTACTTTGGTAAGTAAATAACTATTCAACAAAAAGAGAGGCGAGAGCCTCTCTTTTTTGTTGCCCTTTTGGAGTGTAAAAGTGACAGAAAAGGGTGGATGTGAGGCAAATGGGAAAGACACGCTTTCGCGTGTCCTTTCCGTTTATTTGAGAGAGAAAACAGATGGTTGGCTGATTTACGCAGCGGCGTGGCTGGGGGTGAAGGCAGTGCGGGTATTGTTGCGGACCTCGTGCTCACGTTCCATCAGGTTAGCCTTGGCGGTGCTCCAGGTGAACACGGCGCCGAACAGCAGGGGCAGGTATCCACCGGCGGCGCGGATGGGGGCATCAGCAGCGGTCATCAAAAAGGCGGTCGCCACCACCAGCACGAGGGAGATGATGGAAATCATGATATAAGTAGAGATGTTTTTCATGGTAGTTTCCTCCTTAACACGTATTTTGTGTTGTGTTTTACTTTGTGACTATATAGTAGAATAATTAACGAGAAAAGTAAAGCTATAAAATGTTATAGCGCATATTAGAAGCACTGATAAGGCAATGACGGATTTGCCCCTCACCACTATTACGTGTACAGACTGTTTTGGGGAGCAAGTGGCTGCAAAATGCCGGGGGAATGAGGAAAAGAATAAAGAGAAGGCACCGTCATGGCGCTTTCTCTCACTTCACGGGGCTATAAACGAAATATGGGGGCTTTAAGGGTCAGAATAAGGGTCAAATCTGTTTCAGGGCAACAAAAAAACCTTGAAACCATCATGGTTTCAAGGTTTTCAGGTGGTGCGCGGTACAGGACTCGAACCTGTGACCCCATGCACGTCAAGCATTTTGCCAAGAAGAGTCTCTGATCGTTGTGTTAGGCCCGAGTTTCAAAAGATCCTTGGCGAGATACGCAAAGGCAAGGTACGCCGGGTAGTCGTCTACAAGCTGGACAGAATAAGCCGCTCCATTTTGGACTTTGCGAATATGATGGAGTTGTTTCAGGAATACGATGTAGAGTTTGTTTCTTCCACAGAAAAGTTTGACACCTCGACCCCCATGGGCCGGGCCATGCTGAATATCTGTATCGTATTCGCCCAGCTTGAACGGGAGACAATTCAGAAGCGTGTCACAGACGCTTATTACTCCCGGTGCCTGAAAGGCTTTCACATGAGCGGTCAAGCTCCCTATGGCTTCGACTTGGAGCCAACGGTGGTTGAAAATATCCGCACAAAGATGATGGTAGCCGACCCCATAGCCGCAAGCCATGTACGCCTGATGTTTGAAATGTACGCCGAGCCCGAGACTTCCTTCGGAGATATTACCCGGTATTTTGAGGAACGGGGTATCAAAGTATATGGGAAGTCATTGACCCGTTCCTACTTATCCCAGCTTTTACGCAACCCCGTCTATGCACAGGCTGACTTGGAAATGTACGAGTTTTTCAAAAGTCAGGGTGCGGTGGTAGTTAATGACGCCGCCGACTTCGCCGGGACAAATGGCTGCTATCTCTATCAGGGCCGGGATGTGAAGGAAGACAAGGACAAGAGCCTGAAAGACCAGATCCTTGTGATTGTGCCCCATGAAGGTTTTGTATCTGCTGATGTTTGGCTGAGGTGCCGCAAGAAGTTGATGACAAACACCACCTTCCAGAATGGCCGCAAGGCCCGTAATACTTGGCTGGCCGGGAAAATCAAGTGCGGGAAATGCGGGTACGCACTCAAAACGACCCACAATCCCTCTGGCTATGAATACCTCCGTTGTTCCAAGCGGGCCGACCACAAGGGCTGTCCGGGGTGCGGTACTCTCCGCAAGACGGAGTTTGAGCAGTTCATTTTTACCGCTATGGGAGAAAAGTTCCGGGAGTTCAAGCTACTGCGGGGCGGCGAGGAAAAGGCAAACCCGAAGATCACCGCCTATCAGGTGGAGCTTGCACAGGTAGAGGCCGAGATTGAAAAACTGCTTGATACGCTGACCGGGGCCAACGCCACCTTGCTGGCCTACGCCAACAAGAAAATCGAGGATTTGGACAACCGCCGCAAAACGCTGTCCAAGGCGATAGCCGACTTGTCCGTTGAAACGCTGTCCTCCCAGCAGATTGAATTGCTGTCCGGGTATCTGGACGATTGGGAGAATATCAGCTTTGAGGACAAACGAAAAGCCGCTGACGGCCTGATTTCTTCAATCAGCGCAACCAGCGACTATGTAAAGATAGAGTGGAAAATCTGACGCTCTTTCCACTCTATCAAACCACTTGTTTCTTTATACCGCTTGTAGCCCCTTGTACACCGTTGCTTACTTTTTTGGACGGATACTTGTGTCTCCATGTTCCCACGTTTTTTCAGCGGACTGCATCTTCACAAAACCTACAT
>CAKTMW010000049.1 GCA_934574095.1 uncultured Oscillospiraceae bacterium | reverse complement strand
GAGGCACTGATGGAGCGTATCCACGGCAGCTACCGCTTCATCGTGGGCTTCAACCTGACGCTGATCGCGCTGGGTGTAGCGGGGGTACTTCCGCCCACCACCTCGGCACTGCTGCACAACGGGTCCACCCTGGGCAT
The DNA here is from genome assembly GCA_934574095.1 of uncultured Oscillospiraceae bacterium. Classification (GTDB taxonomy): domain Bacteria; phylum Bacillota; class Clostridia; order Oscillospirales; family Oscillospiraceae; genus Vescimonas. Next base: position 12,549 of record CAKTMW010000049.1, on the reverse strand, counting down.
CAGCCTGCGGAATATGACCGATCTGCTGGACGAAGAAGAATATACCCCAAAATAAGTAAGCAAGCGTAGGTGCAGAGAGGCGGCAAGGTGCTTCTCTGCTCCTTGCAGACGCTGTGTTATTAGCGTTAGGGGGGCGGATAAACGCGGAGCATAACAAAGCCCGTATCAGTTTAACTGGTACGGGCTTTGTTGAATAATATGCAAAGTGAAATCAGACCTTCCACCCGGCGGCCTGCTGCCGCTCCACCACGAAGCGGCGGTAGAGCCCGTCAACAGCAACCAGCTCGTCATGGGTGCCCTGCTGAACGATCTCACCGTGATCGACCACAAAAATTTGGTCGGCATGGCGCACAGTTTTCAGCCGGTGAGCAATCATGATGACCGTCTTATCGTGGGTCAATTCTGCAACGGCCTCCATGAGCTCCTTTTCGTTTTCCGGGTCAACATTGGCTGTGGCCTCATCCAGAATGATGATGGGTGCGTCCTTCATAATCGCCCGGGCGATAGAGATGCGCTGGCGCTCGCCGCCGGAGAGGTGGCCGCCGGAAGCACCGCAGACCGTCTGATAGCCGTTTTCCAGACACAGGATGAACGCATGGCAGCCGCATTTTTTCGCCGCATCGATGACTTCCTCGTCGGTTGCGCCCTTTTTTCCCATGCGGATATTGTCCATCACCGAAAGGTCAAAGAGATAGTTGTCCTGGGATACATAGGCGATGCGCTTCGTACACTCTGCCAGCGGAAGTGTACGGATATCCACGCCGCCCAGCTCGATCGTGCCGTCCTTTACATCCCACAGGGAGGCGGTAAGCCGGGCAATGGTGGACTTTCCGCTGCCGGAGGGGCCCACCAGTGCGTTGACGGTGCCCGGCGCTATATGCAGGCTGATACCGTGGAGCACTTCCTTGTCGTGGTAGGCAAAGCGGACATCCTTCAGCTCGATGGCGTTATCGACCGGCAGCCTTTCCGCCATCGTTGGACGCTGGATATCCTGACCGGACAGCACTTCCGCCACCTCGCCGACGATGGTTTTGACCTGTGCAATGTCGTCGGTGTAGGAGAAGGCGGTGATCAGCGGCTGCATGACGCCGAAGGAAAGCACGATGACTGCCAGAAATGTTTCTGCCGACAGGGTGCCGTGCATAGAAAGGAGGCACCCCACCGGCAAGATGCCGAGAAGCGTTGAAGGGAGTATCGCCATTCCGGCTACCTGCCCGAAGAGGCTGCCCCGCATCCAGTCAATGAAGGCTACTTGTCAATGCGAATTGCACACTCCTTTACAAAAACATACCTTGACAAATCTCGTCTCAAAATGTTTTGCGATTATAAGCTACAAAACATTTGAGTGGCTCGTGATGTTGCGGATTTTTAGCCTGCGGGGTAAAGGATGCACGTCCTCTTTCGGTTTGTTGTGAGAAGCATTTTAACCCTCCGGTCAGATGCAGACATGCGCTGGCTTCATTCAAAACTTTTGCCTTGCAGGGCTGCCGCCTTAGCGCGTAACGAGCTCTTTTTGCGCTGCTTTCTCCCCCAAATAACGTATTTGTGGTATATTATCAAGTATATAGGACAGAAGGCAACTTGAACTAACCACCGCTCAACAGGAAAGGCGGCACAGCTATGTGCATTGTATTTCTTATGGACAGCGATCAATGTGTGAAGTTTTTTCCACCCATTACCAGACATGGGCTATATGGCCGGCATAGGGATATTCTGCGCCGTATCCATCAAAAAAGATCACTGTTATAAAAATTTCCGCGAACAAGACATGGCATAAGCCGCTGTCTTGTCGCGGATTTTCGCTTTTCGGTGCAGAGGGCCTCCGTTTATGATGGGGTTCTGAATGTTTGCATAGGTATCTATCTGAAATAAACTGGAGGAATTGAATATGAATATGAACCACAATGCAAAGGATCAGGTCCTTTCTCTGCTGCAGAACTACCGCGCCACCAAGCGCAAGATCGAACAGCTTCGCTATGAGCTGGAGCATCCGGCCAGAGTGACGCCGGATGAAATGATTGAGGCCATGAATTTCGCCAAGGGGGATGGCGAGGGTCGGCCCTCCGGCAGTGTGTCCAACAAGACGCTTTACATCGCCATGAACTTCCAGAGCGCGGCGGATGAGGCAAATGCCGCTTTGACACACGATCTGGTCAGCCGCCTTGTGCCGCTGGAGCAGGAGATCAACCGTCTGGAGCACTATGTGGCACTTCTGGAACCGCGGCAGACCGAGGTTATTCGGAGGATCTTCTTTGATAGTCAATCTCTGCCGGAGATCTGCAAGGAAATGGGGTATAGCACAAAAACCGTTCGTGCTATTCGGAACCATGCGATTGAAGAACTTACTGCCATGTATGCGTTTGCCGCAGGAGTAATCTGATTGATCTTCCTTGTTTTTCCCTCAAAGTTCCCTCGGTTTTCCCAGTATAAGGCTCTTGTAACTTCCCCCATAGTCATGGTATGATTGAAACTGTCAAGAAAGAGCAGGCACCCCGACTGATATGCTCCCTTTATGAGAGACAGTGAAAAAACAAACTATCATCATGAAGGGAGCATTGTTATGCCGCAAAAAAGCAAATTGAACGCAGAGGAAAAAGTGGAGATTATCAGGAAGTACCAACAAGGGAAAATAAGCTTGGCTCAAGCAGCTCGAGAGGCAAGTGTCGAAACAGCGACGATCTATAGATGGAGCACACGATATGAAGCAGAAGGGGCAGACGGCTTTTTATCATATCAGAAGAACCGCGTCTATCCATCAGAACTAAAGTTAAAGGCGGTACAGGAATACCTGTCCGAGACTGGCAGTCTCAGAGAAATCAGCAAAAAATATAAGCTGCGAAACGAACGTCAACTCAGCAACTGGATATTCCATTGCCCCATTTTCTAACCGTATTGGTGCTTTAAGAATCCGTTTCAGCACGAACAGGAGATTTTTGTCCCTGATTCCGAGCGACCATACCCTGACCATCACGGCCACAGCTGAAGCGGCAAAAGGTCTCTCCACTGAAAAGACCTACTCCGCCACCGGCAGTGCCTACGGCATTGATCCGGATGAAGCCGTTTTGTGCTGGTATGACTCTACTGGAAAATATCAGTCTCTGGCAAGCTACACCGGCACGGGGCTTGATCCCGTGAGAGCCTACATCAAGATCAAAGCCACTGTGGCAGATGAAGTTGGCAGCCTGACCATCAACAAGGTGGATGCCGACACCGGCAAGGCCTTGGCGGGTGTTACCTATCGTCTTTTTGACAGTGCTGGCAATAAGGTGGCCGATGTTACTACCGGTGCGGATGGCAAAGCGGTCTTTTCGGATCTGGCTCTCGGCAGCTATACCTATCCCTGCGTACTTTGCAGCGGGAACAATCTGCTTTCAGCAGACAGTCCCCGCCGCAAAGTCTGAAAATCCCATACTGTCAGTCAGACCGTCTACCGAAAATGTAGGCGGTCTTTTTCTATCCTATCCATCCCATTAAAAAGGAGGTCATTCATTATGGCAAAACAGAAAACCATCCCCGAACTGCAAGCTGAGATCGCTGTCAAAGAGCGTCAGATTGCCCAGCTTCAACACAAACAGCAGCAGCTTGAAAACCGCCGCAGTTACTACCGGAAAGGCGACCGTCGGAAGCGGGCGCACCATCTTATCACCCGTGGGGCCGCCATGGAGAGCGTTGCTCCGCTGGCAAAGGTTTTAACCGAAACCGAGTTCTATGCTTTTGCGGAGAAAGCCCTCGCCTTACCGGAGGTCAAGGGACTACTCATGCTGAGCCAGACCTATGAAGCGGAGCAGAAGCAGTTGGAAGCGGAAGCGATCACCTTGCAGCAGGAGATTGAAGTACAGGAACGACAGAACGAAAATATTGAAAAGTTCATTCAGAAAGCGCACAAGTATGTCGGTATTGAAGAACTGGACGGCTATGCATTGCGTGAGCTGGTATCCGCCATCTATGTGGACGCACCGGACAAGTCCAGCGGCAAACGGGTGCAGCACATCCACATCAAGTACGACGGGCTGGGCTTTATCCCCCTGAATGAGCTCATGAAAAAGGGGCGGCGTGACCGAAGTCACGCCGCCCCTTGAAAACACAAGGTTTTCACCATTTTTTGATTTTACTGTTTTACGACCACCCGCCATTGGGTGGCGTTTCCTTTTGGTGCTGTGATAAGCGGTGGCTCGAAACGAGCTCCGGTCTCGCACACCCTATGGGTGTCGAGACCGGGAGCGACAATCCGGTGGACTGTCGCGTCAGCAAGAGGAGAATCCCAGCGGAATGGCCGTCTCGATGGCGGCTATTCCATTTTTTGTCTCAAAAACTCACAGCTTTCCCTTGGAATCCCTGCTCGCTTATGGTAAAATAACACAAAACCGGAGGAGGTGTCCGCGGTGGACGAGGGACTTGTCTATGAAATTCTCTCCGTGGTGGCGGAGATTCCGGAGGGGCGGGTCTGCTCCTACGGCGAGATCGCCCGGCTCATTGGTCGGGAGAAAAACGCCCGGCTGGTGGGAAAAGTCCTCAGCAGCGCCGAGCTGTACGGCGACTACCCCTGCCATCGGGTGGTGAACCACGCGGGGCGCACCGCGCCCCACTGGCCGGAGCAGCAGGCGCTGCTGGAAGCGGAGGGCGTCACCTTCCGCCCCAACGGTACGGTTGATATGGCCCGCCACCTGTGGCGGGGAGAGTAAAAGAGAGGAGCATCATTATGAATGACCACATTCTGGCCCTGGCGCGGGAAAACGCGCCCTGTTACCTCTATGAATACGACGTGATGAAGCAGCGGGTGGAGACGCTGCGCCAGACCTTCCCTCAGTACGACCTGCTGTACTCCATCAAGGCCAACCCCTTCCCGCCGGTGGTCCGCGCTTTGGCGGGCCTGGGCCTGGGGGCCGACGCCGCCAGCGCCCCGGAGGTGCTGCTGAGCCGCCGCTGCGGCATGGCGAAGAAGGACATCTTTTTCTCCGCCGCCGGAAAGACCGACGCGGCGCTGGAAGCGGCGTGGGACGAGAGCGAGCTCATCGCCGACTCGCTGGGCGAGGTGGCGCGTATCGGCGCACTGTGCCAACAGAAGGGCCAGCGCCGGGCCATCGGTGTCCGGATGAATCCCGCCTTCGGCATGGGCGGCGGCGCGGGAACCAGCAGTAAGTTCGGCGTCAACGAGGAGGATCTGCCCCAGCTGAAAGCGCTGCTGGACGATCTGCCTGTGACGGTGGAGGGCATCCACGTGCACCTGAAGTCCCAGAATCTGGACGCGGACGTGCTGGGCGGCTGCTACCGGGACAGCTGGGCGCTGGCCAAGAGGGTACAGGCGGCGCTGGACTGCGAGATGCGTTATGTCAACTTCGGCAGCGGCGTAGGCGTGGCCTATGACGCGGCCTTTGAGCAGCCCATGAACCTTGCCCACCTGCGGACGTATACCGACGCCATCGCTGCCGACAACGATGCCACGTGGAAAGCCCGGCTGATGATCGAGACCGGCCGCTTCCCCACCGCGCAGGCCGGAACCTACTGGCTGCGGGTGGTGGACAAAAAATTCTCCCGCGGCAAGACCTACGTGATCGCGGAGAACTGCATGAACGGTCTGCAAAAGCCGGCACTGGCGGCCATGCTGCGCCACGAGCTTGGCGGCGGGACCCCCGCGCCCTACGAGCCGCTGTTCACCTCGGAGTGGGCCTTCCCCATCATCGCCCACGGCGACGAAAGCCGGATGGAGACGGTGGACATTGTGGGCAATCTGTGCTGCGCCGCCGACGTGCTGGCGGAGGATTTTACCGGCTCGGAGCTGGCGGTGGGCGATCTGATCGAAGTCCGCAACGCCGGAGCCTACGCCTGCACCCTGACGGCCCAGCGCTTTTCCAGCCACCAGCCTCCCAGGGAACTGCTGGTCTGCGGCGACGGCAGAACGGAAGTCGAATAAACCGAGCCCCCGTGGAATGACACAGGTCATTTCACGGGGGTCATAAGCTTCGTAGAGTTCGCCACGGCGCAGTCGGCCGCAAGCCTCATTGGCAATGAAATCGTCAGATTTCATGCCAGCAGGGTTTATTCGTCATCCAGTCTCCGCAAGCCCGCCACGTCGGACACCGGCAGGGAGAAGCTGATGGCGCCCGCCGCCGTGGAGGGGCCCGCGTCCTTGTTGATGGCGTTCATGATGGCGGCCTTCTCCTTGCCGCTGGCCACGATGTAGATCACATCCTTCTCGTTGGCCAGCGTCACGCCGAAGAATTTCTCGGTGCCGATGGCACCGGTTCCCTTGGCGTGCAGCACCGTGCCGCCGCCTGCGCCCGCGCTGCGGGCCGCGTCCATCACCATGTCGGAGTGACCCTCGTTCAGGATCACCACGATCAGTTCATAGTCAAAGTTCATCGTCGGTACACCTCCGGTGGCGGCCTTGCCGCCGTCTGTCAGATAGGCCAGCGTCCGCCCGCTGCTGACGCTTTTCAGGGGCACGGCCAGCATCAGGCCGTTGCCGGGAATGTCGATAAACAGCTTGCGCTTGGCGGTGCGGAACAGCTGCTTCATGGTGTCGGTCCCCACCACCGCGCCGGTAACGGCCTTTTCCGTCCGGGACAGGCCGTACAGCGCCAGCTGCTGGGGCGTTGCGGTGCCCCGGCCCATCATAGTGGTGACAAGGTTCAGTCCCGCGTCCCGGTACAGGGCGGCCATATCCTCCGCCCGGTCGCGGTCGGTAATGCTCATCAGATAGTACAGCTCCATATCAGGCCACCTCCCACAGTTCGATGACGTCCTCGTCGCTGAAGTCCAGCGCAGCCTCCTGCGCCTTGTTGCGGCGGGTCTTGATCACGTAGATGGCGCCCATCACCTGCACCACGATCAGCGGCATCATGGCCACCAGCGCCACCAGACCGAAGGCGTCGGTCATGGTGTTGCCGCCCAGCGCTGTTGTCGCGCCCATGGCGAAGGGCAGCATGAAGGTGGCCGTCAGGGGGCCGGAGGCCACGCCGCCGGAGTCGAAGGCGATGGCGGTGAAGATGCTGGGCACAAAGAAGCTGAGCCCCAGTGCGATGATATACCCCGGCAGCACGAACCACAGGATAGAGATGCCCGTCAGCACCCGCACCATGGCAAGTCCCATGGCGGCGGCCACAGCGATGGACAGGCTCATGCCCATGGCCTTGGAGGAAATAGCGCCGGCGCTCAGCTCCTCCACCTGCTTGTTCAGCACGTGGACGGCGGGCTCGGCGTTGATGATGAACCAGCCCATCAGCGTCGCCAGGGGGATCAGCAGCAGGCCCAGGCCCTCCTCCGCCATGACGCCGCCCAGCACGTAGCCCAGGGACGAGAAGCCCACGTTGACGCCGGTCAAAAACAGCACCAGGCCCACATAGGTGTAGCCCACGCCGATGAGGATGCGCAGCAGCGGCAGTTTCCGCAGATGCAGCGAGAAGACCTGGAACAGCAGGAAGAACACGCAGATAGGCAGCAGGGCGATGGCCACCTCGCCCATCATGGCGGGCAGCTCCTCTATGTAGCTGTGGCCCACGGTGAGGGTGGTCTCGAAGCTGTCCACCACCGTCTTGCTGGCGGACGCGGTGTTCTCCGGGTACAAAAAGCCCAGGATCAGCACCGCCAGAATGGGCCCGATGGAGCACAGCGCCACCAGACCGAAGCTGTCGGACTTGGCCTTTTCGTCGCTTCGGATGGAGGCGACACCCACGCCCAGCGCCATGATGAAGGGCACCGTCATGGGGCCGGTGGTGACGCCGCCGGAGTCAAAGGCCACGGACAGGAAGTCCGGGTCGGACAGGGCGGCCAGGACAAACACGATGGTATAGAAGATCAGCAGCAGCGTCCGCAGGGAGATACCCAGCAGGATACGCAGCATGCAGATGGTCAGGAAGATGCCCACGCCCACGGACACCGTGAGGATCAGCATGGTCTTGTCGATGCCCGGCACGTTCTGGGCCAGGACTTGCAGGTCCGGCTCGGCAATGGTGATGACCACGCCCAGGACGAAGGCCAGCACCAGAATGAGCCACAGGCGGCGGGACTTGGTCATCTTCGCGCCCACCAGATTGCCCATCTGGGTCATGGACAGTTCCGCACCCAGGGTGAACAGCCCCATACCCACGATCAGCAGCACCGCGCCCACCAGGAAGGCCAGCATCAGTCCGCTGCCCACCGGGATAAAGAAAAAGCACAGCACCGCCACGATCAGGGTGATGGGCAGCACGGAATCCACCGCTTCCTTCAGTTTACTATTGATGATTTTTCGACTGGTCAAGATAACGCTCCTTCTCTCTAGTTTGATCGTGGCGCGCCGTTTTCCGGTGCGCCACGGTAAATATAATAGTACTGTCAGTATACCGTAAAACGGAGCATCTGGCAAGTTAAAACCCTGACAAAGACCAAAAATTGGGAAAAGTTCACATTTCAGAAAAACAGCCGCACACACCAGGCCGCCGCCAGAAATCCCACGAAGTCCGCCGTCAGGGCGGCGGGAATGGTATAGCGGACCTTTTTCACCCCCGCCGCGCCGAAATAGACGGCGATAGTGTAAAACGTGGTCTCCGTGCAGCCCAGCATCACCGCCGCCGTGCGGCCGATGGCGCTGTCGGGGCCGTAGGCCCCCATCAGCTCGCTGCCTGCCGCCAGCGCGCCGCTGCCGCTCAAGGGGCGGATCAGCAGCAGCGGCGCGGTCTCCGGCGGGATGCCCAGCGCCGTCAGCGCCGGGGACAGAAGTGAGGTGAAAACGTCCAGCGCTCCGGAAGCCCGGAACATGTACACCGCCGTCAGCAGCGCGATCAGATTGGGGCAGATGCGCAGCACCACCCGCAATCCCTCCATGGCCCCGTCCGTCAGGGCGGCGTAAACGTCCACCCGCCGCGCCGCGCCCCACGCGGCCACCGCCGCCAGCAGCAGCGGGATCACCAGCGCCGTCATGCCGCTCATGTCCGCCACAGGGCCTGTAACCCCCGCGCCGCCAGCAGTCCCGCCGCCACCGACAGTAGGGAGGAAAGCCACACGGCCGGCAGGATGTCAAAGGGCGCGGCGCAGCCGTAAGCGCTGCGCACAGCGGCCACTGTGGTGGGCAGCAGCTGGATGGAGGCGGTGTTCAGCACCACCAGGCGGCACAGCTCGTCGCTGGCCACACCGCCGCAGCCCGCCGCCATCCGCGTGGCGGCCCGGATGCCCAGGGGCGTGGCGGCGTTGCCCAGCCCCAGCAGATTGGCCGACACGTTGGCGCTGAGGGCGGCCATGGTCTCACGATCCCGGCTGGCCTGGGGCAGGATGCGCCGCAGCACGGGCCGCAGCAGCTTTGCCAGCTTTTCGCTGAGCCCGCAGCGGTCCATCAGCGTCATCACACCGCTCCACAGGCAGATGGCTCCCGCCATGGAGAGACACAGCTCCACCGCTGCGCCCGCCCCCTCCATAGCGGCGGCGGATACCTCCGTCAGCCTTCCGCCTGTGCCGCCGAAAACCAGCGCCAGCAGAAAAAACGCTGTCAAAAAGGAAGACATGGCCATAAAAGTTTCACCTCAATGAACTATATGCACAGAGCGTATGGCAATATTTGTAAAATAATTGGAGAAAATGTCAACAAGCGGTTGACAAAATGGTAAAAATATGTCATGCTAAATGAGCAGAGGAATTCACGCCCGGCGTGAGAAGCAAAGCAGAGGAGAGGTTTCCGTGAAGTCAACCGGTATCGTGCGTAAGGTGGACGAATTGGGACGGATCGTGCTGCCCATCGAGCTGCGCCGCACATTGGACATTGCCGAGAAGGATGCTTTGGAGATATACGTGGATGGGTCCACCGTTGTGCTGAAGAAGTATCGCCCCAGCTGTGTCTTTTGCGACAGCAACAAGGACTTGATGGTGTACAGGGATAAGAGCGTCTGCCCCAAATGTCTGAAAGAACTGAGAAACAGCTAAAACCGCACACAGAAAACAGGCCCCGCCATCCGGCGGGGCCTGTTTTTATTCCGATCTCACTGTTTTCTGGCCGTCAGGTACTCGTCTCCCGGCCGCCAATAGGGACATTGGCTGCTCTGGCTGGACAGGAACCGCACCATCTCGTCCTCGTCCAGATCCATCTCGCACACATAGTCGTCGTAGTCCTCGTCATAGCTGTAAAACGCGCAGCTCTCGCATTTATCCACATCCGCCGCCCCCTTTTTCTGCCATTATACGGCGGGGGAGGAGCCGCGTCAAGTCAGAACAGAAACTCCTCCAGCTGGGCGGGCCGCATGATGGACACCTCGTAGGCGGTGCGCTCCGTGGAGACGCCGTCTTCGGTTTTCGTGTATGTACGGCTCTGCACCCGGCCCTCGATGGTCAGCCGGTCGCCGGTGGTCATGGCCGCCGCCTGCTGGGCCACCGCGCCCCAGGCGATGCAGGGCAGATAGTCCGCCCGCCCGTACCGGCGGTTCACCGCCAGAATGATGTCGCTGATCTCCCGGCCCAGCGGCGTCCGCCGCAGCACCGGCGGCTTGCACAGGACGCCGGACAGCTGGATCAGGTTGAAGGGCGTGTCCCCGCCCTTTTCCAGCGTGTGGGCGAACACGGAGATCACCAGACGGCTGCCCTGTCCGCTCTTGTTGTTGAAGGAGCGCAGCTGTCCCCGCACGGTAACGGTGTCGCCCTCCCGGATTGCGGCGCTCTCCAGCAGCGGCTGGGCGGCGATCACCGTCAGCTTGTCCGCAAGACCGCTGAGCCGTTCCACCGCCAGCGTGAATTTGTAGAATGAGACCCCATGGTTCACGTGGCTCAGCGCCGGTGCGCTGTCCACCGTGCCGCAAAGCTGCACGCGGTTGAAATTGTTGTCCATACGATGTCCACCTCGTTAGTTGATATGCCACAGCCTATGCGCCGCCGGAAAAGAATATGCTTTTCAAACGGCAGAAACTATGGCATAATACCAGCAAAGGAGTGATGACCATGCGTTACAAAGGAAAAGTCTACCGTCCGCCCTCTGAGGCCTACAGCCTGATCGTGCAGGTGACCTACGGGTGCAGCCACAACACCTGCGCCTTCTGCGATATGTACGACGACAAGCATTTCGCCATGCGGCCCATGGAGGAGATTCGGGAGGACTTTGAGATAGCCCGCCAGCTGTACCGCCATGTGGAGCGTGTCTTTCTGGCGGACGGCGACGCGCTGATGCGGAAAACCGTCGATCTGGTGCAGATACTGGGTTTGATCTACGGCCTGTTCCCGGAGTGCCAGCGGGTGACGTGCTACGCCTCGCCCGCCAGCTTGCAGGTGAAGTCGGAGGACGACCTGCGGCTGCTGCGTGAGCGCGGCCTGCAAATGGTCTACATGGGGCTGGAATCCGGCTGCGACGCGGTGCTGGAGCGGATGCGGAAGGGCCACAGCGCCGCCGCCATCGTGGCGGCGGGACAGAAGGCCCGGCGCTGCGGCATGGCACTGTCGGTGACGGCCATCTCCGGCCTTGGCAGCGTGGAGCTGTGGCGGGAACACGCCATCGGCACGGCGGAGGCCCTCAGCGCCATGAAGCCGGAGTATATCGGCCTTTTGACCCTGATGGTGGAGCGGGGCACGCCGCTGGAGCAGTGGGTGCGTGACGGAGAGTTTACCCTGCTCAGCCCGGTGGAGGTGTTGAAGGAGACGGAGCTGTTCCTGCAGCACATCGACTCCGAGGGCAGCGTGTTCCGCATGAACCACGCCAGCAATTACCTGACATTGAAGGGTACGCTGAACCGCGACCGTCAGGCGCTGCTGGACAAGGTACAGTCGGGCCTGTCCGGCGTGGGATTGAAGCCGGAGTTCATGCGGGCACTGTAAGGGGAGTTTCGTCCCTGCGGGGACGAGGTACTTTTGGCCACTGTCCCAAAAGTACCCAAAAGGACAGCTTAAACCTGCGGTTTAAGAATCCGCGCACACTGTTCATTTTGCTGAATTGTGACTTTATGCCACGCGCTCGCGGAACATGGAGATTATCGTTGCGTATGACGTATGGGCTTTCGTTCTGCGCCGCTGCCGCTAACGATTTCAACGGTAGAACAAGCAGTGTTGTTCGTTATGGGGATCAGCGGCAGCGGCGCTGGTGCAGAGGCAATCCTTTCATCGAAACGAATAAGAAAATCCTCTGTGAACGCGAGGTAAGTAACTACACTTCTGTACGCGCTATAACGCGCCGGTCAGTGAAGGAACCGGAGGTTCCTTCCGGTGTTTTTGCCTACTTTTGTCACTGTTGGGAGCGATCCGAGCGCTGCCTGTGGCAGATGAAGCGAGGTGAGCGAGTGGCTGCGGTCAAAGTTTTGGCGGCTTAATGCCGCAAACAAAATTTTGGGCACCGCAACAGTTCAAAAGTAGGTCGCGCCGGAGCACGAAACATTTTCTTTCTTACTTAAAAAATCAAAAATTCTCTCTTGACAACCCGTTTCAAAAGTGCTAAAGTACCCCCATAATCAAACAAGCAAACCATTGAGTAAGAGGAGTACCCCTGCAGGAACCTTTCAGAGAGCCGCGTGTTTGGTGAGAGCGTGGCAGTGGAATGTACGGCGAATGGACTTACGAGGGCGGGGAGAACACCGGAAACGGCCAGTAATACCCGACGGCATCCGCGGC
>CAKTMW010000048.1 GCA_934574095.1 uncultured Oscillospiraceae bacterium | reverse complement strand
TCCGTGGGCGAGGATGGCGGCAGCCACCAGTCCATCGAGGATATCGGTCTGATGCGCATGATCCCCGGCATGACCGTTATCGTTCCCGCCGACGCCAACGAGGCCCGCAAGGCCACCTTCGCGCTGGCGGAGTTCCAGGGCCCCGTTTATATGCGTCTGGCCCGCTTGGCAACGCCTGTGTTCGAGGAGGACTATCCCTTCGAGATCGGCAAAGCCAACGTTCTGCGGGAAGGCAAGGACGCGGCGGTGTTCGCCTGCGGCCTGATGGTCAACGAAGCGCTGGAGACCGCCAAGCTGCTGGCCGCCGAGGGTATCGAGATCAGCGTCATCAACATGCACACAATCAAGCCCCTGGACGCCGACTGTGTGCTGAAGTACGCCGAGAAGTGCGGCAAGGTCGTCACCGTAGAGGAACACAGCGTCATCGGCGGCCTGGGCGACGCCGTGGCCGACGCGCTGATGGGCAAGGTCTGCTGCAAGTTCAAGAAAATCGGCGTCAACGACCAGTTCGGCCAGTCCGGCAAGGCCGCCGACGTGCTGCGGGAATACGGCCTGACTGCCGACCAGATCGCAGTGAAGATCAAGGAGACTCTGTAAAAAGGAGGTCGAGATCATGGATATCCCGAAATGCCCCTATTGTTCCGGCGAAATGCGGCCCGGTGTACTGCGGACAGCCCAGAGCGCCGGTGTCTGCTTCGAGCCGACGCCGGGCCTCAGCGACACCGTCGACCTGGCAGGGCCGTACCTGTTCCGCAGAGATATCCAGTTTCAAGCGTTCGGCTGTCTCAAGTGCCGGGCCATCGTCCTGCGCTACGAGGAGGACGTGTGATCGACCAAAAAAATATCCGGTGCAATAGCACCGGATATTTTTTACGCAAAAGCTGTAAGAGACTGCTGTCCGCTGCGTCTTATAAGGGAAAGGAGGTGGCAGCGAATGGAGTTTGAGCAGGTCTATGACCTGTATTTTCAGGATGTATACCGCTCTATATCCGCCGCCTTTCCGGCAGCGAGCATGTGGCGGAGGAGATCACCAGCGAGACGTTTTTCAAAGCCCTGCACAGCATCGGGAAGTTCCGTGGCCAGTGCGACATTCGGGTATGGCTGTGTCAGATCGCCAGAAACTGCTACATCTCCTCTCTGCGCAAGGAGAAGCGGACTGCGCCGCTGGACGAGCTGCCGGAGCAGGCGGACGGCAGCGCATCTCCGGAGGAGCTTCTTACCGTCCGCGAGGAGGCCCGGAGCATTCAGGCCATCCTCCACGACTTGCCGGAGCCGTACCGGGAGGTATTCATGTGGCGGGTGTTCGCAGAGCTTTCCTACAAGCAGATCGGAGAGATCTTCTACAAGACGGACAACTGGGCCTGTGTGACCTACCACCGGGCCAGAAAAATGATCAAAAACAGATTGGAGGACAGCAGCCATGAAAAATGAATGTCATATCGTCTGGGACCTAATGCCGCTGTACACGGAGGGCATGCTCAGCGACGAGAGCGCCGCCTTTGTCAAGGCGCATCTGGAGACTTGTAAGGACTGCCGCACGGCATACAGCGGCGAGGAAACGCCCTCTACCGCCGAAGCTGACGCCGCGCAGCAGCGCGCCGGTGAGGCAGGCGTACTGCGGACGCTGAAAAAGAAGCTGCGGAAGCAGACCTGGTGCGCCATCGCCATCACGGCGGCGGTGGTACTGCTGGTGACGCTGATGCTGCGCCTGAATTCCATCGACTATCTGGCGGCCATCAGTTCCGCCGAGCGGTATACCCTCAGTGACCGCATGGCGCTGCTGTTCAAGGGCGGTTATTCCGACCATGACGAGGCAAAGGCTGTTCTGAGTAACGTACACATCGTATTTGAATATTCAGAGGAAGAAATATACAACAATGTTTTGGCGATGCCGAGGGATGAGGCAACCTATGCCCTTGGCGCGCTGGTACGTTACTGCGTTCCGGAGATGTACGCCGGCAAAACGCTGACCATCTATCACATCGACCTGCTGTCGGCACATTTCAGCGGCAGCTCCGGGAAAATGTGGGTCAAATATGACTATACGCACTACGACAAGACCCATGATCTCAGCCCATGCAGCGGCACGGGCAACGCAATAGACCATATCGCGCTTTGGAAGCTGGAAAAATACGGTGACGGCTATTGGCGCGTTGTGGAGATCGTATAGCAATATGGTGCTTACTTGACAGCGTATACAACTGAAAAAAACTCCCGGCTCCGCAGAGCCGGGAATTTTTTATGTGACTACTTATGCCTTGCCGGCGCAGCCCAGCACGTCCACCAGCTTGTGGCGTACCAGCTCCTTGATGTTGGCGCGGGCGGGCTTCAGATACTCGCGGGGATCGAACTTGTCGGGATGCTCGTCCATGAACTGGCGGATAGTGCCGGTCATGGCCAGACGCAGGTCGGAGTCGATGTTGATCTTGCACACGGACAGGCGGGCAGCCTGACGCAACTGCTCCTCAGGCACACCGATGGCGTTGGGCATCTTGCCGCCGTGGTCATTGATCATCTTCACATAGTCCTGGGGGACGGAGGAAGAGCCATGCAGCACGATGGGGAAGCCGGGCAGGCGCTTGCTGACCTCTTCCAGCACGTCGAAGCGCAGGGGAGGCGGCACCAAGATGCCCTTCTCGTTGACAGTGCACTGCTCAGGCTTGAACTTATACGCGCCGTGGCTGGTGCCGATGGCAATGGCCAGAGAGTCACAGCCGGTCTTGGCCACAAACTCCTCCACTTCTTCGGGACGGGTATAGGACGCCTCGTGGGCGGCCACCTTGACCTCGTCCTCGATACCGGCCAGGGTGCCCAGCTCGGCCTCCACCACCACGCCGTGGTCGTGGGCATACTCAACGACCTTCTTGGTGATTTCAATATTCTCAGCGAAGGGCTTAGAGGACGCGTCGATCATCACGGAGGTAAAGCCGCCGTCGATGCAGCTCTTGCACGTCTCAAAGTCAGGGCCGTGGTCCAGATGCAGCACAATGGGGATATCGGGGCAGCAGGCAACGGCAGCCTCCACCAGCTTCACCAGATAGGTGTGGTTGGCGTAAGCACGGGCGCCCTTGCTGACCTGCAGGATCACGGGAGCGTGCTCCTCCTGGCAGGCCTCGGTGATGCCCTGCACGATCTCCATGTTGTTGACGTTGAATGCGCCGATGGCGTAACCGCCATCGTATGCCTTCGCAAACATTTCCTTAGAAGTTACCAGCGGCATAATCATATCTCCTTCACAATAAAATTACGGCAAATATTGCACCTGTTGTATGGAACATTCCCATTGTATCATATTTTTTTGGTTTTGCAAGCACAAAGTGTTTACAACCGCAATTTTACATGGTAGAATACCGCTTGTAAACACCAAATTCCATTTTCTTGGGAGGTAATTGATATGAATGAACTGCGAGGCGCCTGCATCATCGGCCAGTCCGGCGGCCCTACGTCCGTCATCAACGCCAGTGCCTACGGCGTGATCGACACTGCGCTGAAGTCCGGCGCCATCACCCAGGTACTGGGTGCGGAACACGGCATTAAGGGCGTTTTGAATGACCAACTGTTCGACATGGGGCTGGAGGACCCTGAGGAGCTGCGTCTTCTGAAGTACACGCCCTCCTCCGCTCTGGGCTCCTGCCGCTATAAGATCGCCGACCCTGAGCTGGACGATACCGACTACAAGCGCATTCTGGAGGTATTCAAGAAGCACAACGTCCGCTACTTCTTCTATAACGGCGGCAACGACTCCATGGATACCTGCAACAAGATCAACAACTATATGCAGTCCGTGGGCTATGACTGCCGTGTGATGGGCGTTCCCAAGACCATCGACAACGACCTGTTCGGCACCGACCACTGCCCCGGCTACGCTTCTGCTGCCAAGTATATCGCCACCTCCATGATGGAGGTCTATCAGGACGCTCACGTCTACGACACCGGCATGATCGTGGTCATGGAGATCATGGGCCGTCACGCCGGCTGGCTGACCGCCGCTTCCGCGCTGGCCGGTATTCACGGCGCAGGCCCTGACCTGATCTATCTGCCGGAGATTGACTTCAATATGCAGGACTTCATCGACGATGTTAAGCGCGTCTACGCCGAGAAGGGCAGCTGCATCGTGGCTGTGTCCGAGGGTATCCATTACGCCGACGGCGATTTCGTCTCCGAGGCAAAGGTGGCCGCCAACGACGGCTTCGGCCACGCCCAGCTGGGCGGTCTGGCGGCCATTCTGGCCCAGGTGCTGAAGGAGGAGACCGGCGCCAAGGTCCGTGGTATTGAGCTGAATCTGCTGCAGCGCTGCGGCGCCCATCTGGCCTCCGAGACCGATATCGAAGAGAGCTACATGGCCGGTAAGGTGGCCGTGGAGAACGCCGTCAACGGCATCAACGGCCGCATGATCGGCTTCGAGCGCGGCATCAAGGACGGCAAGTACGCCTGCCGTACCAAGCTGATCCCCCTGATGGAGGTCGCCAACGTAGAGAAGAAAATTCCCCGCGATTGGATCAACGAGGCTGGCAATTATGTCAACCACCAGTTCATTGAGTACGCCCTGCCTCTGATCCAGGGCGAGCCTGACCTTCCCAAAGAGGATTCCCTCCCCCGCTTCGCCCGACTGAAGAAGATCATCGCCAAATAAGTTTACCCGAAAAAATGTCTCAGGCTTTCCGCCTGAGACATTTTTTATGGGCGATTCTTGTGATAGATGGCCCACAGGCCTTCCATCAACAGGTACTTGTCATAGGCCACCTTGTTGCGGCAGTACCGGACGATGACCGGTGCATTGCTGCCGGTAGCCACGATAGTAGGCGTTTCGCCGGGAATGGTATCTTTGATGCGGTCGATAATCCCGTCCAGCATCCCGGCGGTGCCGTATACGATGCCGTTGCGCATGCAGTCCTCGGTGTTTTTACCGATCAGGTTTTTGGGATATTGCAGCGAGATATCCGACAGCTGCGCTGCGTGGTCCGACAGTGCGTCCAGCGACAGCCGCACACCGGGAAACATCAAACCGCCTTCATAGGCATGCTTTGCGGAGATGTAGGAAATGGTGGTGGCCGTGCCCATATCAATGACGATAATGGGGGCCGGATATTTCTCCAACGCCGCCACGGCGTCCGCCACCAGGTCCGCACCCAGTTGGTTGTGTATCTCCATGCGGATGTTCAGCCCGGTCTTGACGCCGGGGCCCACGATCATGGGCGGCTTGCCCAACAGCCGGGTCAATGCCTTCTCCATCATAAAGTTGATGGGCGGTACCACGCTGGAGAAAATCGCGCCGGACACATCCTTCAGCTCATAGCCGTACAGCGAAAAGATGTTCATCAAATCAATACTGATTTGATCCGCTGTTTTTCGGCTGTCCGTGTCAATAGACGCCAGAAAATGCAGCTTCTTCTCCCGGCTAAAAAGCCCGACGGAAATATTGGAGTTGCCGATATCAATAGCCAGCAGCATAGCGCTCTCCTCCCCGGAATTTCTTTTTTCTATCATAGCACGTTTTGACGGAGATGACAAGGCAAAAGAGGGGCTTCCGCCCCTCTTTACCAGATATTTACAGGATGATGCAGATCAGTCCTCCGCCGCCTTCGTTGATGATGCGCTCCAGCGCCTGCCGCAGCTTCACCTGTGCATCCGCCGGCATCCGTTTCAACTTGGCTTGCAGGTCCTCCCCCACAATTTCGTGGAAACTGCGGCCGAAGATGTTGGAATTCCATATTTTGCTGGTGTCCCCCTCAAACTCCTGCAGCAAGTAGTTTACCATATCCTCCGATTGCTTTTCGTTGCCCACAATAGGCGAGACGGTGGTCTCTATATCTGCTCGAATCATATGGATGGAAGGGGCGCTGGCCTTCATCCTTACTCCGTAGCGTCCCCCCTGCTTCACGATCTCCGGGTCCTCCAGGTCCAACTCCTCCACGCTGGGCATCACAATGCCATAGCCGTTTTCGCGGGCGGACCGCAGGGCCTCCGCCACCTTGTCGTACTCCTGCCGTGCCTTGCCCAGCTCTGTCAGCAGTTCCATTAGGTCGCCGTCATCTATGACGGTCAGACCGGAGCGCTGGCTCAGTGTATCATAGAATAGGCTGCGGGGCAGCTGCAATTCCGCCTCCGCCATACCGGTCCCCAGGTCAACGCGCCGCACCGTTGTTCCCTGGATGGCTTCGCAGCGGTGCATTCCTTCCAATGCGCCGTCCAACTCCCGGATACGGCTCAGATCACGGGCTTCCTCCCGCACCGTCTGATAGATGCTGCTCTTGATGGGATGTTCCAGCGGCAGAGCCTCTACCCAGCTGGGCAGATACAGGTCCAACTCCTGCAAGGGGAACTCGAACAGCAAGCTGCGCATCAGAGCGGAAATAGCCGCCTCGTCCAGTGTCAAGCAGTTGACGGGGATGCATTTTACATTGTATTTGACGCTGATCTCTCCGGCAATGCCGCAGGCCCGCTCACCTGCCGGCTCACTGGAATTCAGCAGCACCACAAAAGGCTTGCCGATTTCCTGCAGTTCTCGGATGACCCGTTCCTCCGCCTCTTCATAATCCTGCCGGGGGATATCTGTCACCGTACCGTCGGTTGTGATGACGATACCCACGGTGGAGTGGTCCGTGATGACCTTCCTGGTGCCGATCTCCGCCGCCTCTGTCATAGGTATCTCGTAATCATACCACGGCGTCATGACCATCCGGGGAGCCAGGTCCTCAAACTGTCCCACTGCGCCGGGAACCATGTACCCTACACAGTCGATCATTCGCACCGAGAAGCTGACACCCTCCTCCAGCCGGATCTCCGCCGCCTCTTCCGGGACGAATTTCGGTTCCGCCGTCATGATGGTGCGTCCCGACCCGCTCTGGGGCAGCTCATCGGTGGCTCTGTCCCGGCGGTACACATTGTCGATATGGGGAATCACCTGTGTCTCCATAAACCGCTTGATAAAAGTGGACTTTCCGGTTCTGACCGGGCCTACCACACCAATGTAGATGCTGTTCTGGGTCCGTGCCGCCATATCCTGATAGATACATGTGGATTGATTCATAGTACCGCCCTCCGCTGCTGTTTTTATTTCATGTCTATGCGAACACGCCATCGTGTATGCGGAAAATTTTTCACATTTTTGTTGAAAGCTGTTGAATACCATCCGCATTGTATGGTAGTATATGGTCATCTTAAGCTTGCGGAAGGATGTGTTGTTCATGCCAGAAGAAAATGTTGACCGCCGGGTGAAAAAAACGAAAAGGCAGCTGCGGCTGGCTTTGATGTCCCTGATGAGCGAAAAAGCCCAGAAGCATATCTCGGTTCGCGAACTGGCAGAGCGGGCTGACATCAACCGCGGCACGTTTTATATCCACTATAAGGATGTGTCGGACCTTTTGCAGCGGCTGGAGGATGAAATGGCTGACCGGCTGTCTAAGATGTGCCTCCGCCACGCCAGCAATACGGAGATCAGCTCTTACCCGTTTCTGACGGACCTGTACCATTTTGTGCTGGACAACGCGGACCTTTGCCGCGTACTGTTGGGGCCCAACGGCGATATCGCCTACCGGCAGCGAATATGCAATATCCTGCACGACGACTTTCTTTATGACTTTCTCTCCCGCTTCTATCCGGATGACCGGCAAAAGTTGGAGCATTTCTGTGCTTTTATTGTGCCCGGAAATCTAAATCTGGCGCTGACCTGGCTCAATGGGGGGGCGATGGAATCCCCGGAGGAGATGGCACAGCTGGCCGGAAAAATCATTATGAACGGCGTCGGCGTTCTGAAATGAATCATACGGCGATTTACCTGGCGGATGGAGCATCTCTATCCGCCAGGTTGTCATATACCGCGTCCCTTGGGGTATACTTAAGGCAACACCGCACAGTGAAAGCTGCGGCGCTTTGCGGAAATTTTGTACCCTGATTTTGTTGCAATTTCTTGCAATACATCAAGTATTGCCGCGAAACCGCGCCTTGTCAGTACGCAAAATTTGCTCGCAGATCGCTTTTGTTCCATTATGCGGTATTGCCTTAACCCTATATGCGCAAAGGAGAAATTGTCATGCACGATAAAATTGACTTTCCTGCCGCCTGCTCTTGTATGAAGCTGACGTCAAAGCAGGGGCTTCCCTACTGGTTTCGTACCTGTGACCTGCACACCAGCGTGTGGGACGCAGGCGCCCATATCGTGTCTTTTCCGCAGGAACACGGCATCCCTCTCACAACCGGTGAGCTGCGTAGCCGTTACGCCCTGCTGGGTACATCCTATTGTACCCAGGATACCTGGCTGCTGGATGGCGTCAACAGTCAGGGGCTGGTGGGCGGTCTTCTGTTCTTGGAGGAAGGCTCCAGTGTACCGGCAGCAGACGAAGGCCATACCGGCGTGATGGGTATGGAGCTGGTAACATGGCTGCTGGCGACCTGCCGGGATGTGACAGAGGTATGCCGCGCTGTCAAAACCATCCGAATCACCGATATCCCCGCCGGTCCGGAACACCTACGCGCCACCATGCACTATTTTTTCCTGGACGCAGAAGACAGCACAGTTGTATTAGAGGCTGCCGATCCTGGACATCCCGGTTGTCTGACCTGCTGTTGTGAGGATAGTATCGGCGTCCTGACCAACTCGCCGCCCTATCCCCAGCAGCTGGATAACCTGCGGTGGTTTCTTTCTCAATCTCCGGAGCTGCACCGCGGCGGAGACGACTGCCCCATCTGCCAGCCGGCCTGGGAGGGCGTTCGCCTGACCGCCGACCCCACCGCTCCTCACTTGACACAAAGCGGCGTACTGCCTGCTTCCTATGCACCCTATGACCGCTTCGTGCGCCTGTCAGTGCTGAAGGCGCTGAATCACGATGGCCGCTGGATGGAGGATGCGCAAATGCTGCCTCTTGGCAGCGGTCTGCTGAACTGCGTCTTTGAGCCGAGAAGCCGCGGCGTGTACCACTACCGCCATCTGGACAGCAATGGGATGCCCGCTGAAAACCGGGATGGCTATACCCAATACAAAGTGATGTACGATCCCACCCGGCAGTCCATGTATTTGCAGCCCTTTGACGCCACCGCTTGGACAAAAGCGGCGCTCGCTGACTGTGACAGAGAACAGATACAGTATCACCCCGTCAGCCGGGACGCCATGGGCGGTGTTGTGGAAGCGTAAAAAGGAGGTCTTAGGCTGTGCCTAAGACCTCCTTTTTGTCGTCATCTCACTTTGGGAATCAGCAGCATACACTTCGCCGCGTCCTCGTCATTATCCAGCTGGTTGGCGCTGCGGATGGCCTGCTCATCGGTATGGTAGCGCTTGGCCACATCCCACAGCGTCTCATCCCGCCCCATACGGCATAGGATAAGACTGGGGCCCGGTCCGGCTGCGGTATCTGTCAGCGCAACAGCGGTAATACCGCTGAGGGCCGCCTCTCCCGCGCAGCCGACAGAGAAGTTGACCGGTATCCGCACCTGGCATACGCCACCGGAGAATTGCAGCGACGCCTCGCAGCAGCATACTGCGACAGGTCCGGTGACTTCCCCGGTCGCCGCTGTGACCTCCACGGTGCGCTCGGTGCTGACCGGTGCGCCGGATTCATCCAGATACAGCAGCCGCACATGCAGCGAGGTACGCAGCGATACCCGTTCCTCCTCCGGAACGATCTCCACCGGGGCATGGTCCACAGCCGTCACGCTGATAAATGGCTGACTGCCCTCGAATTCCAGATGCAGCTGCGCCTCCTGCCGTATCGTGCGGGCGGGAGCCGCCAGCGGGACCACGACCTCCTGCCGCTCTACCGCCGCGTCGTAGCGCGTACTGTAAATATCTGATATATAACTGATACTCTGCTGCTGGTACGCTTTGACGCATACCTCTACGTGGGCTGTCAGACCAAAGCCGCTGCCGCTCTCCGTCCGCAGGATGCGGGCGTCGCATTCGCTGATCTGGGGACAAAGCACATATTCGGCATTTTCGGGAAGCTCCGCCATATCCAGTATCTGTGAGAAAGGAAGCGTGGCGCAGTATTGCCGCAGCACCTGGTCCTCCCCCCGATAGATGGCCTGGAACCACATATCCCCCTTTACCATCAGCTTATTGCCCAGCCGTTGGGCAGATGTGACGGCGGGACACATTCGGTGCAGCAGTAAATCCTCCGGCAGACAGCCGACCTCCAGCATCACATCGTCTGTAAAGTAAAATACCTTCTCAGATACCGCTGCCAAAAGGTTGAGCTGTGTTTGCCGACACTGGATTCGGATGGTAGGTTCCTCCTGTGTACCGCTGCAAAGGCGGCGCTTGACCGCCCGGTAGCCGGTCACTGTCACCTCCGGCAGCACCTTAATATACAGCTTGCGTGAGGTAACAGCCCGCGCCTCCGTCAGCAATACCCGCCCCTCGGCACAGAGTGAGGTACACTGCGTCAGCGCCCGGTCATCCAGCACACAGGAAAACGGCACCGACATCGTCAGACTCCGCAGCCCTGTGGCTTCTTCAGAGGTATAGAGCACCGTGACTTTTACGCTGCCGGAAACCGTGCAGCGGTCATCTCCCAGTAGCTTTTCCCGGATGGTCAGCCGTCCGGCCGTGTCCACGATCCGGGCAATATCCGGGCAATACTCCGGGATGGCGGTCTCCAGCGATTCCTCATGAGCGGTGGTGATCCCCGCCGTTGCCTCGTAGCAGAAAATATCTTCAAATTGCAAGCCCAATTCCATATGTCCAGCCCTCTCTATCCGTATTGTTAGTCCACTGTATGAGGGCATTCTCCTGTTTATTCCTTCATTCCGAAAATGCTCCGCAGTAAGCCCTGCAGGAATTTCGGCGCTTTCCAGACCACGATCTTCATCCCGTCACCTCCTCTTCAGACATGCGATACCGCAGGCAATCAGCAGGAAGGCCACCAGAAACATCAAGCATCCCACCGGAAACACGGCGGCGATGAAGATGCCCAGTCCCAATGCCAGTGCGCAGATTCCAAGACAATGCTCTCCGTGCCCTCTCATGTGGTTCCCTCCTCCCCGCTCAGGTTCTATTTCATCTTATGAGCCCCCTTCATTAACGGTGACGCGCCGCCAAAAGTGATCCGGCAGTGAAAAGTCCCCCATTGCAATGGCACGGAAAATATGGTACAATACCGTCATCAAAAGGATACATCATCCATTGGACAGGAGGTAACGCATATGTGTAAGACCGGTAAGATCATCCTGAAAGTCATTGCCATTCTGGCAGCCATTGCCGGTGTGGTAGCTGCGGTGTATTATTGGAACCTGGACCAGCGCTTGCTGGACTGGCTCCACGAAAGGAAGGAATGGTTCAAATCTCTGCGCGGCGGCGACGATATGTCGGATTATGCGGACGAGGCGGAATCACTTTAATGCAAACATAAAAAAGTTCCGTGAGCAATCGCTCACGGAACTTTTTTATACATGATTGGAAAATTACTTGCCCATGTTCATCTGAGCAGCGACCTCAGCGGCGAAGTCCTCCTGCTTCTTCTCGATGCCCTCGCCGGTCTGATAGCGAACGGCGTCCACGAACTTGACGCTGCCGCCCAGCTTCTTGGCGGCGTCGGCCACGTACTTCTCCACGGTGCCCTGGAAGATATCGCCGCGGACGAACTCCATCTGCATCAGGCAGTTCTCTTCGTAGAACTTGTTCATCTTGCCCATGACGATCTTTTCCTTCACCTGAGCGGGCTTGTTGGCCATCTTGGGATCGGTGTCCATCAGCGCCAGAGCGATCTTCTTCTCCTCGGCCAGCACATCCTCGGTGACCTGGGACTTATCCCAGAAGCGGGGATTCAGAGCGGCGATCTGCATGGCGATATTCTTGCCGATCTCGGTGGCGTCAATGCCGCCCTCGACAGCCAGGTTCACCAGCACACCGATCTTGCCGCCGGCATGGACATAACCCACGCTGGTGTTCTCGGCGAAGCGGACGAAACGGCGGACCTGCAGGTTCTCGCCGATGGACATGACCTTCTCAGGCATGGTCTCGGAAACGGTCAGCTCGGAGCCGGGATACTTGCTGTTCATCAGGGCGTCCACGTCAGCGGGATCGTTCTCGGCAACAGCCTTGGCGATATCCTTGACGAAAGCCACGAACAGGTCGGACTTGGCGCAGAAGTCGGTCTCGCAGTTGACTTCCACCAGAGCGCCCACGCCGTTCTCGGTCAGAGCATAGGACATACCCTCGGCGGCAATGCGGCCGGCCTTCTTGGCAGCCTTGGCCAGGCCCTTCTCGCGCAGCCACTCAACAGCCTTGTCCATATCGCCGTCGCACTCGACCAGCGCCTTCTTGCAGTCCATCATACCCACGCTGGTCATCTCGCGCAGGGTCTTCACATCAGCAGCAGTAAAAGCCATGATAGTATCCTCCATAAATATAGTGTAGTGAAAACGGGGCAGGGACACTTCCCTGCCCCGTCAGTTTACGCGGTGTTATTCTGAAATTACTTACTCAGCCTTGGCTTCCTCGGCGGCAGCCTCTTCCATCTGCTCGCCCTGGCGGCCCTCGATCATGGCGTTGGCCATGATGGAAGCGATCAGGCGGATGGCGCGGATAGCGTCATCGTTGCCGGGGATGGGATAATCGATCTCGTCGGGATCGCAGTTGGTATCGGCGATAGCCACAACGGGAATACCCAGACGGTGTGCCTCGGCGATGGCGTTGCGCTCCTTGCGGGTGTCGACGATGAACAGGGCGCCGGGCAGCTTCTTCATTTCCTTCACGCCGCCCAGATACTTCTCCAGCTTCTCGATCTCGGCCAGGTGCTTGATAACTTCCTTCTTGGGCAGCATATCAAAGGTGCCGTCGGTCTGCATGGTCTTCAGCTGGTTCAGA
>CAKTMW010000047.1 GCA_934574095.1 uncultured Oscillospiraceae bacterium | reverse complement strand
TTTTTACCAGCCGTTAAATGGTAATAGTCAAAATATGAAGACTGCATAACGGCGGCAAGGCTTAAAATCAAAACCTCTGGCTTATCCGTAATCTCATTAAGATAAGCAATAATCCAGACCGCCGATAGGGCGGTCTGGATTATTTTTGCAAAAAAATCAAAAAAACACTTGACAATTTGAAAAAAATCGGAAGCTTCGCCTTGAGAGGAATTTCAAGGAGACCACGCCGATGAGAAACTACCCGAACACCCTGAAAAGAAAGCTTCTGGATACCATATCCGGAAAACAAGAAGCTGTATAGCGAATTGTATCCTGATGAAGCCAAGCAGATGGAAGGATACACCGAAAACATTGGAGCCCTTCTAAAGCGGGAACTCGGAATAGACAGTATAACAACCATTGATAGAAACGCTGAAAATGCGAGAAACTACAACATTGATGTAGTGGGTATGACTGACTACATCGAAAACAAATGTGGCTGGCGTCGCAACGTGATATATTATGACGCAGAAATTATCACCAAATCAATATTCTAAGGAAAAGATATTAAGGGATTGAAGGTTCCTCCTTGATATGAATGGGTACACCATAAAAGCATCCACAGCTTTTTGGTAAGGATGAGGTCGACTGCCCACCGCATTTCCTAAGCTAAAGGCACAGGTACATTCCGCGCGGCCACAAAATTTAGCCTTATTTTTAGCATTATAACTTCAAAATCCAATGATACAGTCCGGCAGCATCTAACAGCATGATTTCCTGCAAGCCCTGTATTTCCAACACTTCCCGGCATCGGTCAACACGACGCAAGACCGCCCCACGGCGATTCAAATCCGGGTGTCACCTCCAGATGAAAACCTCGTAACCATGCCGGTTACGAGGTTTTTTTATGTCCAAACCCGTCACCCTATACAATAGTCCGCAAGCGGGCGGCACGGAATTTTATGACAATTGGCTATTGCCAGAAACAGGGAAATTGTGTAGTATATTAGCGTGATAACACGGTAGCGAGCTAAAGCAAAATAAAACGGACAACGCGGCTGCCGTACCATTTGGCTTTCGAACATAACAGAAAGGAGAACGAATATGAAAATACGCGCAAAGCAGCTTCTGTGCTTCTGTCTTGCCCTGCTTCTGGTGCTGGGACTTACCTCCTGCGGCGGCAGCGGCTCCACCGGCGGCAAAAAGGCGGAGCT
Organism: uncultured Oscillospiraceae bacterium; assembly: GCA_934574095.1. Classification (GTDB taxonomy): domain Bacteria; phylum Bacillota; class Clostridia; order Oscillospirales; family Oscillospiraceae; genus Vescimonas. Next base: position 12,174 of record CAKTMW010000047.1, on the reverse strand, counting down.
GCTGTCCATGGACGCCCGGCCCGATGCGCCCAGCGAGATTCCGGAGGGCCTGGACATTGACTGGAACTACCGCTACACCTTCGCTGAGCTGGAGGGGCAGCTGGCCCAGCTGGCCGAGACGTATCCGGACATCACCAGCCTGTACTCCATCGGTACCTCGTGGCAGGAGCGCGATCTCTGGTGCATGGAGCTTACCAATAAGGCGATCCCCGCCGGGGAAAAGACGGGCATCGGCGTATTCGCAAACATCCACGGCGGCGAGCGGGAGAGCGCTTCCTCCGCCATGTACACGGCGTGGTGGCTGGCGCTGTGCTCTGATGACGATTATGTCAAGGGACTGCTGGACAACTACATCATCTATGTGATCCCGGTCATCAACCCCGATGGCTACGAGCAGTCCTTCGTCATCAACAACCGCCCCAACCTGCGGCCCAGAGACGCCAACGGGGACAATATCCCTTACAGCGACCCCTATACCGACATTGACGGCGACGGCTTCATCGCCACGCTCTATCGCGGAACGGCCGATGACACGCCCTCCAGAGACCTGCCTGTGTTCGGCATGGAAAGCCCCGACTGGGACGAAAACGGCATTCTGGGCGACGATCCCCGCATGAGCGGCATCGACATGAACCGCACCTTCGACTACCAGTGGAACCGCTATGACATTGAGACAAAGGACGGACAGCAGGTGGGCAACGTGAACTGGACCACAGCCGGTACAGCGCCCGCCACCGAGCCGGAGATCAAGGCGCTCCAGCAGTTTCTATACGAGCACGAGATCGACGCCCTTGTCTCGCTGCACACCGGCATCCAGTCCGTGCTTTATCCGTGGTGCTATCGCGCCTATGACGCCAACGATCCCGACGACGCCGAGATACCCTTTATGAAGGAGACCGCCGCCAAGATGGCGCAGGTTTTTCAGGACTACACCGGCCGGGGCTTTTACAGCATGAGCTCCAACGAGGATTACCCCACCGCCGCGGAGCTGATCGACTACGCCTATGGCCGCTACAATATCCACGCCTATACCATTGAGGTGTACAGCCCCGGCAAGTCCGAGGACGGCGATATCAGCGCCTGCAAGTGGGAGAACACCATGCCGGAGGCCGAGTGGGTGTTCTACTCCCGCGACGAGATCCGGGACGTGCTGGGTCTGGATCCTGACGCCATTACCGACAGTGAGGGCGTAGGCCTTGCCGCTGACGAGGGTCTGTGGTTCTATACCAGCCCCACCAACCAGATGGTCAACCGTGCGCCTGAGGAGCAGGACGTGATGGTGCGGGGCTGCCGCAACGCCATCCTGACCATGATCGAGAGCGAGCCCAGCGGAAGCGGCTATCAGAACCCCGGATACTATAAGTGATTTCAAGTGATTTTCGCGCTGATATCCTACCGATGCTCGCTGACTGCCATCGCGTTTCAAATAAGGAAAAGCCTCGTAACCAGCATGGTTACGAGGCTTTTCTTATTCATTCCTCACAAGCGGACCAGAAGCGGCGCAGCGCTTCCTCATACTCCTGCCGGTCAACATAATAGCCCATGGCGTGGTCGGCGTCCGGCACCACCAGAAGCCGGCAGGGCGATGCACAGGCGGCCCGGTTTTCATAGGCCATGCGCACGGGGACGAAGTGATCGTCCCTGCCGTGGATCAGCAGCACGGGCTTTTCGGTAACGGAGAGGGCGTCCAGTGTGGAGCATTCGTCCGAGCCCACGGACAGCCGGGCGCGGCAGACCTGATCGGCCATCCATCCGCCCAGCAGGAACGGAATGTGCAGATTCTTTCGGGCTACGTGCTGCCAAATGGCATGGGGAGAGGTATAGGCCGAGTCGGCGATGATGCCCCGGACGGCGTCCGGCAGCGGCAGGTCCGCCGCCATCAGCACCGTAGTGCCACCCATGGAGACGCCTGCCAAATAGATGGGCAGGGCCGTGCCGAACCGATTGACCACCCACTGCGTCCACGCAAGACAATCCTCCCGCTCCGTCAGGCCGAAGCCGATGTAGTCGCCCTGGCTGTTCTGCTGGGCCCGCTGCTCCACATAGAGAACGCTGCATTTTTCCTGCTGCCAGAAACCGGCCATCAGGCCGAAGTCACGGTGCCAGGCGGAATGCCAGCCGTGGAAGGCGATGATGATGCGCCGGGCGTCGGGACAGGGGAACCAGTGGCCCGCCAGGCGCAGGCCGTCCTGGCTTTCGATGGTCACCATCTGGTGGGGCGCGGCGGCCAGGCGCTGGGAGGCTGCCTTCTGGGCGGCGCGGAAGCCGTCGTTGGGCCGTTCACCGGTCAGGCGGGAACCGCCGCCTTTTTTCTTCCCCAGCCGGGGCGGCTGGCGGTTCATGGCTACGCCCATCAGAAGATGGGTCACGCCGTAGACGGCCCCGACGCAGGCCGCGGCGGCGGACAGGGCGGCAATGGTAAACTTGGCTGCTTTTTTCATGGGATGGGTTCCTCTTACTTCATCATACTGGGTTATTGTGGTAAAAACTATTTGCCTTTTTAAGACGATGGCATTATAATAGCAGAAATTAAAATCTTTTGCCAGTAGTATTCCCATAATAAAACGGGAAGAACGGAAAAATAAAACGGATACTCTGAAAGATAAGGAGGAACGCGCAAATGAATGAAGTGAAATCACCGAAAAAACCGCTGCTGTACTACTACATGATCGTGCTTCTGGTGGTGCTGCTGTTCAATCTGCTGGCCATGCCGTGGCTGGCGGAGCACCAGATCAAGGACGTGGATTACAACACCTTTGTGTCCATGACGGAGCAGGGCCAGATCGGCCAGGTGGAGATTCAGCAGCAGAGCAACCGCATCCTGTTTACCAGCAAGGATGAAAAGACCATCTATAAGACCGCTATCGTCCCCGACGACGGACTGGTACAGCGTCTGCTGGATGCGGGCGTCTCCACCACCGGCGAGGAGATCCAGCAGAGCTCGCTGCTGGTGGACATTCTGGGCTGGGTGCTGCCGCTGGTGCTCTTCATCGGCATCGGGCAGCTGCTGTCCCGCAGCATGATGAAGAAAATGGGCGGCGGAAGCAACTCCATGATGTTCAACATGGGCAAGTCCAGCGCCAAGGTCTACGTGAAGTCCGCCGAGGGCATCAAATTTGACGACGTGGCCGGTGAGGACGAGGCCAAGGAGAATCTGCAGGAAGTGGTCAACTATCTCCACGACCCCAGCAAGTACAAGGACATCGGCGCCTCCATGCCCAAGGGCATCCTGCTTGTGGGCCCTCCGGGCACCGGCAAGACCATGCTGGCCAAGGCAGTGGCCGGTGAGGCCAACGTCCCCTTCTTCTCTATGTCCGGCTCGGAGTTCGTGGAGATGTTCGTGGGCATGGGCGCTTCCAAGGTGCGTGACCTGTTCAACCAGGCCAAGGAGAAAGCGCCCTGCATTGTGTTCATCGACGAGATCGACGCCATCGGCCAGAAGCGCAGCGGCGGGCAATATGGCGGCAACGACGAGCGGGAGCAGACCCTGAACCAGCTGCTGACGGAGATGGACGGCTTTGAGGGCAACAACGGCGTCATCATTCTGGCGGCCACCAACCGCCCCGAATCCCTTGACCCGGCCCTGACCCGCCCCGGCCGCTTCGACCGCCGCGTTCCCGTGGAGCTGCCCGACCTGAAGGGCCGGGAGGAGATTCTGAAGGTACACGCCCGGAAGATCAAGGTAGCCGAGGATGTGGACTTCAGCAAGATCGCCCGCATGGCCTCCGGCGCGTCCGGCGCGGAGCTGGCCAACATTGTCAATGAGGCGGCGCTGCGGGCCGTCCGTGACGGCCGCCGCTTTGCCACCCAGGCCGACCTGGAGGAGAGCATCGAGGTGGTCATCGCCGGCTATCAGAAGAAGAACGCCATCATGACCGACCACGAGAAGAAGATCGTGTCCTATCACGAGGTGGGCCACGCCCTGGTGGCGGCCATGCAGACCCACTCCGCTCCCGTGCAGAAGATCACCATCGTGCCCCGCACCTCCGGCGCGCTGGGCTACACCATGCAGGTGGAGGAGGGCAATCACTACCTGATGACCAAGGAGGAGATCGAGAACAAGATCGCCACCTTTACCGGAGGCCGGGCCGCCGAGGAAGTGGTGTTCGGCTCTGTCACCACCGGCGCTTCCAACGACATTGAGCAGGCTACCAAGCTGGCCCGCGCCATGATCACCCGCTACGGCATGAGCGATGAGTTCGGCATGGTGGCGCTGGAGACCGTCACCAACCAGTATCTGGGCGGCGACGCCTCCCTGGCCTGCTCTGCAGAGACCCAGACCAAGATCGACCAGCAGGTGGTGGACCTGGTGCAGAAGCAGCACGACAAGGCCGTCAGAATTCTGATGGACAACCGGGAGAAGCTGGACGAACTGGCCACCTACCTCTATGAGAAGGAGACCATCACCGGCGAGGAGTTCATGCGCATTCTGAACCGGTGAGTGCGCGTCCTGCCAATAGGAAAATAGTCAAAGCCCCCCGCCGAAGCGCTTGCGCTTCGGCGGGGGGCTTGTTTCCGTAGGAAGACGGGGAGGAAACACATGGACAGGAAGCGGTGGTTGTCGCCTTAGAGCTTCCAGCCCACCGCCTGTTCCCGTCTGGTAATGAAGCGGCGGTAAATGCCGTCCTGCGCCATCAGTGCATCGTGGGTGCTGTGCTGGGCGATCTGCCCTTTGTCCACCACCAGTATTTGGTCGGCGTGGCGAACGGTCTTCAGCCGGTGGGCGATTAGGATAACGGTTTTCTCCCGCGTCAGCTGACTGACTGCCTCCATCAATTCTTATTCGTTTTCCGGGTCGACGTTGGCCGTGGCTTCGTCCAGAATGATGATGGGCGCGTCCTTCATCATAGCGCGGGCGATGGAAAGCCGCTGGCGCTCACCGCCGGAGAGGGAGCCTCCCCCTTCCCCAATGACCGTTTCATACCCTTGCGGCAGCTTCGTGATGAAGTCATGACAGCGGGCCTTCTTCGCCGCTCGATCACATTCTCCATGGGTGCGTCCGGCTGGCCGAAGCGGATGTTGTTGGCAACGGTGTCGTGGAACAGATAGACATTCTGAAACACGAAGCTGAAATTTTCCATCAGACTGTCCATGTCGTACTCCCGCACATCATGTCCGCCCAGCGTGACGTGCCCGCCGTCCACATCCCAGAAGCGGGACAGCAGGTGGCAAAGGGTGGTCTTACCGCCGCCGGAGGGCCCGACGATGGCGGTGGAGGTCTTTTCGGGGATGGTGAAGGATACGTCCTTCAGTACCTGCCGGGAGTCATAGCCGAAGCCCACGTGGTCAAAGGCGATATCGTAATGCTCCAGCGGGATATCCTTGCCGTCGGCGTCGATAAAGTTCTCGCTACGCAGGGCGTCCAGCTGATCCATGGCGTCGTCGATGACGCCCAGCGTGTGGGCGTTGTCGCTGATGGGCTCAAGGCTGGCGAAGATGCTGAAGGAGAAGAATACAAACATCAGCATCAGGGAGAAGTCCATCTCACCCCGCAGACATTGCAGCGCCGCTGCCAGCGCCAGTCCCACGCTGCCGCATTTCAGGGCCAGCAGGTGCAGCACATTGCCGGGGATATAGCCCCACTCGATCTTCAGGTGGATGCGCTTGCTGTCGCCGATGGCCTGGGTGACGGAATCCATAGACGCGCCGCTCTTGCCAAAGGATTTCACCACAGCCAGACCACGGGCGTATTCGATGACCGCGCCGGTCATGTCCCGGTTGGCCTGGGCCTCCACGGGTGCGTTGATCCGGCTGTAATGGGAGATCACCAGCAGGAAGCACAGGGACAGCGCCGCCGCGGCCAGCGCGATCAGCGCCGTGACGGGGCTGCACACCGCCAGACACACGAAGATTACCAGAAAGTTCAGGTAGCCGCCCACAAAGTTGTCGATCATGCGGATGCCCATATTTTCCAGCGTGGACAGGCCGGTGGTGATGGAGCTTAGAATGTTGCCGGTGCTGACCTGCTGGAAGTAGCCCAGCGACACGCGCTTCAGCGCGTCGCCCACCGCAGACGGTCACGGGCAGTCAGTTGGTAGCTGATAGGCTCCTGTAACCGGGCGCGGAGGTAGTCAAAGAGGAACCGGAAGAACACAAGGATCACCTGAATGACGATGCATTTCCAGCCCCACGAGGTATCAAAGGCTGTGCCGCCGCGCCGGGCTTCGATCAGCAGACCTACCGTGTAGGCCGCCAGCGCCGCCGGCAGCGTGCCGATGAGGGTGGAGGGGAACAGGGCGAAGCTCAGCTTCATGGTGGCGAAGGTGGAGGCCAGCCATTTCACCACGAAGGTGCGGAAATCGGTGATGGCGCTGGCGTACTTCTCATAGCTGACGCCCGCACGGCCAAAGGCCTTGATGACCTCGATGCCCTCGATGTACTCCACGATGGTGCTGTTCATGTAGCTGGCGGGCTGGTCGTATTTGTCGAAGTTTTTGCCGCTGATCTTGAAGGTCAGTCCCATGCAGAGGAACGACAGGGGGAACGTCACCAGCGAGGCCAGCGCCAGCCGCCAGTCCACGCACAGCAGGGCGATGATGCTGACGACGGGCAGCACCACGTGGCCCGCTCCCTCCGGGATCATGTGAGCCAGCGGCGGCTCCAGCGTTTCGATCTTGTCCACCATCATGGTCTTGATCTCGCCGATGGTGTGGTTCTCCACGTTGCCCAGCGGCGCGTGGAGGAACCGGTCTGCCAGCCGCAGCCGCAGTCCCTCCAGAATGGTGTACGCCATGGCGTGGGATGTGCCGGTGGACAGGCCGAACAGCACCACCTTGGCGGCGTAGGCCGCCAGCGCCAGCAGGCACCACTTCACCGCCAGCGCCGCCGTGGCCGTTCCCACCGCCATCAGGCAGATGAGCCGGTACATGCAGTAGAAGGGCACCAGCCACAGCATCACGCTGAGCACCGACAGGACGACCGACAGGATCAGCCTGTTTTTCTCCCCCTCCGCGTAGGCGAAAAGGGCGTTCATCCAACTCTTTTTTTCAGATTTCATGGCAGTTACCTCTTTCCTTGCGATACGCCGATGGCGTTGCTTTTAAGTCTTTTTTGAAGGCTTCTGTAAATTTTCCCGGATTGTCATAGCCGACCCTTCCGCCGACCTCGGCGACGCTCATGGATTTTTCCCGGAGCAGCAGCTCTGCCGCCAGCTCCATGCGGCGGCTGGTGAGCCATGTACTGATGGCGGCGCCGTAGACAGAACGGAAGCAGCTCTTCATAGTGGTCATGGGGATAGCAAACCGGCGGGACAGTTCCTCCTGCGTAAAGCTCTCAGCAATGTGCGCGATGAGAAAGTCATGGATGGCCTTGACCTTCTCCACCTGGGTCTTATAGAAATACGGGGGAGCGGTATTCTTGCCGGGAATGGCCGTGGCGTCCAGATACAGCAGCAGTTCCAGTATCTTTACCTTGAAATATGGAATACGGATTTTCTCCGGGACACAGTACAGCTCGCCAAAGATGTGTGCCAGCATATCGGCGCTATGGAGTACAAGGGGGTGATCCGCCAATTCCCAGCGGGCAATCAGCGCTTCCGGCGTCACGGGAAAATCCCTGAGCGCCAGGGGGAGGGTACGGCTGGCGATCTCGCGGTCAAAGGCAATGGTCAGTCCATGGTAGTGACGGGATGGGAAGATAAATGTGCCGGTGTGCCGCACACGCAGGTCCAGCTTCATGTCGCCTGCTTCGGTGTAGGCCAGCATATTGTCGCAGGGGGAATACTCCATCCGGCCCTCCCGGCAGTGGTCGATGGCAAACAGGCGGCGGTCAGCTACATAGCTGCTGTCAAAGCGATATGAAAGTCGTTGAAGCTGAGTATCACGCCGGGGAATACCTCATAGGTGGTCATGGTGCCGTTGCCGGTCTCGTTGCGGAATTGCCAGACCGAGCAGCCGTCGCTCTGCGCCAGCAGTATGGCCCCTTGCTTTTCAAACATCGTGCCGCTCATCTTGTGCTGCGCTCCTGTGTCTTAAAATTTTGCGGTTATCCACCGCTAACTTACAACGTCAGTATAGCATGGATGTGCGCGGCTGTCTTTACCAAATCGACAGAATCATACCAAACCGGCAAAAATTTTGAGCCCGGACAAAAAAGAAAAATTTTCGTTACCGCCTTGAAAGGGGAAGCCTCTGGTGCTACAATACAGAAGGTTAGTGTACGCTAACTAAAAGAGGGGCGGTAAAATGCCGCGGCCCGGAAATGAAGGTATATGAACATGAAGGTTTATGCGTTCGGCCGGCAGGACGCCCCCGGTCATTTTGCTGCTGCCGGGGACCTGCTGCCACTGGAAAAGTAATTTCGCCCATGTGATCCCTCTGCTGGAGAGGGACTTTCGTGTGTTGTGCGTCAGCTATGACGGCTTTGACGAGACGGAGAAAACGGAGTTTCCCACCATGCCGCGGGAGACGGAGCGGATCGAGACCTATATCAGCGATTACTGCGGCGGACACATCCGCGCTGCCTACGGCTGCTCGCTGGGCGGCTCCTTCGTGGGGCTGCTGGCGTCCCGAAAGAATATCCGTATGGACTACGGCATCCTCGGAAGCTCCGACCTGGACCAGTCGTCAAAGCTTGCCGCCCGGCTGCAAACGGACCTGCTGGTGCCCCTGCTCTATCCGCTGATCCGGGACGGGAAATTTAAGAACCCTCTGCTGCGGCGGCAGATGGAGAAGCGCCTGACGCAGATGCCCAACTATGCCGGAGCGTTTATGGAGATGTTCGGCGGTGCACGGCCCTATGTGACGATGAGGAGCTGCAAGAATCAATTCTACTCCGACCTGGTGACGCCCCTGCCGGAGAAGCTCGACGTACCCGGCACCCGGTTCCATATCTTTTACGCCAAAAAAATGGGCGGGAAATACCTGGCCCGCTATCAGCGGCACTTCGCCCATCCGGTGATCCATGAGCAGGACCTGCGGCACGAGGAGCTGCTGGCCTGTTATCCGGAGCGGTGGGCGCAGCTTGTCAAAGCTATCGTTTCAGGAGGCGAGACCGACACCCCCGAAGGAGGGGAACGCCGGTGAAATATTGAAACCGCGGAACGGAGCACAGAGAACGGGCGGTGCATCCTCCGCGGCGGCTGAGGGACCATGTGGCGGATAACTACGGCGGTCTGGCGGGAGCTATCCTGGGCGGAACGGCCAAGAAGTTACGGGGACTGTCATAACGATGAAAAAGGCGGACGTGACCGAAAAGGTCACGTCCGCTTTTTGGTATGCGACGCCCATCAGGCACCGGCTTTTTCTCCGTGATAGGGGTCCAGGAAAGGGGAAGGTGTCTTTTTGTACGTGGCAAGGCTGACGATCACCAGTGCGGCGGCGCAGGCGATAGCGCCGGGCACTGTGGGGCCGAGGCCGAAGGGAGTGCCGATGAGCTTCCAGCCCACGCACACCACGAAGCCCGCCGCCATACCGGAGATAATGCCGGCCTTGGTGGCTTTCTTCCAGTAAAGGGCGGCAAAGGCGGGCAGTCCGGCCGCCGCCGCGTAGAAGCTCCAGGCGAACATGAGAATGTTGTAGGCGTTCTTGATGTACAGGGCGATCACCAGTGCGCCCAGCGGCAGGATAAAGGCAAACACGCGGGTCAGCCGCAGCTCCTTCTTTTCCGGGATGTCGGGCTTAAATACCTTATAGATATCGTGGACGCAGGTCTGGACGGAGACGATGAGATAGCTGTCCGCCGTGGACATGATGACTGACAGGATGCCCGCCAGCGCAAGACCCGTCAGTCCAACCGGCAGGATTTCAATGGCAAGGGCGGGCACCACCGCGTCGGTGGAGCCGTACTGGGCGATCTTTTCCGCGCTGACCAGCTGGTGGGCCACCACGCCCATAAACCACACCAGCGGGATGGTGAGACCGTAGACGAAGGTGCCCAGGAACAGTCCCTCGCGGGCGGCCTTCTGGCTCTTGGCGGCAAAGGCCCGCTGCCACATCTCCGCACCCGCCAGCGTGAACACGAAGTAAGTGATGATGTCGCCGATGATGCTGCCGTCTACATAGGGCTTGGCCAGCTCCGGGGCCAGGTTTTCCAGAAACACCGAAAAGCCGCCCAGCTTGGCCAGCGACGCCGCCGGGATCATGATGTACACGAACAGGATCAGCATGACGAACTGGAACACATCCGTATAGATGACGCCGAACAGACCGGAGGTAGCGGTATAGATAATGAACACCGCGCAGGCGATCAGCGCACCCACCTCATAGGAGATACCGATCTCGTTGCCCAGCATATTGATGATGGTGGCGGTGGCCGTTACCTGAGAGGCTACGGTGCCCATCATGGTAAAGGCGATGAGGCAGCCCAGAATCACCTTGGCGGTTTTTCCGAACCGCTGCTCGAACAGATCGGGGATAGAGGTGACGTTGAAGGTAGTGCCCACGGCGGAGATACGCCCCGCAAAGCCGGAGAAGATGAACATACCCAGCAGATAGGGCAGCGCCGTCATAATGGCCTTGAAGCCGCTGGAGTACGCCACACCGGCGCGGCCCATCAGGCCGCTGCCGCCGATAATGGTGGCGCACACGGTGGCCATCAGCACCAGCGGGCCGAAAGACCGGCCACCCAGATAGTAGTCGTCGGTGCTCTGCACCTTTTTCACCACCACCACGCCGATGGCTACCATGGCGATCAGGTAGGCGGCAATAATGCCTAGGTCGATAGCGTGTAGTTCGTTGTGTACCAATAGAAAAACTCCTTTCGTGATCCGGCGGAGCCGGGAAAATTACGCGTTTGAGAAGAAATGGGACACGGCCTCACGGGCCTTGGTGTCCCCTACAAAGATCACCGTGTCCCCGGCGTACAGCTCGGCATAGGGGCCGGGGGAGACGATATAGGACAGGTTCCGGCGGATCGCCACGATGGTGGCGCCGGTGGCCTGCCAGAACCGCAGGCTCCCCACGGTGGTGCCGCTGTGGGACCAGCCATCCGGTACGCGGCAGCAGTAGTTGGGCAGGGCGTCTGGGGTCTGGCTGATCTCGTCCAGAATATCGCGGCACAGCGCCGCCATCTGGCGGTTCAGCTGCTCCTGGCGGGTCAGCAGCTCCCTGAGCTGCTGCTGCTTGCTGCGCATATCGGTTTGCTCCGCGAAGTTGCGGAGATAGCGCCGGGCATTGTCGGCGGACAAAACATATACGCCGCTCTGCTCCTTGACCTCCACCACCTTCATGTCCGCCAGCAGCCGCAGCGCCCGGCGGATGGTCTCCGGAGAGACGTTGTACTCCGGAGAGAGCTTGGACCGGCCGGAGACCTTGTCCCCCTCCTTCAGCTGCCCGGATGCGATCCGTTCCGCCAGGGATATGGCGATGCGGGTATACTGTGTGAGTCCTTCATTGTCCATGATAAGGCCCTCCCTTTTATTTCCATTTCAGCATACCATCTGACAACTTGCTTTTCAAGACAAGTTTTCAGATAGAAGCAAAAAATATGCCGCCTGTCTTTCGGGGTGACAAGCGGGCGGGCGTGTGCTATACTGAAAATATATCGGCAGGGGAGGGACTTGCGATGGCGTTTCAATACCATATCAGCGAGATGAAGGCGGAGACTACGGCAGCGGAGTTTGCGGCGGAGTTCGTCCACGTGGAGAAATTTCTGCCCGCCTGCCGCCAGTGTCATAACTACAACACACGGTGGACCTGTCCGCCCTTCGATTTTGCCCCCATGACGGTCTGGCGGGCCTACACAGGACTGCGGCTCTATGCCAGGGTGCTGTACGCCGACATATCAGACCAGCCGTTGGAGGACGCTCTGGCGGCTTTGAAAGAGGAAAAGCGCCTGTACCGGGAGAAGCTCTATCAGCGGGAGCGGGCCGTACCCGGCAGTCAAATGCTGCTGGCGGGCACCTGCGACCTGTGCCAAGTGTGCGAAAAGGCCCAGGGACGGCCCTGCCGTCAGCCGGAGCACCTGCGCTACTCCATTGAGGCGCTGGGCGGCGACGTGGAGGGCTGCCTGCAGCGGTATTTCCATATGCCGGTGCTGTGGGGCAGAGACGGCAAAGCGCCGGACTATTTCGTCCTGGTGGGCGGACTGCTGACAAAATGAAAAAAGACCGGGCAGCGCTGCGGCTGTCCGGCCTTTTTTTGAATTTTACCCCAGGTCCACGTCGATGGCGAACAGGCCGCCCGCACCGCCGGAATAGAGGTACAGTACCTTGTCGGTGGGCTTGAATTTGCCTTC